>CAZLIE010000005.1:0-56154 GCA_964559345.1 uncultured Terriglobales bacterium
GAGGCTCTGGGTCAGGTACGAAAGCAAAACGACTCGATCAGCGAAGGCCGATATCAGGAACTGCTCGAACTCCTGGGTCTAGACGATCCCGAAAAGAACCAGGAGGAAGAGGTGAGAACAGTTGAAGGCGCGTTGCTTGCTGACACCAGCGGCAATATCGTCCGCTATCCCTACATCAACAATCAACTCAACCGTCTGCTCGCTCGCTGGGCCTTCAAAGCCGCGACCGGAGGAGGTTTCCGTCTGCCGGCATTCGCACTGGCCGATGACGGATATCTGGTCGTTCACGACAAACGGCTTTATGCGGGATCCGACTGGATTCCCAAACAGCAAGCCGTTGTGGGCCTTGAGTCCAAACGAGGTCTGTGCGTGCGGTATCCCATCCGCATGTGTGAGGACCTGCTGCCGATGGAACACATCGACTCACCGGAACTCATCATGCAGCTCACTCGTAGTTTGGATGAGCAAGGATGCCGGACATCGAACGAACTAGCTGAGCAGATTGGCACACAGCATCTGTTTCTCGAAGGCACTTACATCCTTCACTCAGAAACAGCAAAGAAAAACGGCGGCGATTTCGATTTTGACTGGATCTGCATTCTGGAGGAGGACCGCTTTCCAAGATTTGTCAGGAAGCGGTTCTCGCTTACGAACGAATTCCATCAACAGAAGATGAAGCTCCGCAAGGCCAAATCTCCCTGGTGGAACCTCGAACATGTGGCGATCAAGGCGCGTGGGAACCAGATCGGCATGATTACCGACTTGAAGACCTCGTGCCTGGCCGTAGGCAGGAGCGATCTTGGCTACCAGCTCGTCACGGAGTTGCAGAAGGCACTCGACAGCCTCAAGCACGAAGTCGAGCCCGATCCAAAGATCATCGCCGACATACGTCAACAGGTAAATCCGGCGCCGTGGCTCAAGTACAAGAATGAGTCGCGGATATCGGATCTGCCTATTCATCTCGATGTGGATGAGAAAGACCGCATCGGGAAACTTTATAACCACGTTCGAAAGGAGATCGAAGACCTGCTGACCGCGAAGCTGCCCATAGAGGAATTCAAAGGACTCGTTTCGGGAGAAAACGTGACCCGAGTGATGTTCGATGAATGCCGGTATGTGAACGGTGTGTACGCTGCAGTGGTTGGCCGCATCTCCGAACGACAGGACAAACTGAAAGCTGATCTCGACAAGGCGCAAGCCGAATGGGAAGCTGTGCGCAAGGGCTCCGACAAGGAACTGCGAAAGCAAAAGCTGCTGGCGCGCCGCAAAGCCTTTTCTGCTCACTATCACGGTGAAGAACGGGCCAAGCAGGAGATGAAAGCCATCATCTCTTATGTGCGTGTCTGGGCGGCAGGCAAGACGGAGAACCGGATGGGCTGGTGCCAGGCACTGAACCGCGTTGTTTGCAATGGCCAGGGCAGTGGCTCGATCCTCTTCCATGCTTTTCCGCAGGAACTCATCGACAAATTGGCAGAGCAGACCGGCGGCAAGACTGTCCGAGTTGCTTTGCCGGAGGTTTCCGGCATGTCAATTTCCAGAGACTCTGAAGGGCGCAACTTTCTGGTCGAGAAAATCGAAGGCGGAGAAAAAGAGACCTTCCTATTTCAATACAAGGATGGTCAATTCTCCTTCGAATGACTCAACAACCACTTAATCAGGATGGAACCGGGCCGACTCGGTTCCATCCGTCAGAATTCGAAGGTATCTCATGAAGCGTGCATTGATCTTTGTCGTGATGTGTGTGGTTGCGGCATCAGCAGATGAGCTGAAGGTGGCTTCACCGCGAAATGAGGTGATTCATGTGGCAACCGCGCTCGACCATCTGACCGTGCTTGAATTCGGAGAACCGGTCACCATGGCTGCGGCCGGCAGTTCAGCGTTCCAGATCGAGCGCCACGAAGACAAGGTCTTCATCAAGCCCCTGAAGATAGGTGCGTCAACGGACCTCTTTGTCTGGACAGCTTCACGCCGCTTCGCGTATGAACTTGAATCCGCAGCAGAGGTAAAAAACATGAACTTTGCAGTCGATAACGCTATCTCCACGCCAAAACCCGTGCCCGACAACAGCCCGCATCTCGACGAGATCGCAGACATGATGCTGACGCGAGCGTTTCTCGGCGCCGAGAACGTGGATTCCAGCAATCTTAAGGACGAGAAACATGGGATTACCGTCCGAGTGGAGCACGTTTTCCAATCCCGGAACACTCTTTACATCCACTATGGGATTCGTAATTCCAGTGCGCATCCGTATAGAGTCCCTAAGCCAACTGTTGCGCAAGTGCTCCCGTTGCGACCATATATTTCGGTACCGGCGCTCAGGTTCCAGCAACTGAAGCAGACAGCGGCTGCGAAGCTGGGAAAGAGCAGACAAACGGAACTCGAAATCGCCCATGCCGAAACTCAGAAAGAAGATCTTGCTTCAGGCGAACAAACTCAGGGTGTTATCGCGATTCGCAAAAAGATCGACGCGCCTGCAGTACTGGAAATCAGCTTTGGCACGGACAGCCAGGGTCGCGTGAAGGCCACGTTGGTGCTCTGAGATGAATAGGCCGCGGCGAATTACCGAAGACGAGATGGTCGTGCTACTCGACGCCGCGTTCAAGGGAGATCCGGAACAGAACCTTGTCTGGCAGCTTGGCCAGAAGCTTAAAGACCCTCTCAAACCGGAGGGTGAAAACGGTCGCCCGCGGATCCATCCCTTATTGCTGACCATCGCTGCCCTCGCAGCGATCGTGTTCGGCTCCTTCATCTATTTTGGGATTTTTCATCCGTGAACAGTTATCACTACGGTCGCCGTGAGTTCAACGCGTCGCGCGAGGAAAACACGGCCACAGTCGTTACCTTCCTCCTCCTGGCAGCCGTTGGTTTGTTGTTATACCTACTCAACGTACGGTTCCGAATACGCACACAGCAGCTCACTGAAGCCAGTATCGACCTGACATGCCTGGCGGCAGCCATGGCTTTGACGACCCGTTATTTCTGGACCCGCAAGAAAAAGCGCGAGACGGTTTGGCCCCACCCCGCCATCCATATTCCCTTACTCAAAGACCGCGAGTACGTGGGCAAAGCATTCGCTCGGAACTCGGTTATTGCCGGATACAACATTCACGGACAGCCATGGTACTGGTCCGATGAAATCCGACGCATGCAGGCGCTGCTGCTTGGCCAGTCTGGTTCGGGGAAGACAACACTGCTGCTGAATATCATTGCCCAGGATTTGCGGCGGGTCGTGCGCGGCAATCATCGCATTCCGATGATTATTGTCGATGGAAAAGGAGACAAGAAGTTCCTGAAGGCCGTGCTGTTTGAGGCGGCAGCAGCGGGACGCACGCACCAGCTTCGAATCCTGGACCCGTCTCAACCGGGCATTTCCGTCCGTTACAACCCGCTATACGTGACCGACGATTCCTACCATGAACATGTGAACTTTATCTTCGAATCATTTGGGCTGCGCCGCGATTTCTTCAAGGGCCATCAAGCTAATTATTTCGGAGATCTCGTTAGAATCCTCTTCTACACAGGCAAGCGATTCAACATCTATGACGTCCTGGTAGTTGCTCTCGACCAACAGGTTCTAGAGGAGCAGATGGAGCAGGCGAGGACGCGAATTGAGCGCCTCTACTCGCTTCACGACCAACGCCGATTGAACTTTGACATGTCGGCCAGAAATCTCCTGCAGTCCTTCTCCGATCGGGAACGCGTAGAGAAGATCCAAGGGCTTCTGAACGAGCTGATGGCTTTTCTTGAAGACAAGCTCTCGGTCGTCACCGGCCCCTATGAGGACCTGCTTACGCTCGATGACGTGATCGACCAGGAACTTATTCTCTTTGTCTCGTTGAATGTCAATGTGAATTCTAGAGCGGTAACGGCCTTGGGCCGAATGCTGCTTCAAAATCTGCAGTTGATGGTCGGCAAACGCTACGAAAACCAGGGTACCGATTCGCCTTTTGTAAGCGTCATCCTCGACGAGTTTTCTCCGTTTGCATATCCCAACTTCGCACAAATTCTTCAGACCGCCCGCGGAACCAATACCGCCCTGTTGTTCTCTTTGCAATCCATTGCGCAACTTCTCAAGGTTAGTCTGGGATTCTGCCAAGACGTTTCCTCGGCCCCGAATACCGTCATGCTCCTTCGTGCACGCGATGAAGAGACGACCAGGTATTTCGAAAATGCTTCGTCAATGATCGAGGGCAAACGGCTCACCATGACCATCGAAGAGAAAGGCATCTTCGATAAACGATATGAAAAGATTGGTTTCGGAAGTGAGACCCAAATTAAAGAGACTCGCGCGCAGGACTATCACCTGAAAAACCTTCCGGTTGGCCAGCTCCAGGTGCTGATGACCAATAACAAACTCGGAACGGAGTTCTCTCATTTGCACGTTCGACGACCACCGAAGTTTGACCTGGAATGTTTCGAGCCGATGATTTATCCACGCACTCGAACGCCCCAAATCTTTACCCTGGGGGCGAACTTGCGTTTCAAGGATCCAGCAGCTGTGGAGCGGCGCGCGCGGTTGAAAGGTCGGGGCAACCAGAAGAGGTGGGCATGAAAGCCCTCCCTCGAATTGCTATGACGTTCGTTATTTCCGCCGCTAGTCTGGCAGCGGCCCAGACTCAGCGCTCCACCTACGATCCGGCTGCAAAGTATCCACAAAAGCACCGCGACGGCTTTGCGGATTTCGCCCTGAAGCAGATCAATCCTGACAATCAGAACTACGGACAAGGGATTGAGGACGTGCGCAGGGTTGTGATTGCGAAAACAATTGACAATCTCTTTTTCTGGTCCAACTCCTGCGCCCTTGCGTTTTTGGCTGGCGCTTTCGTGATCGTTGCTCATCAGACGAAAGAGCGTAGACACCGGCATTTGATTGCAGCGCGATTTCTCAGCTGGTACCACAATGAATTGCTTGAGGCGCGCACTCGAATGTTCGAGGAAGTAGGAAAATTTGAGCGTCTCAGGAAAGCTGTTGATGAAAGACAAGTCACAGCAGCGGCGGCAGAAGTCCAGGGGGTAGCGGCGGCGCAAACGCCTCGATCCCCTCATGAGAATGAGTTGATGACAGAGAATAATTCGCTGCGCCAAAAGATCGCGTTGATGGAAGGATCGGAGAAGACGTTACGACAGCAGAACGCACAACTCAGCCGTTTGTTACGAGAAGAACAGCAGAAGAATCGTACGTCGAAAACAGAATCCGGCGGCGTGACCGTCGCGAGAAAGGAAGCCAGCAATGGCAGAGCATGATGCGCAGACTGACCTCGTGGTCGAGGTAATGAAGCTGGTCAGCAAATTTCAGCGTGGCGGCGATTTGGGACCTATAGAGGACCGTCGTGAATGGGACCATCTTGTGGAGTCCAAGTCGCCCGATGAACGTGACCTCCTTGAGCAGCTCACTCGTTTTGCGGATCTCTGGCGATACTTCCAGGAGCGCAAAGAAAAGCTCGGACAAGAAATTGTCGGTGCAGTCAGCCAGTTGCATAGGCTCTCCATTCCCGAGCGCACTGCGAGTTTGAAGGAGATCAATCAGAAACTGATGGAGCGGGTGGACGGTGCTGGTCAAGGTGCTCAATTTCGGCAGTAACTGGTGGTCGCGGTTTGGGCGTGAGCCTGAGGATCCCCACCGCTTTACTCGCCAGGCCGCTTACTACAATTCCACTGGAGTATGTTGCGGCTCGAAGATTCGACGCCACTGGCTGATCTCCGGTTTGATCCGGTTTAATGGCGTGGGAGGCTTCAACCCGAACCTTCCCCACTCGTCTCTTGGCAAGACGTTTTGCTGCTCCGAGCTTGCGTTCGCCTTCGGCGGAAACCGTTTGCTATTTCAATGCAAAGCGCCGAGGTCGGCAGTGCCCCACTATTACCTCGTGGTAATTACTTCAACTCAGCATGGCCCCATAAATTTTCGCTCCAGCCAATGGAAATCTCCATCAGCTTGTGTAATTGCGGCCAGCCAATTACGCCTTGCCGAAGAAACTATGCTGCTCCTGAAGCCTGGGGATTGGGTGGAGACGGAATGGGGTTTCTGGCAGCTGCAGGTATCCGGACCGATGTGGTTGGAACTCGTTCCCAGTCCGGTGTTGGATCCCGCCGAGTGAACAATGCGCTACGCGAGAGGCACTCTGATAGTGAGCGGTTCGCGTGATGTTCCTGCACTCGTTCAGGCTAGAAACTCTAAATTCATCACTCATCAGCAACTCTTCGAGTTCATGAAAGCCGACGGGTACGAGTATTCACGTAACAGCTTTAATTGGCGCATCAAGAGGCTGCTTAGCTCGGGTTACCTCTCTGTCTGCAATGGCAATCTCGGCACGGGAACCGCAGTTTACCGGATTACCGTGGACGGGTTGTTGCAGCTTGAAAAACATGGCCATTTCGCCACGGTGTTGAATTCCAAAACCTTGCATCTACCGAATCAGTCGCAGCTTCACCATGCGCTGGAGTTGAACGGCATTCACCTCGCTCTTGTGCGTGCCGGCATACTAGCCACCTGGCGGTCGGATGTTGAAACGGCTTCGGGAAATACAATTTCCACGATCCCCCTTGGAAAAGACTACGATGCAGTGGTTGATGTTTGGAACGGCAATATCATGGCCAGATTTGCGCTGGAATATGAGCGCACGCTCAAGAGTGCCCGCCAATATGAAAGGATACGTTGTGCTCTCAACAGCGACAGCCAAATCGGATGCGTGCTTTATTTGAGCGCTGGCGTCGAAATCGTTCTTCATCTGGCACGCGAACTCTCGGGAATTCCTAAAAGGCTCGGGTTTGCGACCGCGGCTGCGTTTTACCAACAGTTGCTTGATACCCCCGTCATCACTCACCCACGCCAGCCTGTAATCGCTTTCCGGGAACTTTTGCAAGGGATCTTCTGATCGCTTTGCCCTGTCATTGGCCTGTGTTTGCGCTGTCTTTGGCCTTTTCCGACCCCATTTAACTCTCGGGCTCATAACTCGTTAACTGTTGACTACCCTCTGTTTATAACTAACCCGCCCGTCCAGTACCGTTATAGGAAACATCACGTTTGTGCCTGTAGCGTCCAGGCTCCTCGAGATCGGAAAGCGAACCCGACCTAACGTGGATTATTTACGTCCGGAGCTGAGTAGCCTGGTTACCGAGGGAAGCCAGCATTCTGTCCGCGTTCCTTTACGGGCAGAGCTTTTTGTTTAGTTTCCTCCGAATGATGCTACTCAGTAGCTGGAATCGGCTCATGAACACGGCTCATCGGTTCAAAATCCTCAGCCAGTTGGATTCCGGGTCACTCCTGAAATGTCTCGAATCTGCTGCAAAAGTCTAGCGAAGTAATTGATCCTCAAATTCGCAACATTGTTTGATTAATCGCGCGGACAAACGTATTCCGAAACTCTACGAGAGACCGTGAAAGCGAGTCCGTCAACCGCCACGCCTATTTCGTTAACCGGAGAAAGGAGAATTCGTATGCAAAGAAGTAAAGGTGACATTAGCCCCTATCGGTTATTCAGTGTGAGAGACATGGGACTTGGAAATCCGGAGCCTCATGTGGATCGAGTGATCAAAGCATTTCTTGGCATCGGAGAAGCTGTCGCTGCACGCTGGATTCAAATGCCCAAAGCAATCCTGCTGCTGCAAATGGCTCCCGACAATCCCGCTTCGGGAGCAATCTACGTGTACGACCGCCTGCGCCAGGAGTTCTATTTGCTGTCGTTCGACGGTGCAGACGACAACCTAACGCTGGAAGAATTTTCTCAACTTCTCCCCGAGTACAACCTCCTTCGTTATGCAGAGCAGCCCGGACTTCTGGGCCCTCAATTCCAAAGTGCGGGAGCGGCTTAAAGTCCCGCCGAATCCGCGGAAATTTGACCGAGTTTCTGAACCGGGGTACGAAGACACTGGAAGGTGAAGTATGCGATCACAATTCTTGGCAACCGATGAGATTGTGGTTCGCTACTTTGAGCTGTTCGTTAACCGGCGGGCCTACACCGTCCAGTCCTCTACCCCGGATTCCGAGAGAGGCCGATGCTATTACTACCGGCCGAAAGGGAACCTCCCACTCTCCGAGTCGACCATCAGAAGCCATCTGGAGGGCCGCATCACAATCGGACTGTACGCGATCAATCCGGCCACTCAGCGCTGTAAATGGGTGGCCATTGACGCGGACTATTCCGAAGCCTTGCAAGATCTTTTGAAACTGCAATGGGAACTACGGCAGGACGGAGTCGAGGCAGCTCTGGAGAAATCCCGACGAGGAGGGCATCTCTGGATTTTTGCTGCTAAGCCCCTGCTAGCGAGCGACTGCCGCTTGTACATTCAGAGCCTTGCGCGACGCCTCAAGGTGCCGATCAAGGGAACGCGAAATGAACAAGACTCTGCCAGTCGCAGCCCGGCCCTTGCAGACGGAATCGAGATCTTCCCAAAACAAAATGAAGTGCCGGCTAACGAGTTTGGTAACGGGATTCGCGGGCCTCTCGGCATACATCGGGCCGTGGGCAGGCGCTTCTGGTTTTATGGAGCCGACTACACCCTTGAGGCCCAAATCTCGTACCTTAGCCGGCTGAAGCAGATCACGGAAGATGAGATGGCCGTCTTCGTATCTGGCCTCAGCACTCTTGACGAGGTTGCAGCTTCACGGAAACCCATGTCCGGGCAGTCCCGGAATTGGAGCCTCAGGCGCACGGACTTTTCGATCCTTGAACAAATCACGGGCAAGAAGCGCAGGAGCGGCCGCAATTACTTCACGCGGTGTCCGTCGTGTGCACAGCGGGGCCGCGATAAGAGCGGAGACAATTTAGCAATCTCGATTGCTGATCCTCGCAAATACAAGTGCTGGGCGGGCTGCAATAAAAAAGAAATCCGGGCAGCATTGGGTTGTCCTATTAAAGATCATTACGGTTTGAGCGCATGAATTCACAATACGACGATTTACCGGAACTTGAAGAAATCCTACGGGATCCCGCAGGTTCTTTGTGGCTGAAGGACGCCTTGCGATCGGCATTGGCCCGCGATCCAGTTGATGCCGCGAACGATGCTGAAGTGTTGGCCCGATTGCTGGACAGACGATGCCGCAAGATTCATCATGCGCGAGCTTGGCGGACGAGCGGGATTTCAAATTGACTGGTCCACAATCACCAGACACCAAATGTATTCAGCCTCGGAAACTAGCTTCCGCGCCGGGGACAATCGCGCGTTCGTTCGAATATTGCGCGCCATCACGACTCCGCTTGGTCCTCAGCAGACAAAATAGAGAGTCTCCTCTTTAGGCAGCAACCCTAATTCACAACCAGGAGCAACGCCATGACTGCGATCAATGGGCATGCGGTTGCTTCCGCGAACAGCCACGCCGACGCTGCACGCGAATCTGTTTCGACTGTTGTGATGTTCGGAGCGCCTGCTGGCTCCCAATTGACTCCCGAGAAGATCAAGGAATTCGTCGCGGAGTTGGAAGTGCCGTTCACTCCATCTGTGATTGAATGGCGAATTACAAACACTACCAAGGCAAATGGACCATTGCGAGGACAGGTAATTCCATATGCTGACCAGCGAGCGTACACAGACCGGCTCAATGCACTCTTTAGTCCAGCCGGTTGGACGCGCAAATACACGGTCCACACGAGCGCGAACTTCCAGCGGAACAAAGATGACAAGGTCGTGGCCAAAGTGTTCGTCACTTGTGAGCTGACAATTTTCGGTCTTGGTTCCCATTCTGCAACGGGCGAAGAGTGGGCCGACGACGATAACGCCGGTACTGCTGCAGAAGCTCAGGCATTTAAACGGGCAGCGTCTTGTTTCGGTCTTGGCCGCTATCTTTATTACTTCTCCGGGGTATGGGTTGATCTGGACGAGCGAAAACGGCTCAAGGCCATTCCCAGGCTGGTGGGGTGGGCGACGCCGGAAGGCTGGCGGCAAGGTCTTCGGCCGGATCGAGCCACTGACCAGCACTCATCCAAATCTGATGACAAACATGAGCCGACTGCCACAAGCCAAAATGTCACGAGCGGGAATGCCAGTCCAGGCGAACGTGCGCCACTCGTGCGAAAGATTGAAGCAATGGCGGAGACGTTGGGAAGAGGTCTGTATCGCGGACTTCTGAAGAAGGCGGCGCATGTCTGGAATCCCAGCGAGATTCAGGACCCGCTGACACTCCGAAAAGTCTTGACCCAAATGCAGTCCGCAGAACGCGGGTTGCGGCGTCTGGACGCGGGTTTGGACAAGACGGGTTCGGAGGCATTGGCGAGAATTTTGCACGAACTGAATCTCGGCTCTGTCGAGCGGATAGAAAATCTGGAGACACTGCGACAGGTTGTCGTTGCCATCGAGGCCGAAGCGACAGGGTCAGATCACCTTTAGAAAACCCTGGTCGTAGAGCTCGTCTAGAGCGTGAGTGTTCGAATTTTCTGACTTTCTCAAAATAGATTCCACCATGACATTTTCTAGCAAGACTTAATTGATGAGCAGACGCGATTCGGGAAATGGGGTGAAGTGTCCGAGAGGACGGTTCCAATTTCGCCGACTCATAGTAGGCTGGCTGCATTGACTAACCGGTAATGCAGCAAAAAGCAGAGGTGTGCGGCAGAGAGCCCGTTGGGACGGTCCGCACGCCTCTCCCCGGGTGAAACGCAGTGCCAATTCTCGCGTGCCACCCGTTTTAAGGAGGCTTTTTCTGTGAATTCAGCCACTACCACGCCAACAATCTCCGCGTGCGCAACGAATATCGGGATGCCGGTCTACCAGCCAGCCAGGCTGGTGATCGAGGCCGAGTGTTCAACTTGCGGCCCCATCTGCGATGAAACTGGGGACGGGATCTCCACCGTGCGCCTCGCTCTGGCACACTCGGCTGCGACTGGTCACGTCGTCATCCTGAACGGCACGACTGACCTGCCTGACGCGGGTCAACCAACTTGCGAATAATCAACAAGACTCGCCGAAATCGCATCCTAAGTCATGCCATGCCAGCGCCATACTGATAATCCTCGCCCTCTAGTGCCCGCAAATGCTTTTCCATAATCTCTACGAGTCCAGCCTTCGGCAGAGTGTGAACTCTGATGTGGATGCTCTGGCCTATGATTCGCTGAAGCGAGCGCCGGAATCTAGCAGCGTCAGCGATCCCGGATGAAATCAACTTCCTTGCCTCGAACGCCATCATATCCGCAGGCTGAAGCGCGACACAGTCCTCCCATCCCTTTGCGGTAACAGTCAGCAAGGCTTCACGATTTCTGATCGTGGGGTTAGCTTTAACAGCATTGAAGGCGCTCAATGCTGGGCCGTTGAACTTCCCGTGATCATGTACGACGGCTACTTTTTCTTCGGGGTAGAGTACCGTCATCGTTTCAAGGACCATTCGCAAACAAGAGAGCATACATAGCCGATACGCCGCCCTCTCCCACTTATGACGACTGTGGTCCCTGTCCCACTCACGAGACGCAGCCAGCATATCTCCAAACGAAATTCCGCATGCAATTCCAATCGGCCTGGAGCGCGGATTCCTCATGCGAAGGACATCTATCAAATTCTTGGTGAATGCGACCTCGCGTTGCTTCGTCCAACCATCGAACTCGCCTTTTCGGCAGCCAAGATCGGCGGCCTTATATCGGGAGATTAGTTGAAGGTTTAGCTTTAGTGACGTTTTATTTTCACGTTGAATGTGCCGTTCCCACTTCCCTTGTATGAGCCTCCAGCTGCTCACATTACACAGCCATCCCCCAACGCACATTGTTGAGGCATCCCAGCTCTCGTCTAGGTAGGCAGTTAGCACGAAAACGAATCCTCACACTCAGAGAGCCTGTCGGAGTAAACGATTCCCGAACCAGGAATCAACAGCTTGCAGACAGGGCATCGTTTGTCAGTTGTTGATTTTTCGTTCAGGAAAATCTATCTCCGACAGGCTCCAGAATAGCCCCTAATTTGTCGCCTCGGTGACGGGTAGATGACTAGCGTGATTCCTTGTAGTTCGCGTCGCGATGGCGTCAGTCTTCGCGTCACTGCCAATCCAACATACGCCTCATTGCCAAAGGTAATTCTTGTATGAAAGCTTCTTCTGTTTTTACTGCTTTGCGTACCCTTGTTGCCGCCCGGCAACCCACTTTCATCTGGGGTGGCCCGGGCATTGGTAAGTCGGCCATCGTGCGTCAGGTTGCCGTGGAACTAGCGATATCGCTCCAGGATGTGCGGGCTGTCTTACTTGATCCAGTTGATCTCCGGGGTCTGCCATTTCTTGGAAATGATGGCCGATCCAAGTGGGCTACACCCGAGTTTCTGCCGCAAGATGGATCGGGGATTCTCTTCCTTGACGAACTGAACGCCGCGCCAGCTATGGTGCAGGCCAGTTGCTACCAGCTTGTGCTTGATCGGAAGCTTGGGGAGTACACGTTACCAGAAGGGTGGGCCATCATAGCTGCCGGAAACCGCGATTCCGATCGTGCGGTCACAACTCGAATGCCAACACCGTTGCGGAATCGGCTCGTGCACCTCGAATTCGAGGTCGATGCGCAAGAGTGGTCGGAGTGGGCGATCCGAGCTGGAATTCGGCCTGAGGTGATTGCATTTCTCCGTTTTCGGCCGGAAGTGCTGAGCGCCTTCGACCGCGCCGCGAACGCATTTCCATCGCCTCGCTCTTGGCAATTCGTATCGCGGATTCTCGACTCAGCACCGGATCAATCTGTCGAACACGAATTATTTGCTGGGGCAGTCGGAACTGGTGCAGCAACGGAGTTTTCCGCGTTCCTGCGAATGTTCCGGGAGTTACCCAACATCGACGCCATTCTGGTAAATCCGCTCAAAGAGCCAGTCCCAGAGAATGCCGCAGCGCAATATGCAGTTTCTTCAGCGCTGGCGCGATGCGCATCCGATACCAACTTCGATCGCGTGTGCTTGTATTTGAACCGAATGCCCACAGAGTTTCGCGTGCTTTGTGTCCGCGATGCATCATTGCGCGAGCCAGCAATTCGACACACCGCCAGCTACACAAAATGGGCCATTGAGAACCACGATGTACTTGTTTAAGGAGTGCCGCTAATCACACAATACAGTCAGGAAGATTGTCTTTAGGGCTGAAGCCAGTCGCGGTCTGGCCGTGCCAGTTGACGGGCATTGTTGTATGCCATGTCCAGTGTGATGCAGGTGGAGGCTCGATAGAAGGCACCGTGGTCCTCCACAACGAGAGCGAGATCAGCTGTGTTTGCGTTGGTGATGCATAAGGGGAGCAGTAGCTGCGTGCGGCCCCTGTAATACTGAGGGATCGCAGTCTTGTAGTTTCTTTTCACTCTTTCTCGTGCATTGTCGATTGCGCCCTTGAGGAACGTCTGTAAAGCATAGTTATCCATCTTGCTATAAGGATCAGGAAATCTTTCCTTGTTGTCCGTGATTATGTGCTCAATGTTTGCGCGAAGTTCCTTGCGGCTGTCAAGCACCAGACAAGATGGATCATCGAAATAATGCGCCATTTCTGGAAGCTGTGAGAACCGCGTCATCTCGAACTGCCCCTCCCTACCTAGCCTTGAAATGCCAAGGCTGAGCCGCATTTTGCAAATGATTGTGGTCGGACAAGGCAAAGATCGGTTCCTGATTTGGTGTCACTAGACCAGTGTTGAAGGTAATCAATTGGCCATCGTCCGAAACAACGATTTTCTCTTCCTCAGCCAAGCGCTGATACGTGTAGCGCAGATAGTTGTAAAGGATCGGTTTGTTGTGGTCAGTTTGCGTCCGGTGATAATCCCATTCTTCCGGCTCTGCAAGCGCGGCCAACTCATTTAAGCGGTCGTCCATGTGCGGAAGAAAGACTAGGTCAAACAAATTATCGGGCCAGACTTGAGCCATTCATCACTCTGCCATTCAATGAGATCCTATTTTACTCATTTCGCCTTGGGAGCTTGCCCAGGTCACTCTTGTCAGCGACGCTCGTTCCTCACAACACAGCCGTGAACCTGAATACGCCCGCACATATCAAATGGGCAGTCGGCAACCATTCGCTCGGAGCACCAGCCCTTCGTAACAACTCCCTCTGAGAACTTCACAACAGGAGACCATAGCTGTGACTTCCATTCCCATTCCAGAACACTCGTTGTCTTCGCGGGCAATGTTGTGCTCGCTATCAATCAGGATGTGGTCGGCACGCAAACATGATCCTGACGCTTCCGAGGAGATCGCAGCTCGGCATGGCGCTCAGTCCGACTCCGGACGCTATCACAAGCTCCTTCTTCCCAAGCAGGCGTTAGCTGAGATTCAAACGATTGTCAGTGACGCTAGGCAAGAACACTACTTCATCACCTTGCCTTGGGACGATAACGGATATCGGGTACTACCGGCCGCCGCGTACATGGATCACGTCGAGAAGATGCGCATCTTGTCGAAGCGTTTCACCACCGGAGTCGATGTCTTGGCCCGGCAGTTTCTTACGCTGATCGAGCAAGCAAGGATGCGCCTCGGCGGTCTGTTCCGCGAAAGGGACTACCCAACTCCCGACGAGCTGCGGGCCAAGTTTTCTTTTGAAACCAAGGTGATGCCGCTGCCTGACGCGGGTGACTTCCGCGTTGGGCTGGGCGACGAAGAGAAAGAGCGGATCAAGCGGCAGATTACGGCTGCTGTTGAGGCATCGCTCCAGGTCGGAAGCCGCGAGCTGTGGTTTCGGCTGTACGAGGCCGTTCAGCATATGGCCGACCGCCTGACCGCATACAAGGTAACCGACCAAGGAGTAGAGCACCCGTTCCGCGATACCGTCGTCACAAACCTAGTGAAACTGGTAGATGTTCTGCCGAAGCTCAATATCACGAACGATCCCGAGCTTGATCGGCTGGCTGAGCATGTGCGGACCTCTTTGCTCATTGATCCCAAGGAACTCCGCAAGTCGGACGCTATTCGTGCGGAAACGGCCAAAGTTGCGGCATCGATCGCGCAGCATATGGCCGGCTACATGGCTGGTTATTCCATTCCGGCACTTGATGCACCAGTGGGGGTCGCATGAGGGCCGAAAGCATCCTTGAACGAAAGTTGACCCGGGCGCGAACACAACTTCTGCTGAATCAACCGTTCTTCGGAACGTTGTGTTTGCGATTGACGCTTGCGTCTGGCGCCGTGCCAACGATGGCGACAGATGGACGCCGCATTCTCTACGATCCGGCGTTTGTCAATTCCCTCAAACCGGCAGAACTGGAAGGAGTGCTGGCCCATGAAGTCTTGCACTGCGCGCTCGGACACCACTGCCGTCGAGGCGAGCGCGATCCACAACTCTGGAACGAGGCCGCAGACCTGGCCATCAACCCGATACTGATTGGAAACGGCTTCACTCTTCCGGCCGGCGCCTTGGTTGATCCCGCTTTCGACAACTTAAGCGCCGAAGAAATTTACGCACGATTACTTCAGCGCAAGAGTAACCACTCCAACTCGACACCAACGCAATCGCCGCAACCAAAATGCTCGGAGAATACGACAGGTGGTTCTCAGCCAAGCGCGCAGGACCAACCGGACGTATCCGGCTCTCCCAGTGAGTTATCTCGGCAGCAAGTTAGGGGCCTGGAACACGGAGGGACCAACTCGCGCGCACCGGGCGCATTCGGAGAGGTCTTGGATGCCACGGACGACGATGGCAACACCGCTTCTCAAGCGGAAAAGAGTCGTCAGCAGCACGAGTGGAGCATCGCCGCTGACCAAGCGATTCGGTCAGCAAAGGCGTGCGGTCACGAGCCAGCCAATATCGACAGGCTTCTCTGCGAGAGTCGCCACTCTAAGCAGGATTGGAGGACGATCTTGCGCGACTTCATTGCAGCAAGCAGCCCATCCGATTATCGATGGAGTCCTCCTAATCGCCGCTACGTCGGTTCAGGTCTGTATTTGCCTTCAGTCGAGCGTACCGGCCTCGGCCCGATCGTTATCGCTGTCGACACATCAGGTTCAATCGGAAACAAAGAGCTGGAGCAATTTGCGGGAGAGATTTCCGCGATTTGTGACGACGCTAAACCGGAAGCTATACACGTAGTTTATTGCGATTCGGCAGTTCAATCCTCGCAAGAGTTTGCGTCATCAGAACCCATTCATCTCGAGCCAAAAGGCGGCGGAGGCACGGACTTCTGTCCGGTGTTCGAGTGGGTTGAAACGAACCAAATAGCGGCAGTCTGTCTTATTTATCTCACCGACTTGTGCTGCCACTCCTATCCTGAACCGCCCGATTATCCGGTTCTCTGGGCAACAGATTCCCGTAAGAGGGCGCCATTCGGCGATACGGTGCAGATCAGCTTTGAATGACAGTGAGCATTGCCAAGGACGCGATCTCCGAAAGGATCGAGCCGCGACGAAGGGAGGGACAGAGTATGAACGGCGAACAGCCTCTAACAAATCCGCCCAGGGTCCCGACTGGTCCGGTAATCCCACTTCCAATCGGTTTATATGAATCGAACGGATTGATCTTTGAGCTGTATCGGGGTGGCCAACCATACTCTCCCGTGATGATTCGCTGGGAGCGACTGAAGACAGTGACAGTCACGCGCGAAGACGACTGCGCCTCCGAGGTACACATCAACCAAGGCCGACGAGAGTTGGTTCTCGACCGGCCGAAATGAAAACTGGGGCTGATTTCTCAGGTGGTGGTGACAGAACGCCCGTCAGGAATTGTTTGAAGGAAAACAGCAATGACATTATCCGACTTTCTTAACCTGCTGCGCGAGAAGTTCCATACGGAGCTGTCCGCGAAAACCGGCTGGGGACGCGAAGAATTGAAGCTCGCATTCGAGCGCGCAATTTCCAACGCTCTCGCCCAGAACATCACCGTCGAGTAATCCCGCGCAATTCCAGGAGAGACGAATGTCTTTAAGAATCCGGTTTCGATTCGACGGCAGGTGTAGTGTGCATCCCCGCTACAACCCGGAGAAAGACGGAAGGCCGCAGCACAAGGATTGTCCCGGCTGCGACTCACTCTGGGTCGTGCATTTGTACTCTGGCATCGCTCGCCGGAAAGCTGAGACCGGAGAAGGAATCCTCGTTTCTCACCCAGAGATTCAGATCGGGAAGGCCGAGCCGGCCACAGCAAGTGAAGAAGACCGGAACCCGGTCCCCGAAAAGCAAGAAAGCGGAACCGATGGCCGCAACAAGACTGAAATCGCTTAACGTTCGATAGATCCCACCGACCCGCTCCGCAGTTACCTCTCCGCTGAACATTAGGTGATATGTGAAACGCGAAGACCTTTTCTTTGCCCTAAATGAAACCACCCACGCATTGCGATTTACTCAATCGGCAGCAAAGCGCTTTACGGTTGATGCCGAGGAATTAGAAGCCGGTTCCGCAACAGCTGCATCGGTGGCTTACATCGAGAATCGTCTTTCAGACGCTCGGGTCGCACTCTCCGCAGCAGAAGTTGAGATCAACCGCCTTCTACATGTCGGCGGCTCGAAGTGAGTGCCTGAACACGCTCAACTTGTCTGCTCGTAGACTGCTGCTTGTTTCGGCGTCGCTAAAGAGAAGGATTTTTATGAGACTGGCAGGCAGGCTGAAACTCGGTTTTTATCCTCTACCAGTAAACGAAGCTGAGCGCATACGCATTCGCTTGCAGTATCCCGATGAATTTTCCGCATTGGATCCTTGTGTAGGTGACGGAGTAGCGTTCTCTCGCTTGCTTGGGGAAAGTAATGCACATAGTTACGGGATCGAAATTGACGCATATCGAGCAGAGCAGGCCGCAGAACTGAGCATCCATGTTCTCCAGGCAAATACTCTGAACGTGCACTGCCCCGTTGAATCTGTGTCCTTGCTCTACCTGAATCCGCCTTATGACTTCGAAGTTGGACAGCAAGGGAACAAGCGGCTTGAGCAGGTCTTCTTAGAGCACACATATCGTTGGTTGAAGGCGAAAGGTGTTTTGGTCTTTGTCCTTCCACGTAAACAATTGAGATCATGCACAAAGTTATTGGCTGAGCATTTCGTCGATATGCGCGTCTATCGACTGTCTGAACCCGAATGCGTCCAGTATGACCAACTCGTCCTGTTGGCCTTGCGGCGCCCGCGCCACGTTCACGTTTCGGATCTTGCGCTACTTCAAGCAGCAGACTATCTGCGTGGGATTGCGGAGGATGGCGAAATCGAGCCGCTTACGGAAGTGGCCGACAGCAGCTATGTAGTTCCACCTCAGCAGCCACAACTTTCAAGGATCAAGGCATTCCACTCGACAAGGTGGAGGATTTGCTGCTGCACTCGGGTGCATACCGCCAAGCCAGTCGAATTTTGATTCATGAGAAGAGCAGTATTGGCGGAAGACCCTTGACGCCGCTTCATGGCGGGCACGTGAGTTTGTTGGCGACTGCCGGAATGTTGAATGGAATCTTCGGACAAGGGGCGGATCGCCATATCGCGCACTGGCGCTCGATGAAGTTTGTCGACCATTGGGAAGAAGATGAACCCGATGGGACCATCATCAAGCATGACCGGGAAAGGTTCTCACACGAGTTGACTCTCGTCTTCGTAGACGGCCGGACGCAGATTCTGACTCACGGAAAGGAGACCAATGAGCAGTGAAGAACGCACATCTCCGCTTTGGGCATTTGACTTATACCAAGGTCTTCAAGAAAACCTCGACACATTTCAAGCTGCCGCTGGACCGCTTTATTGGCGAGTCCGAGTTGGGCGCTGAGATAAAGGCGCATCTTATTTCAGTGGTCGGAGGCGATACGCAAATCGCGGCTGTGTCAGCCGCGGTTGCCAACGGAGACCGCTTCACGGTTGAAGACTCTGATCACACTTCGTTCCGCGTGTCCCTGGGAGCGAATGCAGAGTGCTATCGCGGATCACTGCAACTGGAGGGACCGAAACGATCCCTCAGGCATTTGGTCGCCGTCTCGGAAGAACTTGCCCAGACGGGAAACGGGAACAACGAGGAACGGACGATTGTCCTCGATGATTCACCCCAGTTCCTTTGGACTTCAGTTGCCCATATCCACGGTTTGCCCGGAACGGTTGATTGGGGCGGCTGGCTCGTACGTGAAATGAAGCGGCTGAAGGCTGTCCGAGCGCTGCTCGGAATCGGCTGCAATCCTGTTCTTGTAAAAGGCTCAAAAGGCTTCTTCATGAACTGTATCAGCCGGGGTCTTCGCGAAGGACGACTACCCTTCCCGGACTACAATGGCCCGATACATTGGAGTCGAATCTCTCTTCCTGAATTGCTTGCCAGTGAAGCGGCAGGATCATCCCGGACTCCCTCAGAAACGCATCCGCAACTTTCCTGAATTAGAACGGCTCGCCTCATCCTTTAGCGACTCGATTTCCTTCCGCTGTCCTGAGACAGGCGTTTAGCCTGACGGAGTCCCATGCAGCAGATCTCCAGTATCCACGACTACTTAAGGGCTCACGCCACTGAGCTCGGTGAACGCATTCTGAGAACGTATCCGGCACTGCACCAGGTTGATGATCTGCCTTCTCCTCTGCTCCGTGCCCTACTGCGGCAACCGTTTCCGGCGCAGGCTCTGGCCATTATGGGATTGGTGAAGAGATGGGAGCTGGCGCGCAGCGCCAAAATCATTGCCGAGTGCGGAACCGGAAAGACCCTGATCTCGCTTGGCGCCATGCATGTTCACAGCGATGGACGTCAGTTCACTGCACTCGCCATGGTTCCACCGCACATCGTGGAGAAGTGGGCGCGTGAAGCATTCCAGACCATACCCGGTATTCGTGTATTCCTGATTGATGGTTTGCGAAACGGTGCCGCCGAGAATGTACCCCACGGAGTGAATGAAGTCCGACTCAAACGCGGATCGATTGTGCGCGAGGGACTGCGAACCTCGTTGACCGATTTACGTCTCCGCAAAGACTATCCATCCCCACGTAAACGTTGGGAGGCGTTTTGCTCCAGGCCGGCATTGTTTGTTGTGGGCCGCGACCGGGCAAAGTTGGGTTACTTCTGGCGGCATGCATACCAAGTCCCACGCTCAGGCCGCAATCGCGGCTGCGTCGTCAATCCTGAAAGCGGCGTTCCCGTCATGACCGATGAGGGTCGCTTGACTATTCGAGACTTCGAAAAAGTCAGGATCGCGGAAGTGGTGACGCAATTGGGCGAGAGGCCGTGCCGACCGCGCTACGCGCCACTTTGGGAAGCAGACAATCAGAAGATTCCGCGAGTTGCGCCGGTCGATTTTGTTAGCCGCTACCTGGAACACTTCTTTGATTATGCGGTTTGCGATGAACTGCACCAGTTAGCCGGCGATACCGCACAAGGAAATGCGCTTGGAGCTTTGGCATCCTGCTCAGAGCGCGTGGTCGGACTGACCGGTACGCTGCTCGGTGGATACGCGGACGATCTGTACAACATCCTCTTCCGGATGCAACCGCAACGAATGATCGGCAAAGGTTATGAGTGGGGCACGACGGGCCGCTCAGCCTTTGCCCAGGACTATGGCGTTCTTGAGACGATCACCAAGATCGAACCTGCGGAGAATGCTTGTTCCGACGGGAAGACAACCGTAACTGTCCGGCGCAAGCCCGGGGCTTCGCCACTATTGTTTGGCGACTTCCTGATGGATACCTGCGCCTTCGTCTTCCTGGAAGACATTTCCGATGCGCTGCCATCTTACGAAGAATCGGTCGTTCAGGTTGAGATGGACGCGCCGTTGGCGGCGGCCTACGAACGGCTGGAAGCCGATATGCGCGAGGCCCTGAAAGCGCATCGCGGGAATCGATCTGTATTGAGCATCATGCTCAACGCATTGCTACTCTACCCCGACCATCCCTATGGGTTAGGAATGCTCTTCGGTTTTGAAACCGACGAATCCGGAAGGCGTGAGCGCTTTCTGATCGCCGAGACGCAGGATCTACCTGAGCAATTCGCTTACGCGAAAGAACGCCGACTGGTAGAGGAAGTAAAAAAGGAACTCGCAGAAGGCAGAAGGTGTCAGATATTCGCTGTGTACACACAGAAGCGGGACGTGACTTCGCGCCTGGAACGCATCCTGCGGGACGAAGGGATCTCCTGCGCGATCATGCGATCGAATATCGACACTTCGAAACGCGAGGCCTGGTACGCGAAGCGAATCAAAGAAGGAGTTCAAGTCTTCATCGCGCATCCCAAATTGGTTGAAACCGGGCTTGACTTGTTGTTCGCTCCAACCATCATTTTCTATGAGTCTGGTTACTCGTTGCACACGCTCCGCCAGGCCAGCCGCAGATCGTGGCGAATCGGGCAGAGACAGAAAGTACGAGTGAAGTTCCTGTGCTACGAAGGCACAATGCAAGCCCAGTGTCTTCGACTTATGGGCAAGAAGCTACTTGTGGCATTGGCAATGGAAGGCAAATTCGCCGGTGAGGGGCTACAAACCCTAGATGAAGACGACGACATGCTTACTTCGATGGCGAAGGAGCTAGTCGAAAAGAATGGTATTGGCGAGCCGGCAGATGCCGTGTGGAAACGAATTAATACTGAACACCAACGCTTGTTCCCCACACGAACGGAGGTAGATGGCTCGGTAGCCGGACTCGAAACTCCGTCGGTCATTGATGCGGAGATCCAGGAGACGACCAACGGCCTCATCGAAGCGGCGCTCAGTTCCTCATCGGTTCTGGTATTTGGCGAAAAACCGGAGGCGCTGCGAAACGCGCGTCGCAGACCACGCTCACCTTCTCCGGAACAAGGTTTGCTATTCAACTGGAACTAGCCCTAGTCCTGACACTCTTTCAATCAACCAAGGAGCAACATCATGTTTCAAGAACTCATGCCCTTACTCGCGGAGCGCGTGGTAGTCCTGACTTTGTCTCGCGTCAACGAAGAAGAGATGTGTCTGAATGTAATACCTCGACCGCTCAAATCCGGCGAGAAGGACGAAAACAGCGCGTTGACCACGCCGCTGAGTCTTACCGGTACCCCTCAAGAGCTTGATCAGGAATTGCCAAGACAACTGATGGAATTCGTGAGCTCACATCTTGAACTCGCCAGCACCTTGCAGACCGCGAAGGCCGAGATGGCGGCCGCTGCCAAAACAGCTAAAGAATCCGTAAAGAAATCGGCAGCAGCGAAGCCCAGTAACGGTTCCACCTCAGGGCTAAAGGCAACAGACGACGCCGATCCTCAATTGCTGCCCAATGCTGTTCTGACTCCGGCTGTGACTACCAGAAGCCTGTTCGAAGCGGTTCCCAAGCTGGAGGGCTAACTTCCTTTGTTGTTGAGACACCCGGCCTGGCAACTAACCACGGTAATTGGCAATGTTTGGTCACTTCTTCTTTATTGCTGCCCCGGTAGTAGTTCTCTGAGCAGCTTTCACTGCCGCCCACCTTTTCTTCTGCGCAGCCGAAATCCGG
The DNA here is from genome assembly GCA_964559345.1 of uncultured Terriglobales bacterium. GTDB lineage: Bacteria > Acidobacteriota > Terriglobia > Terriglobales > Acidobacteriaceae > Gp1-AA112. The sequence continues at coordinate 22,232 of CAZLIE010000005.1, forward strand.
GCGCGGGCGGCGGAGCTCATGCGTCTCTGTCCGCTTGGACCGCGACTCGTGGAACGTGCACGTCTCCCATTGTTGGCCATCGTATTGCCGCTCAACACACGGATCGCAGCATCAATTCGGTCTCGTTCGCTTTTCAACTCGTAGAGGATATCCATGGTCGCAGATTATATCGCCCGACAGTTTCAGAGCGAATCCGCTGAACTCTTTCCCTCACCGCAGTTTGCCCTATCCACGTCGTTCAACTCACCAAGAGGAGGTCTTGACCCGCTATGAAGGCTCATGTCCTACAACGGGAATTTGTTTACAACGGCATTAAGCTGCCGGATCCCAGTCCAAAAATGAGCCCGGAGCAAGTTCGCGACACATACGCCCCTGCTTATCCAGAGGTGACCACTGCCGCTATCGAAGGTCCGGAGACAGTCGGCGACAAGATCGTCTATCGCTTTGTACGCGCCATCGGCGCCAAGGGATGAATTCCAGAACGGGTGCCGTGACTCCCAGACTGAGGAAAAAGTGCAAGACCAGCATCGTGGCCAGGCGGATGTCGGGCTGCCTATTCAATTGCGATCAGATAGAGCGGATTGCGCGGGAACTGGACGTCATGATGCGTGAGTCGCCCGTTGAACGAAATCCGATCGAGGAGCAACTCAAACAATGTCCAGAAGCGTTCAAAGCCGGCGAATTGATCGAAAAGATGTTCAACGCTGTAAGGTTCGGCCACGACGCGCCTGCCGAACACGAAAAGTTGTTGCCGCCGGCCGGAGCAGTCGTGCCACCCCTCGTCTGATCGGCCAGCCCGTGTCCGTGACCGTTCCGATTCTAAAAGCTATTCGATGGCGCTATTGCACCCGCTGGGACGAACAACCGGCAGCCCAACTTGCGAAGAGCCTCTTGCGCCTCGGAATATGCGACCTCACAGACTGGTCAGGCAGTGCGGTGGACTTCGTGGAGCGTGGCTTCAAACGATTTTGCAAAAACAACGGCGCGGCGGATTGCGGCAGAGTATGGCAAGGCGATCTGCGGATCATGGATCATGAATTCGACTTGACCGAGCGGGAACGGGAGCAAGTCCAGGCCGAAATGGAAGAGCCGCCGCAGGTTCTGTACCTAGTTGGCGATTTCAGCGCCGCCGCATCCATACCCATCGGTCCGACGTGGCCTTTGCTGGAGCGTGAACACGAACTTCTGCCTGCGGCGTTCTACCGCGTACTGGTCGTCAACCTCTGGACCTGGATGCGCGTGTATGACTATCGCGCGGCTTTGGATCATGCAGAGATGTGGATGGAGGGCATGGAAGAGGAGGAGCTGAAAGAGTCGTTTTACCCACGCGTGCAGAAGAACATTCCCCCATGCCTAGCAGCAGCGGCAGAGCTGACCTACCGCAAGGCTCTCAGACTCTTGGAGACCCTGCAACCTAAAGTGCGCGGTTCCTCAGCCCGCCAACTAGTATCGAACGTGCTCGAAATGCACGACCGCGGTAAAGGATACGATCACGCATGGCCGGGAAAACTTGCTGAGCAGATTCCTTCTCTTCAGGACTTTCTTAGCGATGCCGATGGGTGCGGCCCCGGCTCAGTCATCACATGGCACGAAGACGACGAGATCAGCGCTTGCTTCGATGAAGAGATGAGCACACTGGGCCAGAACGGTCCGATGGAGCCGTCCATCATGCTAATGATCCGGCTCGATCGGCCCGCAAAGGACCTCGATTCCGAGGTCAAGCGCCTATTCGACTATGCCGGCGCCATGCTCCGGTCTCTCGCATCGGCGGCCAAGATAGTCGAGATCATCCGGGAGATCTACGATGAACATCTCCGTAAACATCGGCTCAAGTCAGGACTTCCGATTGAGCCGGGCACTCCTGGTGTACGGGAAGAGCAGCTATGACGGTTTTCCATACCGGCACCCATTCATCACCATACACAACGTCACCCACGAGCAAGACGGAGCCCGCCTAGAGGAAGGTCAACTCGTAACCCCTCAGATGCTGATCGACCTAATGACTGGGCTTGGTCGCGCGCTGCCACTTGAGATCTTGCCCGAGCGTGTGCTCGTCCGTACTGAAGACACTATCGTTTGGTGGTCGCCGGCTCGCGAAAGGCGCATGTTCTTCAATGACCGCAATGGGGATGCAGCCTCCAAGAAACTGAATGGCAAGATCTATCCACAGCCACCTCTTCTATATAAGGCAACGAATGGCCATCTGTGGGTTCGTGCACTCGGTAGAAACCAACGCCCGGAGGCAAACAGCAGGTTGTTCATTGCTCCTTACTGGAATTGTTATGACAATGGAGTTGTCTGTACAGGAAGTATGGGAATTCCTCCCGACAAGACGGTCGCAGCTATTGGTTTATGGGAGGAATCATTCTTTCGGAGTGAGTTCACTCACGCAGCGGGTGTTCGCCGGCACACCCGCCACCGTGGCGGCTTTCTTGCGATGTGGAATTCCCTCGAAGCCAAGAAGCAGTTCCCGAGACGGTATCTGGTCCAGACAAACCAAACTCTTGCCGAATTCATAAACGATCATGACCATAGCTACCGCAATCAAAATCAAACAGAGTGAACATCGCATTCCCGGCGAGCTAGCACAAAAGAAGGTCCGCGTGACGGTGGTTGGTTGTGGAGGAACTGGGAGCGCGATCGCTGCCGGATTGCCATATTTGCATCAGGCGATGTTGGCATGGGGCCATCCGCATGGACTCGACGTAACTCTTGTAGATGGAGACCGGATCACCCCCGCCAACTGCATACGACAGCCGTTCAGCGAAAGTGAGATCGGTCTCTACAAAGCAACGGTTCTTGCCACCCGTATCAATCTTTTCTGGGGTCTCAGTTGGAGAGGCGCGCCAGAATTTATTGATGAGAGTTGGCGTGAGGAGACGGACATCCTGATCGGGTGCGTAGATACTCGCAAGGCGCGCAGCATGATAACGCGCACGGCCGCCTATGCGAATTGCTATTACTGGCTCGATATCGGCAACAACGCGGACAGCGGTCAATTTGTGCTTGGGCAGCCAGAAAACAGTAGAAATAAGAAACGTCAGCAGCGGTTGCCTACGGTGGTGGACCTGTTTTCTGAGATTATTAACCCAAAACTTGACCGCAAGGATCGGCTGCCATCGTGCAGCGCGGTAGAAGCACTGGAGCGGCAAGAGCCATTCATCAACCAGACGCTCGCATACCAGGCACTGGCGATGCTCGCCCGAGCGTTCCGTTATGGGCGGCTCTCATACCAGGGTGGATTCCTGAATCTGGCCACTGGACGCATGTCATCCCTACGCGTTAATTCGCCCGCCTGAGTCTGGCTGAGGTTGGCGCGCTGGGCTGATTCCTTTGGTCCAAAGAACACGAGGACCGCCAGTCGCTCGGTAACGTCGCAGAACGAATGATGAACTCGGGCCGGAACAAAAATGATTGTGCCAGTGGCCACTTTGAAATTTCTAACGTTTGCGTCTGAGGAGATTAAGGATGACTCGGTGCTCCCGAATTGGCATCACAGATGGCGGCTCGGCACGCTGGACCCGCGGCACCGCTAGGCGCTCAGTGAGATCGCTCTCTTACGGTGAATCTGAGGGTGCGCTGGATTCTGCGGGGGTTCGGAAGTGTGGCGGGATTGGGGCGGCTAGTTGTTTTAGAGGCTCTGTCGCTTAACGTGACAGCCTGTGCCTCCCGATTCAGCATCTACCATCTAATGCTTGTTTACCGCCGAAAGGGGAAGACGCTCCTCCCACCATTTGGGGAGTCTCAAGAAAAGTGCCGCCTTCGAGCGTGAAAATGACTGGCGAAGAGTGCCGGTTCTTTCGGCTCGCCACCATTGTGCTGGAAGGGAACTATGCGGACGGCGCCGCCTTGCTGTGGCTACTGATCGGGTGATATCCAAAGGACATGGATAGCAGATTTATTGAGCTGTTGAAGCAAGACATTGCTAAATGGGGAGGCGGCCAAGGCCGTGGACGAATTGTTGCTCTACGTGCCGGAGGCGGACCAGACGACATGGACCGAACGAGCGGCCCACTACAGGAACAATGCGAAAGCAACGCGTCAGCTGCTCGATCAGATTGTGAGCCTAGAGTCTTCTTAGATTCAGGCAAAGGCTCGATAAACGCTCTTCAGCTCAGCAGTCCAAAAGGCGTCACCGTCGGATACATCGCGACCCAGTTCTTTCCCTAAAGTGAAAAAGCCGGTACCGGGTCGGCCGTTTTCCATACGGACAACCAGAGCCGATATCATGCCCTTGCTGTCGGTGTCGGATTCCTCAGAAAGCTGACCCAACAAACCGTGGAAGTCATAACCCTCAGGTTGGAAAGTGATGGCTCGTAATTTCCGGCTCAGTTCGCTGTAGGAAATGAGTTGGCCTGCTTTTGCTACACGCTCAAGCACGGTCTTTGCTTCTGCCTTTGCCGCATCCCACGCGGCTGCCTTGTGACCCCATGTTGTCGCCGGCTTCGCGCTAATCATCGCCGCCTCCAGGCTGCACATCATAACAGGCTGGCAGATCACGTGGCTTCATACACAAGCTGCTTCAGTCTCGGCGATGCCAGTTTCTTTGAGTTACTCGCCACATTGAGGTTTTGCACTGCTACAAGCTCTTCCTGAGTAGAGGAATGAGTCGAGTCACGGCGACCTGCGCGCAGTAAGGCCCCAGCGGTGTCGCGCTCTGGCGGCTAGGCTTTACTCGGTTGGTGTTCAACCACGTTTGCGAGATTGTCCTCTGAGGATGAATATGCCCGATTTGGCAATCAAGAGCTCGCGCCGCCCGCTGCGTTGGTCTAAAGCCGCGCGGGACCGGGTGCGCGCAAACGTCCACGTCCGGGGACACGAGCTTCGGACTTTGATTTCTAGTCTCGTCGAGGAGACTGGAAATCCGAGATGGGCCTGCTGGCGATTCGCGAGAAGTATGGGAATCCGTGCACAACGTGTCCAGAAGCCATGGACCTTCGCGGAGCAACAACGCCTGATCAAGCTTTTGGATCTGCATCCGGTCAGTGAGATTGCCACCCTGATGCGCCGTTCTCGAAGCTCGATCTGGCACATGCTCTACCGGCTGGGTACAAACGCCAATATGGGAAAAGACAGCTTCACCAAGTACAGCCTTGCCTCTCTCCTTCACGTGCGTCCCGAAACGGTCGAGGATTGGATCAAAAAAGGATGGCTAAAGAGTCGCCTCCTGGAATCCGGCCGTACGGTGATCGAGGCCGCAGACTTCTGCGAATTCTGCAAGGTTCATACTCGGGATGTCGTGGGTAACCGCCTGCACAAGGAACGTCTCGAGTTTGTCTATCACTTCGCCTTTCCACCAAGCCATGCAGAATTGTTGGCGGTTCGCCAAAGCAAGAAGGAGCGGGCCGCCTACGATGCGCAGACCAACGAAGATCCGGAAGATATCGACGAAAACGAGACGAAAGTGGAACTCCCAATGATGCAAGAACCATAGACGCAAGCGACGATTCAAAGGCTTCGCCCGGGAACTCTCCAGCACCAACATCGCGGTTTTCCCACGGCCTCGCTTCAACTTGACTCTGATTTCCCGTACGCGCTCACATCGGCCTCCAGAGATGATCTGCTGCCTAGCTCGAGGGCTCGCTCTGATTCCCGCATCGCGAGTCACCGTCGATGACTCTTTGTACCTGCCTTACAGGCCTTCGGTTGCGACCAAAAGCTGCGTAGCTTGCTCGGCTTCGCGTTGTTGTTCCACTTCAGTTCTGACGCTGTCGATGGCCGCGACGACCTTGCTCTTCACATCGTCGAGGAACTCTTGCGCATCGGCATCGCCAATGCCACTCGGTATCGGAACCCAACGGGTATAGATGGCTTCAACTGCGTTTCGGCGTTCCCGGGTGCTCCCGGAGCCCCGGTACGCATACGCCGCCTGCCACTGTGGCTGCGATTCTTCGCGAAGGCGGCGTGCGCTGAGCTCCGCGAGATTGTTGCTTACTCCGGCCTTAATGTGATCGATGATGTCGCGCTTTTCTTCGTCGGTCGGTTCGCCATCCCAACGGCTGGGTGTTTCGAGGAATCGTGAAATGGCAACGCTCAGAGCGGTGAGAAGATTAGAGACCGGACGCAATGGATAGCCGTCATCAAAGCCTTCAGCATAACGGCGAGTCATGGCTTTAATACTTTGCCAATAACAGGGCGATTCCTGGGGATGCAACTCCAAGCCTAGCTTTGCGCGCCACGGTAGACGAAAGGCTTCGGCAGCCTCGCGAATCGACAGCACGAGGTGATCGATGTTGTAGCGAGGGAACGCGACTACGCGCCGCGTCGTCGGAGCAGCACTTTCTAATCGGCTGAGAAGGCGCCGCAGCTCGGGGAAGGCGGGGGTTGCGGTTGCCTCGTTGATTTTGCCGACATAGAAAACATTCTGCTCAAGTTGATCGGTGACGAAACGGATCACATCCGAAGGGAGCGATTTGGCAAGCTGGTTCTCGACGATGTTGCGAAGATTATTGAAGGCATGTTCGTACTTTGCTCGCCCGCGGAGATTGGGCCCATGCACGGCGTCCATATGCGTGAATACAACGAATGTCTTCTTCGTTTGGCCAGCGCTCACTAAGGCCTCGAGTGCTTTTCCCACGCTGAAGTCCATTGCGCTCTTAGCGCTCTGAACCACGACAATGCAGTCGACGTCATTGAACATGCTGATCAAGTGGTCAGGCATGTCAGCGGATGCATTGGCTTTATGTCCAAGACCTTCGGTATCGAAGATGACCAAGCGCGGAAAGTCCGTTGACCAAACTGGTTGAAAGGGTCCTGCTACGCGTATGCCGTTGACCAGGGGCGTCAACAAACGTCCCCAGCGTGTCGCTGAGATGCCGGCAAAGAGCCGCAGGGCAGAGAAGAAATCTTTTCGACTGCGAGTATTAAACCGCCAAAGGCGTGGCCAGCCGGTGGTGTTCTTGGCAAAAGTTCCGACACGGACAGAATCAAAACGGTCACGCAGCTCTTCTAGTACATCAGAGACAATCGCCGCGTATTCGTCGGTGATCTCGGCATCTCCTTGAACGATGTCCAACGCTGCGCTGCGTTCGTCGGATTTCATGCTCTCTAAGCTGCCGAAGCTCTCCTCGAAATGCGCGCGCTGTTGTCGAGCAAGAGCCCAGATGCGCTTTACAAACTCCTCGACGCGCTGGCTGTTTTTCTCAGCCTGTTCAGATTCTTGTTCCTCCTCTTCGAGGATTTCGTCAGGATCCGTATCTGCATAAGGATCGTCATCTTGGATCGCATTTGGCCGATGATCGCCTAGGATGTATTTCAGCCGAAAGCGCATGTCGGACTGTTCCAGGAAATCTTTCGTGGTTTTTGCAATGTCGTCGGTCGTAGCCCGCAGAATCGCGGAGGATACCGCCTCCTCGATCTCGAAGCGGGTTTCATGTTCGGACAAGAATGTAACCACGGCGGAATAATCGCCTACACGGAACATGGTCTCTATCGGAAACGTCGTGGTCCGATTCACCGAAGTAGGTGGAAAGGCGTCCTGATCGGGATGTAAACCCATCAGTTGTCGATCAAGAGAAGTTTTGCCGCTTCCAGGAACTCCGATCAGCAGCACGCGCGAACAGCCGCTGTCTCTTTTTGGTAACTCAAGTACCTCCTCGCGAAGGTTCTTGGCATTACGGGAGTGGAGTTCCAATTCGGAATAGAAGATCTCGAGCACGCGATCATCAAAGCCTTGACGGGCGGCCTCGGCACGGGCGCCAACGGACCAAAGGGACTCGTCTTGCAACAATCGATTGAGTTGATCGACTAGAGTCTCGGCTTTTTGCAGGTCGGATGTACCGAGCCCCTTCCGGATCTTTTTCCCAGGCCGATTGTTTACGTCATTGCGCAACGGGTGCCGGAACTCCACCACCAACGAGTGCCGACCGGGATTTTCGCGAACGCGCGCAGTAAATTGGTTAGCCATGCCCACCCTTTCGATGTTCCCCGATGTTCCACATAACCTAAATTGGCGAACAAGCAGCTGTCAAGGAATTTTGGAACACCGGGGAACATCGCGGAGAAACTGGCTAACGATTCTAGACTAAAAGAGGCGCATTATTTCGAGAGCGCCTTTGGTCCCGCTTGCGAAGTTTCTTTCGAGACGCGAGAAGAAGCTGCGGTAAAGCCGCCGCGGAGTTCAAATGCGAACGGAAAATAGATGAAAAATCTGTATCTTACTGATTATAAAGGCTGATAGCAGTGACAAGAAAGGCTAAAACGGCGGTTCCCCCGAAAACGCGAATCCGATTCGCCGATCTTTCGCGATTGCGGAAGCCAGGCGATTTCCCGCTGCCTCCACCTATCCAAAGCCCTTGCAAATTAGGTAGATTGGACTCGACGTGTGGACCACTGTCCCAATCTTGCATGAGCATCAATTTCGGGAGGTTCAGGCCACCCCGAACTTCTAGCTCCTGGATGTGTCCTGATGCACATTTGAAGAAGGGAAAAGATGGCAACCGACGAGCCGGGATTTCAATTCACAGGCCGACAGCAGCTCGTCCATGGCTCGCTCGCCGCCCGGAGAAGCGACATTGCAGAACTATATGAATGTGCGCTGCGGTCCCTGTCTGACAAAACAAACCCCGGTCGTGTCTTTCTGGCGGCTCACTCGATCCGCGAGATGACCGGCGACCTGCCAAAAATCCTTGACCTTCCGGTTCTGGCTGACCTCGGCCGCATGGGCGATCAAGTGAATGCCCTACAGACTGCTTGGCAATCTGCATTAAGCAGTTCTTGTCATCAGGATGGCAAGTGGAACGGAGCAATCGATGGCCACCTACGTCGCCTCCTTGGCAAACTCCACAAGTTTTTCGAGTGGCTAGAAGAACACCGCCCCAAGAGGAGAGCCCTAGTCGCGCAGTTGTTTCGACTGTCAGATCCTTCTGGTCTACCGCTTCCCGAGAATCTTGAGGAGCCACGCACCGAGCGTTGGCTGGAATTGCAGGACTATTTTGTGAAAGCTGCTCACCGGGCACAAACGGACAGCGAGCAATTCCAATCACACCTTGATGAACTTGAGCAGTTCCTGCTGGAGATGCTCTACCGGCAACCGTCGGAAGATTTCTCGGCGATCGATGCCATCTTGCGCGAGGAGATCCGATGATCAAAGAGGAAACCGTCCAACGGGCTCTTCAGGAGATCCAAAAAGGGTTTGCTCAGTACGAGTACTTCTTTTCCCAACTCGACTCTTCGGCATGGCTGGAGCCGTTGGCACGAAACGGCTTTTTTCGAAAGCCGCTCAAGCCAATCCGGGACGGAGAGCGCATCAGCTTGCCGCTGTGGCCGGAATCACGATATTTGGTTCGCATGAGCACGCGCCCGGAGGCTCAACAAGCGATAGTGCAAATCGTGCTCGGAATACCGGATACTGACAACAGCCGGGTCCATGACGACTTGGCCGAGATCGCTCTCGCTCTGGAACCAGTTCACTCGGCGAAACTGGTTCCTCAAGCCAGCAAGTGGGTGGAATCTCCTTTTAAGCTTTTGCTCGCGGAAAAAATCGCAAACCTCATTGTGCATTTGGCAAAAGGACATGAGGGAAAAGCAGCGTTGACCCTCGCGCGAGCTGCGCTCGCCCTCGGACCAGATCCGACGGCATCTCAATCATCAGGGGAAGGAGAAGAGAAATTATTCCGTCGTATTGAACCCCAAGCGCATTTTGATCACTTCTGGTACCAACGAATTCTCTTGAAAACGATCCCAGAACTAACCCGTGCTGCTGGTCTGGACGCGGTTCGCTTGTGCTTTGACCTGCTTAACGATGCAATCGCTTACTCCACCAAGAATTCCGCCGAAAACAAAGATGACGACGAAGACTACATCTACATACGCCATACGGCCATTGAGGTGGGGCAGAGCCGCGACGATATCCCGGATAGTCTTCTCTGCGCGGCGCGCGACGCAGCCGAGCAACTGATAACCAGAGACCACACGCAATTCTCCGAGGTGATCGGATTGGCGGCGAGCAAGCGATGGGTTACTTTCCGTCGCCTGGAATTACATTTGTGCCGGCTCTTCCCGGATGAAGGACAAGCCTTCACCGAACGCTTCTTCCACACACCAGAAAAACTCGAACGACCAAGCCTTAGGCACGAGGCAGTGCTTCTCCTAAAGACAAGGTTTGCTGCATTGACCCAAGAGACCCAACAAAGAATTCTGGAATGGATGGATCAGGGCCCCAGCGAGGATGCGATTCAACGATGGCTCCAGTTCGTGGGGCAGCCAGTGACGACTGAGAGTATCAAGGCGATATCGAATCAGCGCCGCCGCGACTTCTTTGCAATTCTCGAAGACCAATTACCAGAACCCTACCGTCACAAGTTGGATACCTTGGTAGCCGCAGCCGGGGCAGCACGTCGGCTGGAGGAAACCGACAGGATAAAAGGCGGCGCCTTCAGTCCACAATCCCCGAAATCAGCGAGTGAGCTCGCTCAGATGACCGTCGACGATGTGATCTCCTTCCTTGAAACCTGGAAGGCGGGCCCAGGCATGTTCGAAGCGACTAAAGAAGGTATGGGTCGCGATCTCACAGCCATCGTTATCCGGAGACCGGTGGAGTTTGCGACGGCGGCAAGCAAATTTAGGAATCTTGATCCGACGTATATCCGTTCGCTATTCGCCGGGCTAACAGCAGCACTCAAGAACGACGCGAAGTTCGACTGGCAGCCGGTGCTCGAACTTGCAGCTTGGATCACGAATCAACCCCGAGAAATAGCGGGGCGAACCGGTGACGTGTTTGTTCAGGATCCTGACTGGGGATGGACAAGAGACGCGATCATCGACTTATTGACAGCCGGGTTTGAGGATCGTATTGGGAAGCTCACTCTTGAATACCGCCCGGCAGTTTGGCAGGCATTGAAGCCATTGTCGGAGGACCCGTTCCCAACCCTCGAGAACGAGACTGGACCGAATTTTGACCCAGCCTTCCTGTCCATTAACTCCACACGAGGCCGGGCACTCAACGCTGTAGTGCAATACGCGGTATGGGTGCAAGACTGCACAAATCCCAAACCGGCCGACTGGCGTCAGCACACGTTCGCACAGATGCCCGAAGTGCAATCAGTGCTGGACGCACGTCTTGACCTGAAAATTGAACCTACACTCACCATTCGCTCGGTGTTTGGCAGGTGTCTGCAATGGCTGGCGCGGCTTGATTGGCAGTGGCTCCAAGAACGCCTCGCCATCATTTTTCCCTTAGCTAACGAAAAAGCGCTCTATTTTCACGCCGCTTGGGACAGTTTTCTTTTTGCTTGGAAACCTAGCGCAGCGCTGCTGCCGGATTTGTTTCCCTTTTATCGGGCCGGCATCCAGCACATCGGGAAGGAAGCCGGCAAAATGCAAAGGCCGGCGAATCCAGACGATCTCTTATCGGAACACCTGATCATCTTTTATTGGTGGGGAACCCTCAACCTTGATGGCGAAGATCGCCTGCTCAGTGATTTCTACAGCACTGCATCAGATAAACTTCGCGCCCATGCCACGTGGTTCGTTGGCCGAAGTGTCTCGGAGTGGGACGAGAACGTCCCCGATGAGCCTCTTGCAAGACTCAAATCCCTTTTTGAATGGCGGCTGAAGATTGCGTCAGAATCCGCATCCATCGATGATTTTCGACAGGAACTGATGGCGTTTGGGTGGTGGATCGACGCCGCGAAATTCGGAGAAGAGTGGAAACTCGAAACGCTCCTATCCGTGCTCCAACTCACGAAGAAAATCGCCAACGAAATGAACGTAGTAAAACACTTGGTCGAGTTCTCTTCGAAATATCCGAGAGATTCCGTTGCTTGTCTTCGACTAATGGTGGAAGGAAACACAGATCGGTGGCTATTAGTTGGAGTGGAAAAGGAAGCCGAAGACATCCTTACGCACGCGCTCGCTAGTCCTGCAGCACGAGATTCTGGTCTCGCCCTAATCCAGGAGCTTATGGCCAGGGGGCACTATGGCTTCAGAAAGGTGCTCATCACGCACCAGACGAATCGCACACCACGAGCGTAGAGTGCAGTGAGAATCCTGGTTACACACTTTATGTGAGACCTTTATCTTGCAGCCTCCAGATTAGAATTCCCACATTCTTATTTAGCGCGCTCAGGATTCGCCGCTGCGTTTATTTGTCTTTCAACATCGGCAATTGATTCCATGATCGCTCCGAATGTCGGAATGTCGCCAAAGACCATTCCTGCCATCGCTTCATAATCGCGTTCAAGGCTTGTAAGCATGCCATCGTGCGGCGCCAAGGCGAAACTGCCCCGAACCGCCGATGCCAAATCAAAATCTGCTCGATTGAAAAACATGCGTGCGTGCTGTACGCAATCTTCCCCCATCCGCGTATCTGTCAGGAAGTTGTCTCCGTGCTCGGATCTCAAGAGCTTGTGCACGTCGTAGTAATGTCGTGAAACGCGTTGACCTCCTCCTTTGAGCTCCCCGCGTCGATCCCACCATCGCCGTAGCCCGTGCAGGATGACCACTTTGTCCCAGAACGAGCGCCCGGGTTCGACCGTGGTGATGTTCTTAATGGTGAAGTCTTGGTCAGGAAGATCCTCGGCAACATACGGAGTCACGGTTCTTTGAGCGTGAGGATCCAGCGCTGATTTTGCTCCCGACTCAATCTTCACAGCGCGCCGTATATATGCCGCGCCGTCAGCGGCAACCGTCGGATACCAGAGCAACAGACTCTGCTGATCGGGATCATCTGGATCCTGCTCAACGCGCGCGCGCGCCGGATCGATCTTTGCAATCTCGAGCGCTTCGCCGAGTACTGCGGCAAAGCGCTCGCGCATCCGACCATTTACGAACTCTTGGCAGGCTGTTCTGATAGCGTCGAGCCGCGCTGAGCGTTTCTTGCCGCTTAGGGCGTTGAGCTCTTCTACGGTCGCAGCCTGCCCGATGTCCTCGCGAAAGACCGTAATGTCAATGTCCTCAGAAAAACGGGCAATGAGCCCGTAGCCCTTTGAAAGTGAGGTTCCGCCCTTGAATAGCAGACGTGGTCCATCCCCTTGAACCTCGTTGAACAGGGCGTCAAGAGTCCAGCAGACCCAGAAATCCTTTTCCACATTCTGCTCAACGGTTCCCATTCGCGTACCGCATCCGACAAATAGATCGCGACGATCCTTGTCCGATGCTTGGAGAACCTTGACAAAACCAGGAGTCAAGTTTGCCTCACCTGCGCTTTGCGTTTGATCTTGTGCCGTTGAGGTAAAGCGTCCTCGTTGAGCGTGGTAGAGCCTGGCCTGGCGTCAGTACTTTCCGGTTGATCTTCAACCTTCGCCTGCTTTAGTAATTTGCGTATGAAGCGTTGCATCCATGTTGGGAGTGTTGGCAGCCCCTTTTTCAAATCGTCTTGAATTGCCTGACCATGCTTAGGGTCCTGCAACACCGTAAGGAGCCGTTTGAGAATTCGATCCTCATCTGCCGGCAGCATGTCACGTAACCAATAGAGAGCCTGAACGATCCGCATGGCGGGATGGCCAGCCCAATGTAGTCGACTAGGTGCGGCATGATGGAAGACGATCTTCAGATTGCCGATGTCGATAGGACGCAATCGTGCATCCGTGAGAACGACAGCGCGCGCCGGCACCGCGTCGGTAAGACCCAAGTCGTTTGCTGCAGTGATTCCATCGACTACGATCCGAACTTGATCACGTCTGCCGAGCGCATCAATTACCTGCCGATAGTCCGGGCTTGTAGCTTTGCCGGTGAGCTGATTGATGCTTGGTTTGTCATATAGGCCCCGCGCAATCCTACGAATGTCCTTGGACGCCACAAGTCGATGCAGGGCCTGATCCACAGCTTCTCGGGAACCTACATCGAGAAAATCAATAGGAGTCCATACCGCCGGCGTTTCTTGCCTGGTCATGCGGTCTAGAATTGTGGGTTTTAGGTCAGTATTAGGGCCACGCATGAAGCCGCCTTTGTCAGAACAATGTAGCATATTTCTGACATAACAATCGCTTTGTCAGACGAATGTAGTAGGCTTCTGACAAACGTAAGAACCTGTCTATCCTCACCTTGCGTCCTAAGTCAATCGCACTTCGTTTTTCATTCTCCAGATCGCCACGCACTCTGAGGCGGCCGCTAATTGCTTTTTCGCTCTCGGTAAATGTTCATCCAAACCGTCGCTGTAAAGGCGTTTATAAACATCTGGCTTCCCGAGGCTACTTTCATGAACGGCGCACGCTTCCGTGTTCCTGTTTTCCTAGCACTTTAGAAACAACGCTGAGCTCTGCATCGCCGTGCACGAGTTCCGCCAGGAAGACAGGGTTGTTCAACACGGCGTCGGCATCGGGCACTTCTACTGAGTTCGGTCCCACGGGAGATATCGAGCTCTTTGCTGGTGGTTCACATGAACGGGGGCAGGCAAGAGTCGGGCGTTCCCGCGCCAGATTACGCACGGCGTTGCGGGCGTGACTGACTACGGCACGAACTCATCGAGTAGGCGTCTGAGCAGGTCGTGCAGGGTTTCGGAGCCGTGCTCGCGGATGTAGCGATTTTCTGCGGCTTGTGCCGGATAGTCGTTGATGTCCTTGACATGCGCTTCCACACGCGCTTCGAGTCGCGAGTTCCATGTGCGCGGGCGCAGCAACTCGTCGGACGGACTCACGCCTTTTTTCAGCGCTTGTCGGGCTGAACGTAGATATTCCGGACGATTGTAGAGATCGTAGAAGACGCGCAAAGCTTCGAGTGGTCGGCCGGAATGCGCGACATTACCGTCCGGTTCCACGGTGTAGATGCCCGGGATTGTCCAGACACTTCGGTTCCAACCTTGCGACCACATCAGCTTTGCAATGCCATATTCAAGGTCGCGAAGCGCGTGGACTTCAGAGACCGTGATAATGGCCTCCTCGGATGCGTCGATCGTTCGAGCATACTCGTTCCAAAGGGCAGCGATGCGGTCTTCGGAAACCAACTCTTTATCGATGACGGCGCGATACTCAGCGTGGGCGATTCGATGCCGCACACTTGTCGTAGCCCAAGGCGGAGGCAACTGGTCAACAAACAGTCTTGCTACTGCCTCAATTAAGGCTTTCGCATCCGATTCCGTTCGGATGTGCCCGGCAAGGTCGTTGAGCCGGATCGCCTCTTGCTCATACTTCTGTACTGGCGACGACTCCTGCGAAAAAAAGAGTAAAAAGAAAAGAAAATAGATGATCACGATAGCCACTCACACATCTTGCGCGAATTGTGGACCGATTCCCTATTTGATGCAAGCTGACTGGAAGCCCGGCAAGAAACTCTCGGCCTCTCAAGCACCCGCTCCTGATCCGCTTCCCCGCCCACCAGCACTCGCAGGAGCTACTCGATCAACTCAGCTAACCACTCCCGCTCTCCGAGTTACGAATCACCTGTGGCTCTCCTGCCGATTTCTTCCAAGAAACTCCGAATCTCCCTGGCATTCATACTGTACCAATTGACTGGTCAATCCAGTGCGCTCTGTCCGGTTTGGACAGCTTCGGAATCAGGTCCTCCATTGCCTTGGCCACTTCCTCCCATTTGGCAACGTTTCGCTTTAGAGTTTCGGTGAAGGTTGTGTCTATGGGCTGTCAGTTTGGGTTGTTGTCGGTTTGCTTTTCTTGCAGCTTACGCAGCTCGTGCCAGCGTTTGTACTGGTCGGCTTTGGCTGGGTCGGGATCTTCGTAGTGTCTTGCAGAACCGTCCTCTGGCGACTTCGAATATCTGTCCGCAGTGGATCAGCACGACGCGGAAGAACGTTTCCATGCACCGGCAGAGGAAAGCGAATTAAGCGCTTCGTCCGGCTCGACGATGTCCTGCTCCCTGCCTGCAAGGCAGCACCCTCGGACCGGAGATGAACCGGTCAGGAACGGGTAGTAATGGATCGCACGTGCTACGCAAGTCAACTGCCCTTTTTCCGCAGGGAGAAAGATCAATTGGGAGTGGCGGAACCCGCAAGATCATTCACAAGGTTCGTCAATGCTTGTTTCAGCGTCAGCGTACCATTCATGTGCGGCTTCCAGTCTTTTTCCATCAGTGAGCGGTCCGGTCCAGGCCATGCTCGGTTCCACAATTCATTCTTATCGGCATACGGAACGTAACCGGGAATGCGCTCGGTCACCAACTCGCCGGACGTGTAGAAGAGAACCTCGTGCCACAGATCGCGTCGAAAATGGATCTGTCCACCTGTGTGCTGGATGTTTTCAGCGCGTTTCGCGCTATTGATCGCATCCATGACCTTGTTCATCATGCCGTGTGAACTCTCATGAAAGACAATCTCAATGGCCGCCGTGTCTTGATTTGCGGGATCACTTGTGGAAATAGTCGGGCGCGTCGGTTCGAGCGTAGTGTAAGCTCCCGCCCAGTTTGCATAGGCCACGGCATCTACTCGTACAGCCTGTTGCGGCCAAGGTTCGTCATAGATTCGGACCAGCGCGTCCCTTATGGAATTGCCGTGCTGCTGGAGCAATGGTTTAAGATCCGCAATCCAAAGTTGATTCTGGCTGTCGTGCTTTTGCCACCAATGTTTGCGATAGAGGGGAGCAGCCTTTTCGAGGACGGTCCTCAGTTCCAACGGAAGATGGATCATTCCCAGATCAGGAGATGTTTCTGCATCTTCTAGTTGATTTTTGATTGCTTCCATTCCACGGTCGAAAAGCAGATCGCGACTGATCAATGAATCCTGATAATAGGTGACTGCGGAATTCCAAGTAGCTCTTTCCGCACTTGAGAGGTTCTCCAGCTCGGCTGTATCCCCTACGGTGAGCGAAACGTGGCGAGATGCTTGCCCCACCCTTTTGGTCAAAGCTTGCCAATACAAGAAATGGTGAAGGTTCACCCAAAAGCCGCTGTGAAATTCGAAAGTCGCGTTTGATGTTGTCGGAGGTCCTGAAATGGAGCTGGTAAGAACACTCTCGCCAAACGCGAGTTTGAAGATCATGCCGCTCAGCAGGATGCTCGCCCTCTTCATATTTTTGCCACGCTCATGATCCTGCGTTATAGCAGATCGCGCTTGATTGAACTTCTATTTCGGACTGCCGCATTTTGGCCCGTGCGGCCTCGATTCCAAATAAGGAAGGAATCGAAGGAAACATCATCAGTGTCGGGCTAGCGCAGTCCCGAAGCTTACAAAAGAAAAATCGCAAAAACACCAAGAAAGCGTGCTTCATGCGATCTGCAGAACATGCATGGCGACTTTAACCAACTTATGGGCAGGACTCAATACCCATCCTTTTATCAATCACAGCACAAGAGTCTTCAGGCGGCGGTCGTACACGTATCCAACATAAATTCAACGGAGTGACCCAAGAGTGACTGCCGAGGAGGTTTATCGGGAATTACGCACCACGTACGCGAGCTGTGAGTTGCGAACAGCTGCTGTCTCGCAGACCGGCACGGAGCTTCCCAAACTGGATGAAGTCACAGGCAATCCAGAAGAACGATTCCCCCGGTGACCGAGTTCGTTCAGTCGCAGGGCATCAAGTTTGAATACTCGCAGAAGATCGCGTCACCAGAGGGATGTCTTATGGCGGGAAAATCCAACCGGATGGGAGAGCTTCGAGCCAGCGCTCAGGCTGGCGGAAACAAGGCCACTGGAAGCGATTCGGGCATGAACTCATCGATCAATCGCTAATCGCTAGAGAGTCCACTGAGCGTCATCTCAAAACACGATCAGCTCAATCCCACCAGCGATAGCTCCTTCCGCCGGCCGCTACTCTAGCCTGACCTGCCGCGGGAGCAGTGGCTACCGTATTGACACCAACTGCGGCGGAGTAGGTCATGAGTCCGTTGATGATCGCCAAGAAAATGCTCATTGCAGACCAGCCTTCGTGATGAACGCCGATGGCAATGATCGTTAAAGCAAGGGACAAAGCCAAAGCAAACCAGCGAGCCGACAGCCCCGGAAAAATCCGCTGCAGCACAGACGTGACTGCAATCACCGCTGTCGTCGAACCCGCTGCCGTGAACAAGGTTTGAGGATCGAACCACTGCGCGGGGTGAGCAGGAGTGTTCGTGGTATCCAACAACAAATAGAGATATAACATAAGACCTCCACAGCAGAAAACTCGACTCGCGGGAACAGGCGTCCCTACTAACTCTTTTGCACGACAATGCGATCCGCATCACTCGATGCGATGGTGAATGACCGCACTTCTTTCCTTTCCGGAATGTTTAATTCCAGCTTGTTGGTTCCAAGCGTCCATTTGCCGACATCTTCCTGCGGCTTATCCGTAGGACCGGGGCCGAATGCAACTGCGGTCCCATCTTGACGCAACTCGAAGCCGATACGCCCGCCGCGCGACGGAGGAAAGCGAAATGTCGAAGGACGAAATACCATCTCTGTGGGAGTGTCTTCCTCATGAGAGTGAAGCCAGGTTTTTCCGACGAGATGATCCTTGAGATCTGCCATGGCGCGAGTACTCCCTTCGTCAGACGATCGACGAGCGAGGCCCGTCTAGGGTCGCATTCATCCGGTCAACTTGACCCTGAGTAAACATGACCATTGTGTCGTCGTCCACGTAATCCATGTAGTTCATGAACATGTCACCATTGGGGCCGTTGCCGCAAGAGACATGCGGGAATTTAGGTTTGTTATAGTTGGGCGCCTGCTGCTTATGGGTATCTGCAACGAGATCATCCCCGGTGCAGTCGAGCCGATCGCCCCAGATGTGGAAGAGATTCAGCCAGTGCCCGACTTCATGTGTAGTGGTTCGGCCGAGATTATAGGGCGCGGTGGCAGTGCCTACTGTGCCGAAAGCAGCATGGAGAATCACGACACCGTCCGTCGCCGGCGGCCCGCCCGGGAACTGCGCGTACCCAAGCAGTCCACCGCCGAGATTGCACACCCAGATGTTGAGGTATTTGTCTGAGGGCCAAGGATCGGCTCCACCGGTTTGCGACGACTTCACGGTATCGTTTGTGCCGAAAGACGTTTTTTGCGTCTGAGTGCGCGTAATCCCGTCAGTCGGAGTTCCATTCGGATCCTTGGTGGCGAGAACGAACGTGATATTCGGATTGCCAATCAGTCCTTTCCAAGGGGCGGGAGTGTTGACGCGATCAGGATTTGATGCAGAGTAATCCCGATTCAGAACATCGATCTGACTCCCCACTTGTCTGTCAGAAATGTTCTCGTCCGCAGTGTTGTATACCACATGGACCACGGTTGGAATGGTCACAACTGCGGCTTGGCGCCGGGAACCCCAGAGGGCGAAGCGTGCTGCATGCTGCTCGATGAGGATTCGATTGGCTTGGTACTCTCTGCTCTCGAGCAGACGGTGGTGAACCTCAGACGCTCCGCAACGACGGTGTGGTGGTAACTCAACTTTAGCCATAACAAATTCTCCGAAATAGGAATAATGTTTTTTCGAAGTTCTCTTGGACTACTTCCCAAAAACACGCTTGATGAAATCGATATTGAAGGTCGCTCCGACGAAAGCCTTCCCAACGAATTTTTGTTGCGTCTGCTGAGCGGTACTGGAGAAGGGATCGTCCACCTGGTTCGGTGTGAGTTCCGTGACCTTGCCATAGTGGAATCCGTACACAAGCTGCACGTTCCGTACCAAGAATTCACTGGCAAAGCCAAAGAAATAGTCACTGCCAGGGTTTGTGAGCGAGAAGCCGACGGTTGGCTCAGGAATCAGATCGCTTCTGTGGAAGGGAACCTCTGGGTCAAGTGCGTGAAACAGGTACGAGGTGAAAAACAACGCCGGCGCTACTCTCTGGCCGGACTTTCCTTGCGTAGTACTGTACGTCGCCGGTACCGCCGGATTTTTCGTCGGATCTGATGGGGTCTTGATGACTCTACTGAACGTGTTATCACGCAGATTGCTGGCAACTATCCCCGTGCTGATGTTGAAGAAGTCTAGGACGTGAACCTGAGGTAGAGAACTTGAGAACAATTGGACGACACTTCCATCATTATTGAGAACTCCCGAAACAGTCACCGCTACAATAGTGTCGGCTTGTACAACTGTGCTCGAGCAAACATGTTGCTCGTTTTTTTTGGCACGTTCCGAGGGTTGCGTGGATCGTAGTGGAGCGGGATTAATGGGAGTCGCCGCTTGCGACTGAAAGCCGATTGCGACTAGGGGTATGTCCTCGTCGTACTGGTCTGTTGTGACTTTTACAACCAGCTGTTGTCCGGCATAGAGCTGCGGAATCGGCGATTTAGGAACTAGGTAGTAGACAGCTTTGGTTGGTGGCTCTTTTCCCTTCTCTTGCTTGCTGTGTTCGCTTGGAGTGTCTCGACCAATACTTTTAGCCGGTTCGCTTTCGTTCTTTCCGACTTCAGTGCCTGGTTTATCTGCGGGCTTCTGTTCAACGGATTTCGCCCTCACGTCGAGCTCAAGTGTCACGGTTCGATCAACGCTGCGTGGTACGTACCCTGAGTAAGAAATGTTGTTCGGATTGCAAGTGTTATCGCTCCAGGCCCAAAATGGGGCGGCGGGCGCAGGATTGTCGGTGGGTGCAGCGTAGGCGCTGAGGAGCAACTGTAAGAGACAGAATGCTAGAAAACACCTTGATCGTCTGCTTTGAAACATCTCTCGTTCTACCTTCCTCTTGCTTTCTCAGGTAAGAACGAGTACGGGTGCTTTTTCCCTTTTCGAAGCAGCAGCAAATCCAGTAACGTTCAGCGATCAAAAGCAAAGGAATCAGGCTGTGACTGGTTCCTTTGGTATGGCGGATGGTTTGGACTAGGGTTCTAAAGCATAAGGAATGCAATCCGATACTTTGACGTTGCGCATTTCCCACGGCGACCTGTGGTTGGCGTCGGGTCCATTTCCAGGCGATTGCGACTTGACATTCTTGTTCTTCAGCAATGCAACCTGACTGTCGTACCAGGCCGTCAGCGCAGTAATTTCATGGAGGCTCAGCTGGTCTTGGTCGGTGACACCCCAAGAGCATGCGTCCTTGGTACCAACAAATAATTGATTCGGTTCCTGGGCTAGCTGTAGATCGAAATTAGTCACCATTGTTTTGAGCATCGGATCTTTATAGATGTCGTTCATCTCTTTGATTGTGTGCTCGCCGGCAAGAGACTCGGAATAGAAGTGCAAGGTTAATGGACCAGCGCCGGAAACGGAAGGAGGCGGTGCAGTACTCTGGTAGCGAAGGCAAACAGAGATCGCCAACTCCTGGTTCCCACCTTGAGCACACGCCTTTTGCAGACTTTTTTGCACGTTTCCATCGGCCATCTTCAAGTCGCCAAGAGCGCCTGGCCGCAAGGGAACGATCTCCTCAGGTTGAGGGAGCGCGATTTTGGCGCGCCCTTTGCTCAGATCGGCCTTGACTCCGCTTTCTTGCAAGGAGAACTGGGCAATGGAGGGCCACTTCTTAAAACTCGTTACTGGTCCTTTTTGGAGAACACTGGAAAAATTCAAGTCTTTCTTGATTTCTGAAATGTGGCCGAGCTGTCCTCCCAGCAGTTCGTGATGCGCGCTAGAAGCAGACAGTTTCGGCGCAGCAATCTCGAGTCCGCCATTCGCGAATTGCATGAAGAACAGACCGTGGAAGATCAGATGAACATATGGGTCGTTGCTCTCGTTGGGGTCACAGCCGTAATGAGTTTTTGCCCAGGCGAAGTTGGAAAAGCGAACCACTGAAAACATTGCTAGCGTCTTGACCAGCTCACGTCGATTCATGGTGTCTCTCTTTGTGTATGGAAGTAGAGTTCGGTCCGAAATCAAACTCGGGCGAAGACGGATGACAAATGTCTATCCGCCGCTAAAAAGCTCGAATGCCGACCAATACGACGGATGGGATGTCCCGGGACTGCTCCGCACTAGTTCGCGAGCTCTTTGGAGTGCGACTGCCGGAGTGGCACCGTCGTGCAAATTTCGATAGAACTCTCTCATCAGCGCATCGGTGGACTGTGAATCGACATCCCATCGGCTCGCCACAACGTTTGTGGCGCCCGCACTCAAGAACGCTCGCACAAGCCCAAATGGGTTTCGCCCACTTACGGTTGTCTTTGCCGCCGTCGAACAAGCTGCAAGAACGACCAGCGGTTTCTTACGCAGCTCAAGGTGAGCGATATTTTCCGCGCTGAGGAAATCCGCGGTGCCGTTGTGCTGCAGCAGCAGCTCCCCGCCAAGGTCGTTGGTCGTCGCGTGACCGGCAAAATGAAAACCAGACGTTTCAGGAAGACGCTGCAACAGCTCATCCCGGTTGGCCTTCGCTCCGTCAAGGATGCGCGATCCCGGGAAGAGCTTAGCAATGAAGTGGCTTTCGTCCTCTGCATTGCTCAATGGAGGATATATTGTCCCGTTTGCGGAAATTGCTCCCGGCACTGCGATCAAGGTTTCCGAATTCACGATAGCGTTCATGGACTGCAATCTGCTCCTGCCTTGCAACCTGGAAACGGTGAATAGAACGTGCGATTGCCCGAAATATCGATCCGTACCATCCGACAACGCTGCCCAGGGTAGAGCGCTCATGCGATCGTCGGCAGCGATCGCCACTACGGAGCCTTCTTGCAAATGGCCTGCGAGAGGAGCGACCAACTGTTCATATAAACGCCTACCACTGGCTTTTACCTTTTCCACGGGCACTTTGGGATTCGAACACCGTTTCTGGAACTCGTCTATCTGCTTGCTAAGCGCTTCTGCCGTCACAGGAATCGAAAGCTCCTGGATGTGGCCGGACTCCGCAACCCAAGCTACTAGGCGGGTAGGAAGGCTCACCATGGCGAGATAGGTGTAGGGCCTCTCGGTTAAGCGGATGGTGAGAGCCTTCACTGCCCCGGTGGGATCTGTGGGTCGATCGAAGTTCCTGGTTGCTTCCCAATCTGCTAGTGCAGTCAGCGGATCATGGGGTTTGCTGAGTTCGATTTCGAGCAGACGTCGGTTGGCCCATCCGATCTCCTGCTCCCATTCCCATTTATCCTGTGCGCTTGTCAGGGTTTCGAGTCCTGAGAGGCCAATCTCCTGGATGTTCTTTAAGTATCTGATTTCTTCTGATTCATTTCCTCGGCGCCGCTCGAGTTCGGCCATCGCCTTCCAAAAAGGGGATTGAATCGTGAAATTCTTCGTCGACGCGACCGTGGATTCGAGATCTTTGAGACGCTGTGCAGCTGAGGCGAGACTGCCTTTAGAGATTTCGACAGAAGCGAGCTCGATTTCGCTTTCCGTCTGGTACAAGGCGCGAGGCGCAGCGGGAAGAAATTCCATCAAGACCTTCGCCCGATTGAACTCTTGGTTTGCCTGTTCCAAATCCCCGGCTCGGATGCAGGCTACCGCACGTTTCATTCTGGCAATCGCTTCATAGTCGTAGCGCTTGCGGCCGCTCAACATTCCGATACCTTCACGCTCCAAAGCAGCGGCGAGGTGCCAATAATCTTCGTGCTCCGCCAGGAATTCCAGGCCGGCGTAGAACTGAAATCCGCGCTCCGGAGGAGCCGACATTCTCCAGAATTCCACAAGGCCGCTCGCATTGTGCTGCCAGCTTTGCAGCAGTTTTCCTTCGACGGTATCGAGAGAGGCCACAAGTCCCAGAGCGCGTAACTTCAGAATCGGGAAGCGGTCTCGATTTGCCAAGTCAGTCGCCGCCAGTGCGGAACGTTCCGCAGCAGCGAAGTCACTACGCATACCCTCACACGCAGCTCGTTCGAGGTGAACTTGAATCTCGATCCACCGATATCTGCGCTCTTCGGGAGTTGCCAAAAAAGAATCAGTCTCGGAAATACATTCGGCCGCTCGGGAGTTTCGACGCAGAGCATAAATATGCTGAAGAACGCTAAGAGCGTGAAGGGGAGGCGTTTTGAGGCGGAGAAAGACAGTTTCGGCGTCTTTGCTCGTCTTCAAAGCTTCGTCAGCATTTCCCGCTGTGTTGGCTTGAAGGGCTGCTGTAAGAAGTCTCTTTCCGCGGAGATTTTGTCGAGCATGCAGGAGATCGGTAACCCAGGGATCATCGTGCTTACGCAACAAAATATTCCCCAAATGGTCCAGTGCCGATTTGTAGTCTTCAGTTGATTTTAGAAATAACCAGTTGTCAATCGCGAGTCGCAGATCGGATTCCACGTTTAAATCGCTCAGAGAATTCTTGTTCTGCAGATCGAGAAGAATCTGCTCAGATCTCTCGCCCTCGTCTATTTGGCGGAGGTAGGAGTTTTTTTTTCCTCAAGAACAGAAAGATGCCGCTGCGCCTCGGCTCGCCAACCTGGGTCGGCCTCGCGCTTCAGGACCTGCTGCCAATCGTCGCGTGCCGATTCATACATCATTAGCTTTTCATAGACGAGGGCTCGGTTGAATAACAATGCGGGATCGTTGGGGCGAAGCTTCAAAGCGCGGGTCAGATCGTCTTCTGCGCGAGCGAAGGCTTCACTCCTGTTCTCAACTTCGCCGCGTTCGAACTCGGCGATCGCTTGTGTGCTCAGCAAGTCATAATTATCACTTGCGGTGGAGGAAATCTGATCGAGCGCGCTTAGAGCTGCCTTGTATCGCCAGTCGAGCAAGTCGATGCGGGCGCGTCGCACCAGCCAGGCGGAATCCTCCGGATGCCGCTTTAGCTGGTCTGTAACCACCTCGACGGCGCGACGGAAAGGAGTAGAGGAGTCAAGACCAGTAAAGCGCGAGGCTCCTGCATCGCCGCGTTGCTGATTCACCGGTGCATGTTGCGCTTCGGGAAAACGCATGTCGAGGGTGCGATTGCCTGCATACGCTTGCGCGATGAGCCGATCGGCCCGGAACAGCCTACCATTCCCGGAGTACTGAAATAGGAAAATGCCAATGACGGCGACGATCGCCGCAACCGCTCCGGCCAGCGCCCACTTCCATAGCAATCGACGATGCCCTCGAGCCGGCTTCTGTGTGTGCAGAGCCATTAACCTTGCCACATCGTGTTGCCATGCCTCGGTTGAGCTCTTAAGGCCAGGGGAAGGCGCGACTGGATCCACCGCCAAATAGCTCTTCGCGTCTTCGAGGGCTTGTGTACAGTTTTGGCTTTGCGCGGCGTGTTTGAGGAGACGGAGCGCGGAATCCTCTGGCAGTAAACCAGCGGCGAGCTGCAGCCAGCTCTTCATCTCTGGATGGGATTCGCTGTTTTGGGCCGGAAGCCGTTGCAAACGTTTGAGCTCCGAATCTACTCTGCGCAGTTTATCCACTAACTCACCGCAGCTTGCGCACTCAGCCAGATGTTGGACAACACTCTCCTCGCGATCGGTCGCCGCCTCGGGAGCAGCACTCCCCGGCACTCCATAGGCTTCGAGTTCATCGTAGGAAGGATGGGACACCCGTTAACCTCCAAAACTGCTTTTCGGCTCCCGTCCCTTTGCCGAGATTGGACGATTTACTATGCCAATTAACTCCCGGCGAACCAGCGATGTCAGTCGATGCAGTAAGCTCTCCACTCCTTTGACCGAGAGTTGCAATGATGGTATCTCGGCAATGGATCCGGCAGTCATGCCTTGGCGATAGTACAACCAAAAGATCACGCGGTCGCGTTCCGCCAGTGGACCGGATAAGACCTTGTTGAGGGCGCGTTCGATTTCCGATAGGAGCAACGCGCCTTCGATCGCGACATGTCCATCTACCAGTGGAGCTATCTCATCGATTGAGTGGTCGGTGACTCCACCTCCTCTTTTGGAAGCGTGCTCTGCCTTTAAGAAGTCATGGGTTACGCTCGCCGCTACGGTTTTCACGTACGCATAGAATGCGCCTTCGCTCTGCACGCTGAATTCTCTCAGAAGCCGGCAGCGATCCGAGCACAGTTTCAAGTATGTCTCCTGGCTGAGATCGTCGACCATCTCGGACGAGAAGTGTCCCCACCGTCGAGCTGTGTTTGCGACTACCGCACCGACGAACGGCTGCAATCGCCGGATGAACTCTTGCCAAGCCTCAGCCGAGCCTGAACGAACGCAGGCGTCAAGAAGGGCACGTAGATCGAAATCACGAAATGGCAGCTCGGGGCGCAAGTCCAAGGTATTCTAGCGGTAATCCGCGCAATTCCCAGCGCGTGACTTCTCTTCGGCTAAAAGGGTTCGATCTGGGTCGGCAATGAGACTAGCTGGTACGCGCGCCCTCGCCGCCTTCCTCCCATGTTTTGTAGTTGAACCGTCTTGGCAGCCGGGGCGCGCTCAAGAGGTACTCTCAGACCGTCGTGCGGAGAACCCGCAAGAATTCGACGACCTCTACATATTTGTCAGCCTTGCTGACCGGAATGAGTTGCACATTCAAGTCTTTAAACCAGCGGTCCTTTTCCACTTGTGTGATGTCTTCCTCAGCCATTAAAGCGAAATGACTTGGTCCTGAGCCAGGAGCGAAGCTGTCAGCGATGTAGTTCAACAACAACATGATTTCAGGATCGGTCACGGAAGCGCCTACGAACACGATTGTGAACATGGTAAACATGGCGGACAGGAGGCTCTGATAGGCGCGCTGTCGGAACAAAATGTCGCGATAATCTACGTCAGTCAGAATGATGCCATTGCCTACCTTAGCGGCATCGCCGTGAGCTTTCAGTATGAAGAATTCTCGTTTCGATAAACGCCTCTGTACCTCTCCAGCATCTCGAAACGTGCACACGGTAACGTCGGGATCTTTCTTGCGGTACGCGCGTTCAATAATCGTGTCATAGTTCGTCGTCAGCACGAACTGAATCCGATCGAGAGCGATCAGCGCTTCATGTAGGTCTGTTGGCGCCGGTCGCGGGGTCACAAAAACAGTTTCAATGAACTCGTCAAAATATACTTTAAGGTCTTCTTTAAGGCCGGAGGCCACCAAGAGGAATTTGCTTCGATCCGACATCAGGCGACGATATTCCCTGGCTCTATCTGCGGTTATGACCAAGTGTCCTTCTGCCTCGCGAATCATCAGCTCCAGCAGTTGACTCCAGAGCGGTAAGCCCGCTCCGAACGACGCCCCCGCTCCAACGAGCACAGAACATCGCCTCTCTTTGTAAGCTACTTTTAATTTGTCAGGAATCCGTCGCGCATCGAGAGCCATCTAGTCCTCCTCAATATTGCGAAAGAAGGCGCGAAAAGCGGCATTCCGCATCTGCAGGTTGGCCTTCTGGCCCCCTTGTGTCCTAAAGGCAAGAATGTAGTTATAGAGATGTTGGTTGAGTTGCGGATGAGGACCTTTACCACGAATTAGAGCTTCGGGGCGACTGTTAAACTCCCGCCTCCGCTTCTCGAAATCCCGATAGCGTGCCGCGGCTTTGGCCGCATCCACCCTCGCTCCCTCCGCTTGCTTTTGCATGATCAGCCAGAGCAAATCGACGAATATCCACTTTTGCGTGATCTTATGGCCGACAAGCTGGTCGATTTTGGCGAGAGCGTTCAAAGCTTCTCCGATACGCGCTGACATGCGAAGAACTTCGTCGGTTCGGTCGGCTCCAAAAGGAGAGCGGGACGAGTGCCTTCGACTTGCCAGCTGGTCAACAGAAAGAATCAGGGCAACGCGATATTCGAATATCCAGTCAGTCACTCGGTAGCAGAAATCTTGAGGAGGGTTCCGGTTTTGGATTCTCGTTCAGGCGGATGCGGGCCGGCCGCTGACGATGTCGGTTCCGAATCACAGGCACAGGAGGCCGTTGTTAACCTCAAATCCAGGGACAAGAGGCCAGAGGAGATTGAGATGCAGGCGACAGGTGTTGCGCAGAAGATAAAGGTGGTCGACAGCGTTCGCGAAACCATCAATCAGGACGGTGCTGTCTTGCTCGATATCAAACAAGGGCTTTGCTTCAGCATGAATCCGGTGGGATCGAAGATATGGGAGATGTTGAAGAAGCAGCATTCTCTCGAGCAGATAGCGAATGCGTTGGAAGTGGAATTCCAGGTGCCTCGTTCCCAAATCGACGCGGATATTGATGCGTTTCTTGCGGAGCTCAGGAAACGCAAGTTGATAGAAGAAGATGTTCCCGTGAACAGAGAGGACAAGGGGACATGGATCTCGAGGCTTATCAACCTCAGAAAGCCCACCCGTCCATGAAAGGCCCTTGGGCGGCGAGGCAGTCTTGGAAGCGACCGGTGGTGCCTCGACCTAGTTCGGGACCTTGGCCCTGCCCCGGACTTTGACGAGCATTCGGATTCTATGCTTCACTCCAACAATTGCGCCGTCTGAATGGCGACGTCTTCGCACGTGAAGTGCGCGGCTTCGCCCTCGCATGATGCATCCCTAAGACCACGAACCATGGCCACACGGCCAGTCCTCGCCATTTCAACGATTCCGTAGATCGCTAGAATCTCAACCAAAGCGCTGATCTTGTTTTCACCTCCAACTGCTTCAACGATCAATGAACCTGGACAGATATCGATTACGTGACCCCGGAAGGCGGTGGCGATCTGCATGATCTCCGCCCGCTCCTCGCGAGTGGCAGCAAGCTTGATAACGGCCAATTCTCGGAACAAACATGGCGAAGAAGCCACATTGTGTACGCGTTGAACGTGCGGCAGCTTATACAGATTCGCCTGAAGCCGAGAGCTTCCGGTCTCGCCGGTTTCAGCCATGAGACTCATGCGCAATATGCCCGGCATTTCTGTCTGTCCGATCGTCAGTGAATGGATTTCAAAACCACGTCGACGAACCAATCCTGTGACTCGCTCTAGAACTCCTAATTTGTCCTGCAGGTAAACCACGAACGTTGTAAGCATGGTTCTTCATCCGTAAGAGGGCTTCCGGCTCCAAAAGTTAAGGCCATCACCGTTTCTGGATGATGGCCTTTTCGTGATCTCTACTTGATTCGGCTACATCATCCGCTAGCTCCAATTACCGATACGGTAATAACAATGACCGAGATGACGACAAGCGACACTTCCGCCATGCAACGTAATTGCGTTGTCGTTGCTGAATGCGATGTTGTGGCTGAATTGTGCATTGAGTGATTTGGGTTCAGAGCAGACCGAGTATCACCTGTTGGGAAGAATTTCATTGATTCGTCGAGATTGTCAACTGTTTAACCAGAAAAACTGAATCCGAAACATCCTGCTAGAGACTTCTATCGATGGTCACGTGCACCTCTGACCGGGTAACACTAATATCGAATTGCCTCAGAACCTCTTCAGCCGTTGTTCCCACAATCTTGCTGTTCTTCAGATAACCCAGCAGTTGAGCTTCGGTGATCTCGTTTAACACGAAGTTGGGATCGGATGGGTCCAGCACATCGTAGTGTCCCTCCTTCGATCTGCGAACTATCAGTTCTGAAGTCACCGACTACCTCTAGATGAATCTCCGCAGAGTTTATCAAGAGGAGGAGAGAATGACGCTACGAAGGAACGAACTGTGTCCGGTTAGGTATCGCCGATTTCTGGAGTGCCGGCAATTCTGCTCGCGGAGCCGACAAAAGACGGTCTTCCTCCAATTACGACAGCTTCACAGTATGGCGTTGGATACAAACACGATTCCCTGCAGTGCCCGTCTCAGTGCTGGGAGCAGATCTTGGGCGAGGCGTGATTTTGTGACAAATCCCAAGGCCCCGGCCGCGATAGCGGTTTTTGCTAACTCGGGATCGGTATCGCTGCTCATGATGACCGTGACAGTGCGCGCAGAAAATTTCCTGAGGGTCCTAACAATATAGAGACCACTCATCCCGGGCATATGGAGATCAAGCAAAGCGATGTCTGGGTCCAGACGACGAACGCAATCCAAAGCAGTAAGACCGTCAGATGCCCTTTCCGTCACCTCAAATTCCGGGGTAAGGAGGTCTGCAACCTTATTCAGAATCCCAAAATGATCATCGGCGATCACCACGCGAGGTGACGTTGCTTTCTTCGTCATTCATCGTGACCCCGAATTGATTCGACGAGCAGCACTAAGACTTTGACAGAGGTACGCGAAGGTCAGAACTGGGATTCCACAGTCCTGGGAGTTGGCGAAAACCTTTTGAGATGGCTAGCCGCCGCCAAGGCCCACACTCTTCGACTGCACCTTTATAAAGGACCTCTATTTATATATACGGCTCTAGACCGCGATTTGTACCACATCGGGATGGCATTATTTTGTGCGCGCGATGACATCGGAGATCGACCAAGAGATTTCCGGTTCAACAATCAGATGTTCTCAGCCATTCGAATTTCGATTCGCCTGCACTCGGACTTTTGGAGCTGTTCTAACAACGAGTCGAGGCTAAGTCGCGACTGCTCACTTATCCTCCCGGCCGTAAATTGCATCCACAACTCTCCTGCGGTCCAGCAGTGCCACACAAAGTTTGTCAATAGGGGCCAATATGAAACTTAAACGGAATGAGCTTTGCCCACTTCACAGCTCCCGCTTCTGTTGCGGCCGACACTCGCTATCCGGAAATCGCAAGCGCTGGACACCTGCAAGGCGAATTGAAGACCCTCATCACTCTCGTGGGTACCGCGAACTACGGTCGCCGGCGGAGATGAAGAGGCTACTCAATCAGAAGATCATTTCCCAGAAGGGAAAATGCGAGATCTGCAAGCGATTGTTCACTGACTATGAAGATGTAGTGCCAGATCATATCCAGCCCAGAGGTCTAGGTGGGGGCAAGCGAGACGATCACCCTGACAACATCCAGGCAGTTCGGCGAATCGAATCGTAGCGCGGAGATCTCACTTTTTGGACCTCATCAGTCGCTCAGCACGTCGGATTAAGACCGATACTTCAATCGACAACGCTCTTGCCATATCAGCCAGTGTTCTCAAAGTAGGACTCTTGCTTCCGGTTTCCAGCTGGCGGATGTAGCTTTCATCATAACCAACGGATTCGGCAAGTTGCGCTTGGGACCACCCGCGACTCCTCCGCAATTCAGTCAATTGTGCACCCACCGCTTCGTCTAGGGTTCTGGCGAGGCGTTCTTTATCGGCTCCAATCCGCTTGGCCACCTACGCATCATGGGTGGCTTTTCTGTTTGCATTCAGAGACTATAGTCCTGTATTATCGGGTTTGCTACTGAGGCGGCATGGGGTGGCCCTGAGCTTCTTGAGAGCGCGCGAGGGTAGATCTTTCTTGTGCCCGGGAGATGAGTACCGAAACGGAGAGCTGGAAAAACTCTGAGATCGTGCAAAGCACTTCGAGGCTGGGATTGGCAGTTCCGCGCTCTAGTCTGCGGACATAGGTTTCGTTGTAGCCGAGGCGATAGGCGAGCTCTCCTTGGTTCAGTCGTTTCTGCACTCGCAAGTCAGTGATTTCGGCCCCTAATGCTTGAGCGAGTGTCCGACTCAATCGACGTTTGACGGTACCAAGAGGCTTCGGCACAAAGCCATCTTTGCGCTGGAGTGCCGTAATGATTCAGAGACTATAGTCCCGTATATCTATGAGTGGACTTGTTGATCGGTCATTTCGTGTCGAATGCAATACCACGCGCGGAGGCTCGTTTTGTGGATTTGCAGATCAGGCTTCGTTAAGGCTGGGCCAGCGCATCGTGAAAGATAGCGTTGAACAGCTCTGGGATTTCGTCCTGGTGCTCGCGGATCAAAAGTCTGGGATGTTAATTACACGGGTTTTCCTGTGCCATCCAGACTGGGACGAGCGCTTAGAGCTTGCCTGCATCCAATCGAACGGAGAAAGTCTGAAGGTCGAACTGGAGTCACGCTCCCTGAGTCTCTTGCCAAAGCTGCTGATTGCGGACTGTCGGATTTCCGACCGTCGCTCACACTGGTTGTTCGATTTCTCCCTCGACATCACCGCGCTAGTTGCTCACTATCAAACGAGTAACAGGGCGTACGAGTTACTGCTGATTTGACACGCATGCTGCGCCGAGTCGATACTTCGTGCCGATGTCGGTCGGAATTCCGACCACCCATTCTGGCGCGCCCGCATATGCCAATCAGCTGTCGCGAAGGAGCGATCGAGCGTAGCACTCGCGAGTGGCCCGCATAAGTGTCTACCTTCGACCTGCATTTCGGACGAAACGCATTCGAAGCGACTCTCGGCAGCAACGAACGCCGTGAGAGTCAATCCTCTTCGGCACCCTCAGAATCCTTCTCTAGCCAGCTCGATGAACTGAGCGATAGCGAACTCGTCTACAGACTCCGCGAGAACTCATCGTCGGAATGCCTCGCCGTGTTATTTGCCCGCTATCGACCGCTCATTCTGAGCATATGCGTCAACATCCTGCGTGACCCATCGGAAGCGGAAGATGTATGCCAGGACGTAATTCTTGCGATATGGAGTAAAGCCGATCAATTCGACGCGACGCGCGGAACCGTCAAAGTCTGGATTATCCAGCTCGCATATTCGAAAAGCCTGCATCGAAGGAGGCACCTGGCAATTCGTCATTTCAACGGTCACGCTAAGAATGGAAACGGAAACGGTAATGGGCGGGGTGAGAGCATTGAGTTATCGTACGTGCGAGACGATGTTGAGAGGTTGACGTTGGAGAAGCGGGTGGTGGAAATGACAAATGCGTTTGCCTCATTGCCACCCAAACAGAAGAAGGCTTTGCAGCTCGTATATTTTGAAGGACTCTCGATACGGGAAGTTGCGGAACAGACGAACGAGAGCGTAGAAAATACAAGGCATCATTACTACCGGGGGCTTAAGAAGCTTAAAGAGATGCTTGCTAGTTCTCCGGCTGAGAAGGCGCGATAGTCGTGCAGTCAGAAGCAGCAATTAACAACCACGAGCGATTCGAGGAGTTGGCCGCTCTCGCTTTGATCGGCGAAGTTTCTGCCCACGAATATCAAGAGCTGCAAACGCATCTCAAGTCCTGTCAGGCATGCCGGCAAGAATACAGAGGCTTTGAGGAGGTACTGTCGCAAAACCTTCCCCTCTTGCATCAGGAGCGAAGCGCGGTATCTGTGCTTCGAAAGCACGACAGCGTCGAAGAACTCTCGATTCGGGAAAGAGTCGGCACACCACCTAGAATATTGCGATCGTCGCAGCCGCATAAAGATCTTTCCCCAGCGAACGTTCTCTTAGCGTCCTCCAGGATCGCGTTTATACCGTATGCAGTTGCCGCAATTCTAGTAGTCGCCCTTGCAATGTTTTCATTCGAGATGCATCAGCAGAGCATGAAAACGCAGGGAGAAGCCGCTGCGCTCAAAGACAAACTTTCGTCGCTAAATAGGGAACTTCAGAATCGTCCCACTATTGTCATCAGTGGGCCACCGAGACAGCTGAAAGAAATTCTTCCTGAGCGAGAGGATCAGAGTGCGCGCTTGATCCAGCGAACTCGTGATTTGGAGCAACAGCTGAACGCGTCTGCAGAAGAAATAGACCGGTTAAGAGATCAACTTCAGTCCGCACAAGCGTCGGACAAGACACTTGCACAAAATGTGAGCGACGCGCAGGCCCAGATGGAGAGAGTTTCAGCCGAATTGCAGGCTGCGCTCCGTGATCGGGATCAAACGTCAGACAATTTGAAGAATAAAGAAACAGAGTTGATTGCTCTTGAACAGGAAATCGGGGGACTCAGGGAGTCGGTCGGCCGTGATCGCGCACTTCTCGCAGCCAGCTATGACATTACAAACTTAATGGGAGCGCGCAACCTGCGGATCATCGATGTTTCGGACGTTGATGGTAAAGGAAAAACTCGAAAAGCATTTGGTCGCGTCTTCTTCACAGAGGGGATGTCCTTGGTCTTTTATGCTTTTGACCTAACTGATACAAAATCGTCTCCGCGTCCGGCTTCGTTTCAAGCCTGGGGTTCGCAAGGCGCCAATCTGCCGGCGGCACAAAGCTTGGGAATTTTCTTTCACGATGATCGCAACACCAACCGCTGGGTTCTGAAGTTCGACGATCCCCGAGTGCTCTCAGAGATTGACTCCGTATTCGTAACCGTAGAACCGCTTGGTGGCAGCAAAAAGCCAACGGGAACTCCTCTTTTGCCAGCTTATCTAAAGGCCGAGCTGAACCATCCCTAATCGGGTGGCACCTTCCATTCGGTAACCTTTCCGCAGTACTAAAGTACTATGCGCAATTTGAACGTCTTCTTGGTACATCATTGCGATCGAAGGGAATAAACCTTGTAACGGGTCCGTAATGATTGCGGCCTGTGGAGGTTCTCATGAGTCGTCTGCAGGCGTGTGTCAGATCTCTTGTTGTTGCTGTACTCCTCTTCTTCGCTGTTGCCGTTGCCTTTGCGACTGAGTTAGCCAC
>CAZLIE010000006.1:0-55830 GCA_964559345.1 uncultured Terriglobales bacterium
GTGGATTACATGGTGGAAGAGACCAAAGTGGGCCTGTTCGAGAGTGAAGCAGCCACGGTGACTCATTAATGGGGCTTCGCGGAAGCATCAGTACGGGCGCTGCAGATCTCAGCAAGATGGATTTTGATCCGGAGCTCACTCCGGGAGCACGCAACGCAGTCCGCGTCTGCCTGCGCATTCAGCCCAACGAAAAAGTAACCATCATTACCGACGATCTCTCGCGCGAGATTGCTGCCAGTCTCGTGAGGGAAGTCGAACAGATCGGCGCCGCCTGTCATGCATTCGTGCTGGAAGAGGTCGCGCCGCGTCCCCTCGAATCGCTTCCGTCCGAAATCCTGGAAGACATGGAATCTAGCCAGGTAAGCATTTTCGCGGTGCAGGTCCAGCCCAACGAACTGCGCTCGCGCATGCAGATGACAGAAGTCGTCAATCGCCGGAGGATTCGGCACGCGCACATGGTCAACATCAATCGACAGATCATGATGGAAGGCATGCGCGCTGACTTTCATAAAGTGGACCGCATTAGCGCCAAGGTGCTCGAACTCGTAAGCGTCGCCCGGCGCATTGAGGCGCGAACCGCGGCGGGAACCAATCTGGTCGTCGATCTGGAACCGAATTATCGATGGCTGAAAACGAGTGGACTGATCAGTCCAGACAAGTGGGGCAATCTCCCTGGCGGCGAGGTTTTCACTACTCCGGGTGAGGTAAACGGGACCTTCGTCATTGACGGAGTCGTCGGCGATTATCTCTGCGCCAAGTTCGGCGACCTGGCTTCATCTCCGCTAACCATCAACGTTCAGGCGAATCGGCTGACCGAAGCCCACAGCGGAAACAAAGAACTCGAGCGGGATTTCTGGATGTACACCCACACGGACGAGAACAGCGATCGGGTAGGCGAGTTCGCGATCGGCACCAATATCGAAGTGAAGGACGTTATTGGGCACATCCTGCAGGACGAAAAATTTCCCGGCATCCACATCGCCTTCGGCAATCCGTACGGCGAGCACACCGGCGCGAAATGGTATTCGTCAACTCACATCGACGTCGTCGGACGCCGCTTTGACATTTGGGTGGATGGCAACCAGATCATGCGCGAGGGAAAATTCCTGATCGAAGCGTAGGTCGCGGCCGAGGGTCTCAAGCCTCGCGGACGGTTGTGATTTCTTGCACCGGATCTCCACCTGCGTAGGTCTGAGCGATGATTAGCCGCCGCGCTTCCACGCGAATCTCGGGAAGATGCAGGCTGAACCAGATTGACCCACAGATCGAAAAAATTCCGCCAATGGCCACAGTGGCTGGGGAGCCGATCCGGTCTGACGCCGCCCCAGCGAACAATGCTCCAAGCGGAGCCATGCCCATCATCATCATGGAATAGACGGACATCACGCGTCCGCGCAGCCGGTCGGGAACCATCGATTGTATAAGCGTGTTGGTGGATGCCATCTGCACCATCATGAACGCGCCTACTGGAATCAGAAGAGCGGCCGATAGCCAAAACACACGAGAAAATGCGAACAGAGCTAGCGCGACGCCGAACAGCGCCGAGGACACCGCGACCCACTTTCCCAGGCCTTTCAGTCCGGACTTCGCGGCCAGCGTCAGCGCGCCGGCGAGCGCGCCGGCTCCACTAAAGCCCATGAGTATGCCGAGTCCGCGAGCGCCGCTGTGCAGGATCTTGTCCGCGAATACCGGCATCAGTACCGCGTAAGGCATTCCGACGAGGCTGACGAGTCCGACCAGCAGCAGGAGGGCAAATATGGGTTTCGTGCTGTACACCCAATTGAAGCCTTCTTTGATGTCGTTCAGTGCCGACGTCTCGCGCGCATGCGGCGCCCACGGTGGCACCTTCATTAGCAGCAATCCTGCAATCACTGCGATGTAGCTGACCGCATTTGCAAAGAAGCACCAGCCTTCGCCAATGCTGGCCACGAGAATGCCCGCGACCGCCGGTCCCACGATGCGAGCGCCATTGAACATCGATGAGTTCAGCGCAATGGCATTCATCAGATCTTCTTTGCCGACCATCTCGACGATGAAAGCCTGA
The DNA here is from genome assembly GCA_964559345.1 of uncultured Terriglobales bacterium. Classification (GTDB taxonomy): domain Bacteria; phylum Acidobacteriota; class Terriglobia; order Terriglobales; family Acidobacteriaceae; genus Gp1-AA112. Next base: position 2,045 of record CAZLIE010000006.1, read on the forward strand.
CGCGCAGGTATGTCGAAAGCGTTGACGAAACCGAGCAGCGCGGACAGCACGAAAATGTGCCAGACCTTCACCACGTGAAAGAGTGTGAGTCCAGCGAGGATGAAGGCAAGAATCATCGATGCAGTTTGCGTCGCAATGATGATCCGATGGCGATGCCGGCGATCAACTACGGCGCCGCCGATCGGTGAAAGAAGAAAAATCGGAATCTGCGAGGAGAATCCGACGGCCCCCAGCAGAAGAGACGATCCCGTTAACTTATAGACCAGCCATGACTGCGCAACGTTCTGCATCCATGTGCCGATCAGCGAGATGAGCTGGCCGCCGAAAAAAAGCTGGAAGTTACGATGACGGAGCGCGCGAAATGCCAACACGAGTCGCGACTGAGGTGGGGTTCCCATCTTCTACTTAGATGCTAAATGTTTTTCGCCACACGAAAAGTGCCATCTCCGATTACACGGAATGGAAAGTTTTCTGAGAGGCACTGCTACTCGACAAATGTGTTCATGATGTCTTTGAGCGAGATGAGTCCGACGAGTTGCTCAGAGTCGGCGCGATGCATGACCGGTAGAAACGGCCAATTCGCGACGTGACGCAGCGCCACTTCGAGTCGGTGATCCGGATAGATCTGCGGCATGCGTGTCACCGGAAGAATGTGCGCAATCGTGAGAGCGCCCTTGTCTTCCTGAAGAAACTTCTGCAGCGCAGAGGCGCTGACGCTGCTCCAGCCAAACGGAGGATCGTCCACCAGCACGTCAGATGCGCCGTGCTGGTGGACCAGCGTCGCGGCCCCCGCGATGGTCTGTTGCGAGGAGATCATCGGCACGTCCACCGGGCGCATAGCGTCTTCTACGCGCAGCACGCGTTCTTCCCGCTGCTCTTCCATGGAAGGTAGCTCCAATCCGTCCTGACGACTGAGCAGGTCAAAAATTGAGACCGGCTGCAGGCTACGCGAGATCAGATATGCGAGAGTGTTGGCGATGATCACCGGCACGATGATGGAATAATTTCCGCTGACCTCGAGAACCATGAAGACCGAGGTCAATGGAACCCGCAAGAATGCGGCAAACAGCACGCCCATACCCACCAGCACATAAGTTCCAATCGAGCCAGTCAGATGTGGAAAGAACAGGCGCTCGACTCCGCCTACTGCCCCGCCAAGCATGGCCCCGATGAAAAGAGTGGGCGCGAACATGCCGCCCGGCGTGCCGCTAACGAATGAGAGCACAGTTGCGAGGATCTTCAAGCCTGCCAGGATCGCCATGATCTTCCACGGGAACTGATCGTGGAGAGCCTGATCCATGAACTCGTATCCGGCGCCCATGATCTCGGGACGGCCAGCAAGCCCAATCAGTCCGATGATGAGGCCAGCCACCGCAGGTTGGAAGAATTGCGTCCAGCGCGGCAGCTCCTTCATTCGCGGACGCAAGAATTCAATCGCTTTGGCGAACACAACAGAAGCGAATGCGCCAACAATTCCTAACACTGCATAAGCGATCAATTCGCTGGGCTGAATGAACTCCACAGGCGGAATCCGAAACAAGGGCTCGGAGCCAAGGAAGTATCGCGAAACCACCACACTCGATACGGCCGAGAGCACCACTGCGCCGAAGATGCCAGCCGTCCAGCGTCCGATGACCTCTTCGATGACGAAGAGCACGGCAGAAATGGGGGAATTGAACGCAGCCGAGAGTCCCGCTGCCGCGCCGATCGGCGCTATGAGCCGCAGACGTTCGCGATCGAGCTTTAGCCGGCGCCCCAATGCAGACGCGATCGATGCTCCGATTTGCAATGATGGATCTTCGGGTCCGAGCGATTGCCCCGAGCCGATGGCCAGTCCCGAACAAATGAATTTGCCGATTGCAGTGCGGAACGGGATATATCCATCGTAGATGTAGAGCGCCGACTTTGTTTGATTGACGCCGCTACCGCGCACGCGCGGGAACACCCAGATGACTAGCGCAGCAACAACGAGTGCCATGGCGGTGGGCGCCAGCAGGATACGCGGAAAACTTGGCGCCAGGGAGGAGCCGAGCAGAGTCCAGCGACAGAATTCTATGGCAACACGAAAGCAAACTACCGCCAGTCCAGAAAAAATTCCGATGAAAATGGCGAGCAGTAGAAAGAAGCGCTCCCCGCGCGCTTTGTCGGAGACGTCTCCTGAATCCGGCGCGGGCAGTGCGGCGACTGCCGAAGGCGTCTGGCCGATGCTCATGGCTGAAGCTCCTCGGCGTTACTGTAGATGTGCAACATCGCTTGATCGGTCTGCGCCTGGGGACCGCAATTGTTCTGTTGCTCGATGCTCAGTATGAGGTTGGCGATCGGTTGAAGCAATTGGACCAGGTCTGCATCACTGCGCGCGTGAGCGACCTGACGATCGAGTTGTAGCCATTGTGAGCGCGCCAGTTGCAGCGGATTGGTTCCAGGGGCATCGATGACAAGGTGCTGTGCTTGCGCGCACTCTTGCAGACGGCGATCTGCAATGTCCATCGATAAGACGAGCCGGTGCCGCCGCTCAGCGTCAGACAATGCACTCTCCATTGGATTGAGATCGAGAATCAGCGACGTGAGTGCCAGTTGAGCTGACGTAGCGGAATCGGGACGAATCGCGAAAGCCCGTTTGAGATACGCTAACGCATCCCGATATCGACCCAGACGGAACGCTGTCTGCCCAGCCCCGATGAGAGCTTCAGGGTCTCTACGGTTTTGCCGCACGCCGGCAATATAGAAATCAAGCGCACTGCGATCGTCTCCCAGCCTGGTGAAAGCGCCTGCGATCCACAGTTGTGAAGCTGGATCCTTCGGCATTTCGGCGGACAAGGTGAGGAGCTCGCCGCGCGCCTGCGTTTTCAATCCTCTCGCCGTCAGGAAATCGATCAATTCCTTGCGCACCTCCTGACGCTTCGCCGCGGGATCCTGGTCCCAGGCTCCGTAGATTGCGCCGTTGTAGTAGCGCATCGCGTGCCGAACGTCTTGGTCCTTCTGCGACAATCGCGCGAGCTCCAGATTCACTTCACCGTTTCCGGGCTCGTAATCGAGCAGACTGAGCAGGTATGAGCGCGCTTCATCAATGCGATTACCTGCCTCGAGCGCTTGAGCCAGAGCAAATAGATACTGCTGGTTTTCGTGAGAATAGAGGAGGGCAGTGCGAAGATCTGTGATCGCCTCCTTCGCATTGCCGGCAGCGAGCGCTTCTTGTCCACTCTGAAACCAAACAACGCTCAACTGCTGCTGGCGTTCTGCGTACAATTGATTCACTGTGAAGGTAAGTGTGAAGAGCGCGGCAGCTCCGAGAGTGAGCCAGACGACGTATATGGGTCGAACGAAAAGTCTGGTACGAGTGCTCGAGAAAACGCGATTTACCCAACGAGCTTTTGGGGCAGTCTCCATCAAGTGCTATTTACAACATTAGCATTTCGCAAAACAGGCGCAGGGTGCGGTTCGTGATTGAGCGTCAATTAGCATTGAACTTATGATCCGGCTTTAGCACAGCGATCCCGCGGGGCTGCTGGACGGATTCTGTCGGCATGAACGGTTCGTCGCGTCCCTTCCAGTTGTGGTACTGGTGACAGAGGAAGCATCCGTTTTGCGCCTGGCCGGCTTTCGCCGGGTCGCCGTTATGACAGCTTTGGCAAGTCTTAATGCTGGGGATCAGCACGTCCGACGTTTCCTGACTCACGACAGCTTTCGTGTGGCATGACTTGCAGTCGAAGCTCGCGTGCGCATAGTGGCTGAAAACTGAATTCGTCAGCCATTGCGGCTTGATATTCGCTGGCGCGACTGTCGGCAGACTTGCCTCGCTGCTCTGCGACGCGTTGTGCTTTAGCGTGTGGCACTGAAGACAAGTCTTATGCCACAGCAGAGTCTCGGCGTCCCTGGTGCGAAGCTCCACCCACTCTGCCGCAGTGCGCGCGATGATCGGCTGCTGTCCCTCACGCGAGATCTTGCCGCCGAAGATCAGACGCGCTGGCCGGATCTCTTCGTGCAATGCCTGCGGATGCTGCTGGATATATTGCCGAAGTTTAGCGACGACGAATTCGTGCACGACCATAGGATCATCGTGCGGAACAGATTCCGCGAAGTGCGCGTCGAACTGGAGTGCGTGACAGTTCTGGCAGGCGCTCGCGTAGGTCGGCGCCGCCATGTAGGCGCGTCCTGCATCGGGACGAACCGGGCCATCAGGTGTCCGTGGATGATGTGGATCGTTGGACGTCAGCGAAGCCTGGATCATTCGAGACTCGCCATAGTTCCATGGACTGCTCTGGTCGGCCGGAGTGCGATGACAATCCTGACATTTCAACTGGACAGGCTGTGAGTTCGGTCCAAGCAGTCCGGCCCGCATATGGATTGCGTGATTCAGCTTGATCGTTCCCGGATCGGCGTAGCCATCTCGGAGCACAGCAAATTCCGGATGCGCGGAGTTGAAGTTATAGATTGCGGTCTGATAATGAGCCTGGCCGCTCTTCACTTTGAGGTTGCCATGACACTGTACGCAACTCTGATCGGCTGTTTGGCGCAGATGACTCGAGCCAACGTGCTCCACATGGCAGGAGGCGCACGCGGGAGTGAAGGTCTCCAACTTGGCTTGATGCGCCGGCGCCTGGTGACAGGTCAAACATGCCCGATCTGTAACGTGCTTGCGAAAACCAACCTTTACGAAGCCAGCTTGCAGCGCGGGTGCGTGGCACGTGTCACAACGCTTCCCGGTAAAGGAGTGCACCGAAGACAACGGTCCACTGGAATAAGAGAGATTATTGCGCTGGATGGCATAGCCAACCAGCCAGAGCGCAGCAAGACCGGGCAGGCCAGCCATGAGCACGGCGCGAGCAATTCGCCACGTTCCCCACTTCTGGAAGTAGTGGAGATCGTGTCGCTGTCCCAGGCTCTTCGCTGTGCGTTTGCGATCCGACATGGTTCCCGCTCAATACCGTAAAGCTATGACTGCGTGGACTGCCCCCATGACCAGCAGCGCCAACGATAGCGGCACGTGCACGAACAGCCATCCATGCAAGAGACGATGCATCCTTGACTGATGATCGAGCTGCCGTTTCTCCTCGCAAATGTTTTCGAGATCAGCGACGGTCTCATGGATCGCGTCCGGCAACAGCGTTCTGAGGTTCTCGAACATTGCCGATGAGACACCGCGATCGGCAATCGCGCACTTGCGTCCTCCTGCGCTCTCTATGTAAGGGCGCATCTCCCTGTCGTAAAACTCGGTGAGCTCGTTACGGACATTGTCTTCCATCTGCAGGAGCGTGACCACAATGCCGCCACTATCCCGGCCTGCTCCCGCCATTGCCGACTCAGTCATGGTCACGCCAGTGATCTCGGCCACTTTCATATCCGCCTCGTCCAGAAGCTGTCCTCGGATTCGCGGGATCTCGGCATAGATGGTCTCGTATGGAACTTGCCGCGTCATTATCCTCGGCATGTAGTGCTGCAGGATCGCGCCAATGATTCCGCTCACGATCACGATCGTGAACAGCAGCATCATCCACCAGGTGAGCGTGCCTTTACCAAAGCTGAACCCGGAATGAAAGAAGATGATCGGATAACTGATAAGCCCGAGCCATAGATGCCCGCGCATCCACGTGGATGTGCGTCCGATTCGCCAGACCGGGAATCGTTTTCGCAGGCTCAGCAGTCCGGCAAAGATCATGAATGCGAAGCCGACCACGCCATAAGCGATCCCGATCGCAGTGCCTCCGCGTGCGCCGCCGATTGTGAGATGGTTGTACGGAAGATAGACTGCCGTCGCAGCCGCGAGACCAATCACGCTGCCCCAAAGCCACGGACGGTGTGTCTGATCGATGCGCACCGGGCTACCTCCTGTCCATCATCCCTGGCGCCATGCTGTAAGGCGCCGGTTCGACTTTCTTGCCGCCCAGCATCTCCCCAAAAAATTCCGGTGGATTCACGCGGTGCGCGGCATCGTGCGGACACGCGTACACGCAGCTCGGTTCAGGATGGTCATAACAAAGATTGCACGACGTCGCTTTGCGCACAGTGGCCTTCGCGCCGGTCGCTCCATCCGGAGCAGGGAACTCGTGCAGGTTGATATTGCCGTACGGGCAATTGTTCGCGCACAGACCGCAACCAACACACCAGTCCTCAATGATGACTTCGAGGGAATTGCGCCGGCGGATCGATCCCACCGGGCATCCGACCATGCACAATGGATCGCGGCACTGCCGGCATGAAGTTGCTACCAGATACTTGTCGAACCTCAGCCCATCGCGAATCAAGCGTGTAATTCCGTCATGCGCATCGGCGCAGGCTTTCACACACTGATCGCAACGCGTGCAGCGATCGAGATCGAGCACGAGCAGGCTCTGCGCGTCCATCAGTCCTTGATGCAGGAAATCTTCCACCGGAACATTCTGCAGATTGTGCAGGCGTGCGCGATTTTCTTCCGCGCGCTCATGCGCGACAGCCTCCAGGCTGGCGCGAATCGCAGGGAAGCGCTCGACCATTTCGCGGAAGTCGTCGCCGTTGATCTTCACCACTTCCACGTGATCGAGGGCGGTGCACGTAGCTGTCCGCAGATGGCTGCCCGAGAGCAGTCCAATCTCGCCGAAGTAGCTGCCGCGCGCCAGATACGAGAGCACGAGCTCGCCGCCGGGATGATGTTCGCTTACCTTCACGAAGCCGATGCGCACCAGATAGAAGCTATCGGCCGCACTGCCCTGGCGGCAGATCACCTGCCCCGGAGCAAAGCGGATCAGCTCAACGCGGTCGCGCAAATGGTCAACGAAGTCGGGCGTGAGCGACGCAAAGACGGGCACGCTTTTCAGATGAGTTTCCAGTGCGCGCACGCGATAGTTGCGGTCGAGCTGCGCGCGAAACGTTTTGTTCTTCTGCAAAACGTCGAGTACGTTCCGCAGCATCTCCAGGCAGACCGTGTCTTCTGAAGCCCGCACCGTCGCGCTCCGTGGATAGAAGTTCATGCACGTCATCTCGCCAAACAGATCGCCGGCATGAAGTTGCGCGACCGGATGTTCGTACTCGAGATCGACCGGCGCGTCAATGTGGATGTACTTGCGCTGCGTGTCCTCTTCCTCGCGCTGGTGCTCCCTGCGAGGTTTGAGCTTGCTTGCGAGCTTGCTGAAGAAGCCTGTCTGCGATCCTTCGGTATCGACGTGCGCTCGCGGAGATGAGATATAGATTTCGACGGTGCCTTCCAGAATATAGAACGCCGTGGAACCATAGTCGCCCTCGCGGCAGATGATCTCGCCCCGCTTGTATTTGCGTTTGACGACAGCGCCTTTGTTCAACTCCAGAAAAGTTCCGGAAACGCCTTTGAACACTGGCAGCGCCAGTAATTCCTGAACCTCGACGGATGCGCCTGTTTCGAGTCCGAGGCCCTGGCGAACGAAGCTCTTATTGGTCAGCGCGCCAGTGGGACACGAGACCATGCACTCGCCACACGATACACATGACGAACTGCCCATCGGCAGGTCGGTATCGAACGAAATCGCGGCAGCATAGCCTTTACCTTGTCGAGCGATGACGAAGTTGTTGCGGATCTCCGAGCAGCCCCGGATGCAGCGATCGCAAAGGATGCAGGCGGAATGGTCCACCATGATGCTCAGTGACGACTCGTCTTTCTGGTGCGACGGTGTGAGCCGTTTGCTGAATCGCGGAGCGCCCAAGGCATGACTCTTGGCCATCGCCTCGAGTTCGCAATCGTTCGATTGCTGCTGGCGCGCGCAGGGCGCAGGATGGTCAGACATCAGCAGCTCGACTAATGTCTTGCGTGCCGCCTGAACCTTCTCCGTGCCGGTCTTCACGACCATGTTGTTTTCGGCTTCGCGAATGCAGGCGGCGGCGTACACTCGCGCCCCGACATCAACCACGCACACGCGGCAGACGCCCACCGGCGTCTCGTTCTGCTGGTGGCACAGGGTGGGGATGGGGATGCCGTTCATCCGCGCAGCATCGAAGATCGTGGTTCCCGCAGGGACGGTCACCTGCTTCTCATCGATCGTGAGCGTGACTTCTTTCACCAGGCTCATGCTTGCGCTCCCACCGGGCAGACGCCTGCAGGACAGCGCGCCTCCTTCACATGCGCGTCCACTTCTCCGCGGAAATGCCGCAGCACAGACTGGATCGGCGCCGGGACGATCTGTCCGAGACCGCATATGGAAGTCAGCATCATCGCGTGGGATAGTTCATCCAGTACTTGAAGATCGGTTGAGTTCTGCTTGCCTTGCGTCCAACCGGTGAGCATATCCACGAGTTTTTGCGAACCGACGCGACAGGGCACGCACTTTCCACACGACTCGTTGCGGTAGAACTTCACCGCATTCAGCGCCATGTCGAGCATGCAAGCGTCGTTCGAGCAGACGACGATCGCGCCGGAGCCGACCATGGAATTTACCGGCGGCTTTGCCATCACGTCCCAATCCAGCGGCAGGTTCAGCATCGATGCGGGAAGATATCCGGAAGAAGGACCCGAAGGCGCGAAGCCCTTGATCGTCTTGCCCGGCGGAGGTCCTCCGGCGAACTGATTGATGAGTTCGTCGTAGCTGATTCCCATCGGCACTTCAAACACGCCGGGATTGCGCACGTCTCCGCTGATGCCAACGAACTTGATTCCCGGCGTTCCGTTTCGGCCGTAGCTCTTGAACCATTCCACGCCGCGGACGAGGATCACCGTCGCCAGCGCAAACGTCTCAACATTATTAAGTGCGGTCGGCTTGTGCCACAGCCCCTGAAAGACAGGGAATGGAGGCTTGTTGCGCGGCTCCGAGCGTTTGCCTTCGATGGCCTCAATAAGCGCGGTCTCTTCCCCGCAGATGTATCCGCCGGGGCTGACGAAGATCTTCAAATCGAATTGCAGATCGGTGCCGAGGATGTTGCGCCCCAGCAGTCCCTGCTCGTAGCAGGTGTCGATCTCGTCCTGACAAGCGTCTTTCGGGTGCTCGTACTCATGCCGGATATAGAGGATCCCGCTCTTCGCGCCGGTGACCAGGCCGGCGATGATCATGCCTTCGATCAGCAGATGCGGAAGGTGCTGCATGATGAATCGATCTTTGATGGTGCCCGGCTCGCTCTCGTCGGCATTGCACACCACGTACTTCTCGTCTCCCGCACAGTTGCGGACGGCCTCCCACTTCGTCCCGGTGGGAAAGCCTGCGCCTCCCATGCCGCGCAGCCCGCTGGCTTTCAGTTGGGCGAGGACTCCTTGGAAATCGCGGGTCTGCGCGAGATTGCGCAACATGCCGTATTTCGCCGTGCCGGTGTATGGGTCGGAGTGGATCTCCGTCCGGATGCGCTCCGGACGCGTATGGGGAAGCGGGTCACCGGCAAGATTGTGGACGACGATCTCCGCCGCGCGTTCGCCGGTGATGCTGTCGTAAATCTGCTCTTCCGTTTTCGTCGAGATCAGCAGGGACGGCGCACCGTCACATCGTCCCAGGCATGAGCTGTCGCGAATGCTGCAATCGGAGCTGCCGCTCGCCTTCAGCCGGGATTGAAGGTCTTGCTTGAGCTGCCCGGCGCCGCGCAGGTGGCACGACATGTCCGTGCAAACTCGTACGTCCACCCGCGCAGGCGCTTTGAGATGAAAGTGGGGATAGAAGCTGGCAACGCTGTAAATCTCGCGGACATGCATGTGCCGGGTCTCGGCGATTGACTGCAACTTATCGGCCGGCAAATAGCCGAACTCACGCTGCACGGCCTTCAAGTCCTCGAATACGCCGTCAGTATTGTGGGCTGGTGAACCGGGTTGAATCAGTGGGGTGCCAGGGATCGCCACAACATGCCTCTGGGCTCGGCAGGCACAGGCGGAGGGATCTGTGCGAACGCGGAAGTCTCTGCGGAGTCCGACGCGGACTATAACAAAGTGCGCATCCGGGGTAAAGCTGCAGGTTAAGCTGACTCTCCCTCTCCAAGGTTCAGACCATCCGCTGCAATCCTTCAATGGCCTCACGTGTTTCCCGGGCCAACCGTTCAATCAACTCGGCCGCCGATTGACGTCGTGCGAGGCGCGTGCCTTGTCCCGACCACAGCGACAGGAACTCTGCCCGGTCTTGCCGGGCGGCCTCGCGCCGCAGACTGCGGGTGAGATTGTTTTGCCACGGGAAGGGAAGGATCGACTCCGGCGCGTGCTCGATCTCGTCCATGAATCGATTGGAGATCCCGCGTGCCGGTCTGCCGGAAAATGCCCGCGTCACTCGTGTCTGGTCCTCACGCGTGGAGAGGATTGCCTTGCGATAAGCCTCGGGCACGCCGGACTCCTTGCATGTGAGAAACGCCGTCCCCATCTGGACGGCCGAGGCCCCGAGCGCCAGGGCAGCTGCAATGCCGCGCCCATCCATGATCCCGCCGGAAGCGACCACCGGAATGCTGACCGCGTCGGCGACCTGCGGAACCAGCGAGATGTTTCCGACCATGCCGGACTCGAAGCTGCCGGCGAATGTCCCACGATGTCCCCCGGCTTCGCTGCCCTGAGTGACCACCGCATCTACGCCCGACTTCTCGAGCGCGACCGCTTCGGCGACGGTGGTGGCAGTGCCAATCAGAAACAGTCCGCGTTCCCGGATGGCATCGATAACGCGAGGCGGCAGCAGGCCAAATGTGAAGCTGAACGCCGAGGCTCCGGATTCGAGCGACGCCCGAAGCTGCTCATCAAACGCGGAGGGTGAGGGCGCAGTCAGGGAAGGCGCGGGCAGTCCCAGCTCCTCATAATAAGGAGACACGCGTTGCAGGGCAGCCGCGGTTTCAGGCGCCGGCGGGACGGGAAGCGGCGCGAACAGATTAGCGCCGAAGGGACGAGAGGTCTTCGCGCGAACCTGATTAGCGGCAGCGACGATCTGCTCCGGAGTGAGATACGCCGCGCCAATAAATCCGAGCCCGCCACTGTTCGAGACCGCAGCCACAAGCTCCGGAGTGTCGCCGCCTCCGGCAAGAGGCGCTTGCATGATGGGATATCGAAGCCGAGTCGATCAGTGAGGGCGGTGCGGATGGAGTTCGGTTTCACATCCCAGTGAAGCAAACAACCACTCTGCCATGCAACCGAGGCGCTGTGCGAAACTGGAATGACTCGCAGAGCCAAGCCGGGATGGCGAAACTGGCAGACGCAGCGGACTTAAAATCCGCAGGGGCCAAAAGCCCTGTGGGGGTTCGATTCCCCCTCCCGGCACCAACTACTTGCGCGGCTCAGCTCATCCCCGACAGAATTGCCGTCTTTCATTCGATGAAGCAGCGGGTTCCAGCCAGCTCGCCAAATGGCATTGATGTAAGATACGAGCCCCAGATTGGGAATAAGCTGTCGGAGATCTTGACTTGCAGATGTGAAGGCTGACACGCAATCTGCACGAGCTACTCCGGGGAAGAGCTGCTCAAGCAGCATTCCTTCCCGATCCGGACATTGGGCAGTGTTTTGGAATCGAGGAGGTAGCGCTACTCATTAATCTCCTGGGCCGGTCTCGCAATTGGTATCGTCGCACTCCTCCGATGACTGGCCGACAAATCCGTGGGAATTGAAACTCGAGTCGAAGTAGTACCCAGTGAGCTCGCCCTTCGGGTTGATGCTCTTTGCGAAGGTGCCTTGGAACGGCCCCACGCCAGCCCCCGGCGCATCGAAGCCAACAATGCCGCCGTCGCGGGCTCGCACGAACCCGTGGGAATTGGACGTCGCATCAAAGTAGAACCCGGTGATCTCGCCCTCGGGGTTGATGCTCTCGGCGAGAGTGCCCAGAAATCCGCCCACACCGGCACCCGGAGCATCGAAGCTGGTAATGGTGCCATCGCGGGCTCGCAGGAAGCCGTGGTAGTTGGAATTTCCGTCAAGGTAGTACCCGGTGATCTCACCCTTTGGGTTGATGCTCCAGGCGAAGGTACCTTGTGAGCGGGCGTGCCAGCACTCGGAGCATCGAAGCTTGTAATGGTACCGTCAGGGCTTCGCAGAAAGCCGTGGTAATTGGAATTGCCGTCGAGATAGCGCCCGGCGATCTCGCCCTTTGGGTTGAGGCCGAAGGCGAAGGTACCCTGAAAGGGACCCACGCCGGCGCCCGGAGCATCGAACGCAGTAATAGTGCCATCTGAAGCGCGCAGAAATCCATGGTTGTTGCGACTCGCGTCAGTGTAGTACCCGGTGATCTCACCGCTCGGGCTAATGCTCTCGGCGAAGGTACCCAGAAATCCGCCTGCGCCGGCACCCGGAGCATCGATAGTGATAATGGTTCCGTCGGCAGCCCGCACCAACCCGTGGTTGGTGGAATTGTCGTCACGGTAGTATCCGGCGATCTCGCCCTCTGGGTTGATGCTCTGGGCGAGGGTAGCGCGCACACCAGCACCCGGTGCATCGAATGTAGTAATAGTTCCGTCAGGGGCACGCAGGAATCCGTGGTTGGTGCGACTCGCGTCAGTGTAGTACCCGGTGACCTCGCCCTTTGGGTTGATGCTAATGGCGATCGTACCGCCTACAGCACCCGGAGCATCGAAGCTGGTGAAAGTGGCGGAATAAGCCTGCGACGGACACACTACGACGGATAACGCTATGCAGAGGACCAGCGCGCTCCATCGCCCGGCCCGACCAAACTCTGCGTTTTCGAGAACAAAAACTTGGCTGTTCATGGCATTTCCTCCTCGCTCGCTGGCCGAGGCACTCCACCCGATTCTTTTGTGATGCCGCATGTTAGACGCAAGTTATGGTGAAGGCCTGCATTTAAGAGTAGTCGGCAATCCTTCCCGAACCGCCGAACAGTTTATGGGCTGAGCTCGATCCCAATGCGATCACTAACTGCAAAGGGAAGAGTAGCCCGTCATCCACCCAAATCCAGATTGGACGCCTGAGCTGCCTCAAAAAGCGCCGTTTAATTTTTGCGTTATCACGGTGTAGTGAAATGCTTGACCGCGCTCTTTACGCCGTCGCCCTTGCCATTGGCTTCGGTCGAGTCAACCGTGTAGTAGTAGGTTGTCCGCGGCTTGAGCCCGCCCATGCGCACGCGGAAGACAGTATAGGAATGGCCCGGGTTCAACCTGATTGGCGATTTCTCCGTCTGGTTCAGATTCATTGGATCTGTACCGTAATGCACAATGCCGTAATGCTCGGGAGAGCCGCCAGGGTTGTTGCTGGTCCACTTGATAATCGCAAAATCGGGATCAGCCCGTTCGATCTCTGGCCCTTGCGTGATCCGGACGCGTGCGGCTTTGTTTGTCGTAGGACTCAACTGCGTAGCCGCTGGGGCTGAGTAAAGTAGGCTACCGAGCATAGCCACTATCGCCGGTTTCAGAAGCAGTTTGTCCATGTATGGACCTCCAGCCGAGTCTTTCATTTCACCTACGGTATAGCGGGTTTGGGGGCAGGCTGAAGACCGCAGACAGCCGATGCGCAGGGAGGAAGTTGCGGAGTCGGGATAAGGAATTCATTACCTTGGGTCTTAGCCGATCCACCAGTCATGCAAGTACCCGTAAAGGTATCCCGGTTTGGGTAAGCTCTCGTGTGACCATCAGTAAGTGTTTGCAGGAAGGCAACGATCTGGTCTTCTTCCTTGTCCGTCAAGCCGAGATTCCCGGTTGTCATGTCGATGTTGTTCGGGACCTCGGGCATAGGCCAGCAGTCTACCTTTTCGGTCGTTCCTCCCGGGCAATGCCCGGAAGTGACGTTGTACTTATATTTGTCGCGCGTGTTGTAGAAATGGACGAGTTGCTTCAGGCTCTTGATGTACCCGTTATGAAAAAACTCCTTCTGGAAGTAGGGGCCGGGTGCCTCGGTCGTCGGACACTGAGGTGGCGTCATAGCCACATCGCGCGCCGAAGACACTTGCATTTGACCATCGGTGATTGGAGCAAATTGTTTCCACGTCGAGTTCGGGTTGGGAGCCGACCCCGGACCGCTTCTGAGGAAAGTCCCTAATCCCAAATCTCTGTAGCCGAAACCGAAAGGATTTCCAGTGAACCCGGAGGAATCGGGCGTGGTCTGATAATAGATCGCATCCCTGGGATTGAGAGGGAGACCCTCATTGGCGGAGCCGAAGCAGGTGAACAGAGGTGTCACAGCGGCGGCCGCGCCAGTGTCAGTCTGACCTGGTTTTAGAGTTGTGCCTCTTCCATCGAGATGACATGAATTGCAGTTGCCTTTGCCGTCGAACAGCTTCAAACCCGCCATTTCGTCTGCTGTGAGTTTGTAGTCACCCTTCAGGAAGGCGTCGAATTTCGAGGAGAATGCACTGACCTGCACGGACTGCTCATATGAGTCGATGGACTGACCCCAGTGATCATAAACGGTGTTTGTGCGGGTGCGGTCTTCCGGACTCAGCGGAATTGGCGTGGTGCTGCCGAACACCGCAGCTCCTCCAGGTGTATCGCAGATGTGCTCAGTTTCGGGTGGAAACTTGATATCAAATGAGCCCTTGCCCCACACCTGCTCGAAGAGCGGTCTGTACTCAGCCTGCGAAAGCCGGAACGCGACGCATGCAGTGTCAGGGAAGCCCATTTCCTGGGTATCGACGGGAGGATGCTGTGCCTGTTCGGCATCTGCATTCCTGAGCAAATATCCGGTCGAGCGTGAATCCCAGAAATTTCCACCAAAGAAAAGGCCCTGCACTGGGTTGTACTGGAGCACGGGAAAGAACGGTGAATATGTGTATCGTTGCGCCGTGCGCTTGCCGGCCCGAAAATGAACCGTCCCCGGATACGCGATCATCGTTAGATTGACCGAGGGGATCGGTCCACTGAAGCCGGCGTAGGGCATGTGGCAGAAGGAACAGGCTTGATTCCTGTTAGGCGAGATGTTTTGGTCGTAATTCATAAGTTCGCCTAGGGTTTCGACTGCTTCAGTTCCCGTGTTCTGAAGCGTTGGCGGCTGACCTGTCAGAACCGGCGGTTTTAAGCCATGCCACCGTGCGAGAGCTCGCGTCTCGATTACGCGAAGTTCACGCCGCACTCGTTCGATTTCGGGAATCAAATCGGAGGGGAGAATCCCGGGCGGGTAGGGGTTATAGACCTGCGCGGATGTTTGGGCGTCCGCACTTTCGCCCGAGATCTTTTGTGCTGCAAGTGTCATGCATAGCGCGACCGTACAAAGCACAAGGATCGATACTATTGACGTCAACGTTCCACGATTCATAGATATCCCCTTTCGCGAGTTGTCGTTCGGGCTGGATACGGGACGACTCACTCGTTGTATGCAACGACCGGTTCGCAACAAAGGCTGTCACTAAAACTGAACGTACGCAAGTTTCCACATAGGGATCTCGCTACCTCCGAAACGGGTGATCATATATGCGCCTCCTACACGGTTGCATGTGTAGTTATTTCGCTGGCTGTTATCATGCACCGCTCGAAGCACTCTCACAGGTGTGAAAGGAAGGGCCGTGGATCGTCGCCAATTTGCAGCTCGTTCCCTTGCCGCATTGGCAGGCGCCGTGCTGAGTCGCGGCCACAGCTATGCAGGTGCATTACCGTCCGCAGATCGGATCCCTGGATCGATTCCCGATTCGGTAATACAGAAGGCGCGTTTTCCCGAAGGATTCATTTGGGGCACCGCCACGGCTTCATATCAAGTAGAAGGCGCATGGAATGAGGACGGCAAAGGCGAATCAATCTGGGACAGATTCACTCATACACCCGGGAAAGTAAGGGGCGGGGTAACGGGGGACATTGCCTGTGATCAATACCACCGGTATCCGCAGGACATCGCGTTGGCGAAGCGGCTCAACCAGAAGAGCCAACGTTTTTCCATCTCTTGGCCGCGCATTCAGCCTGCCGGAACCGGCGCCCCGAATATGAAGGGGCTGGATCATTACGGTCGCTTCGTCAACACGTTGCTCGAGGCTGGCATCCGGCCCTGGTGCACGATATATCACTGGGATCTTCCACAGGCACTCGAAGACCGGGGAGGTTGGCCAAATCGGGATCTAGCCGGCTACTTCGCAGACTATGCGGGGATTCTTGCCAAACACCTCGGCGATCGAATCACGATCTGGGCGCCTTTCAACATGCCTTGGGCGATAGCGTTTATGGGCTATGCTGCGGGCGCTTTTCCGCCTTGTCGGACCAGCTTCAGCGATTTCTTGAAAGCGGCGCACACACTGGCTCTGGCCCAGGCGGAAGCGCATCGTGCAATCAAAGCAGCTTCTTCCAAAGCAACGGTGGGGAGCGCCTATGAGATGGCTCCTGCATACCCGAAGACTGACTCAGACGAGGATCGCGCGGCTGCCGCCCGGTACCACGCGATGAACAATGTCTTTTTTCTGGAGGCGGCGATGCATGGTCGTTACCCAAAGGCTTTCGTTGGAGAACCACCCTATGAGCTGATGGGTTTTCGGCCAGGTGACGAAAAACTCCTCTATGCGCCGCTCGACTGGGTGGGCTTTCATTACTACACGCGCCGCATTGTTGCAGATGCGAGCAAGGAGCAATTTCTCGGCGGAGGAAAGTTTGGTGGCACCGAGATTGAGAACAATGCACCGGGCGGCCGCGATCCTTACACACGCTTCCGTGCCGCCATGCCCACGGAGGGCCCGCTTACGGACTCCGGCCTCGAAGTGTGGCCCCGTGGTATGTACGACATGGTCACTCAGATCTCAAGGGAATACAACCACCCGATCATTGAGATTACCGAGAGCGGTTGCGGGTACCTCGATGGACCAGATGAAGAACAAAACGGCCGCATACCCGACGGTGGACGCATCCAGTGGTACCGCGAGGTCCTCGCGGAGCTGGCACGAGCGATTGCCGATGGAGCTAAGGTTCGCGCCTTTCATGCCTGGACTCTTCTCGACAACTTCCAGTGGGCAGAAGGTTATACCGAGCGCTACGGGTTAATCTACACGGACTTTCGCAACCAGAGACGCACTATCAAAGACTCCGGCCTCTGGTACAGTCGAGTGGCTGGCTCAAATCGGCTGGATGCCTAACATCTCGTTTCTTTTGAGTATTGCTGGCGCAAGGTGCTGCTGGGCGAACCCATTCCGTGTTGTTGAAGCGCCGGTTTCATCCTCTGCCGCAAAGCCTGGATTGTCGGCAGTACTGAAGTTGAAGTTTCCGCGAACTGGTGGTGGGGCAAGTCGAGATCAATTCAATCTGTCCGGCAGGTCAAGTTCAGAATGTTGCAGATGACGATCGCTGGCGTCATCTAGTCTGATTTCGGACACGCCTGCTCCGAACGGAATCCATCCTCAAATCAATCACAACTTGCATAGAAGCTGCTCATACGTGTCCCATAGTTGTGACGTTGCCATTGATTTGAGTATTCGTCGTAGTGCAAAGAGAGGAGTAAATTGTCTTCAAGCCGCTTCCAACACCGACAAAATATTCCCCGCCGGATCCTTGAACCATGCGATGGTCGGTCCATTCCCGCGAGAAATTCCGCGCGCGTCCGTCCTCAAGTTGGGTTCGTTGTAGACCTCAAATCGAACGCCGCGTCGGCTCAGTTCATCGACAGTTTCTTCTACGCTCTCTACCGGAAAATTTAGGACCGTGAAAGTGGCCGGCTGGTGATTAGCCTTAGGGTATATCAGAGCCTTAGTGCCGCCGGAGAGTGGAACAACCAGGGTACCTTCGGGACCGCTAGAAAGTTCAAGCCCGAGGGTCTTGCCATAAAACTCCTTCGCTTTCTGAGTATCATTCACCGAAAAACTGCTGAACGCATTATTGGTGTTGAGCATCGTGAACTCCTAGACATCTTCTGATTCGATGCGGACCCAGCTTTCCCGGTTTTCGAATGCGGGAGATTAACCACCAGTCGAACGGATGTCCAAGAAAATCGGCGACAGACGAAGTGCCTCATCCCTCATCAGCGACTGTGCGACGCAGCCTCCTCTGCGGGTTTGGGTGAGGACGGGCAGGTATTGGTTATCATCCCAAGTTGGCAGGGAAGTCGAAACGAAACAATGGGAGTAAAAAGAATGGGAGTAACAATCAGATACGCAGCGTATTCGATATTTCTGATGACGGTTTTTCCGGCAGCACTCTTGTTCGCTCAATCTGACCAGAGACGCTCGGCAGTCGGAGCGTCGTCGCAACAGACAAGTCAACACGCTCAAGCGGTCCACATGTTTAATCCTGAGACGATGGCCAAACCCACGGCGGGATATTCGCAGGTGGCTGAGGTCAGCGGCGGAAAGACTGTTTACATCGCAGGACAGGTCGCACAGGACCGTTCGGGGAACCTGGTCGGCAAGGACGATTTCCGCGCACAAGTGCAGCAAATCTTCGAAAATCTGAAGGCAGCGGTAGAAGCTTCCGGCGGCAGCTTCAATGATGTCGTGAAGCCGAACTACTACTGCTCGGAGAATGTGGATCCGAGCCTCCTTCCGGCAGTACGCGAGATTCGGGACAAGTACGTCAACACCGCAAATCCGCCGGTGAGCACATTCGTGGTGGTCAAGCGACTCGTACGTCCGGAGTGGTTGATTGAGGTGGACGCAGTGGCGATGGTGAAGAAATAAACCATGCGGATGCGGGCGCCCTTGCCCGCGCAGGAGTGCTCCAGATGTTGGAGGAAAGGGAGCGGTCAGACGAGCATTAGATCAGGTTGATGCCAGTTAAGCGCCGGAAAACATCTTTTCGATGGTGCCCATGGGAAGAAAAAGGTGGTCTTCAATCTGAGGAAGTAATGCGTCCGTAAGCAATAACGAACCCAGGTTTTGGCGCTGAAGGCCTTGAGCGATCGCGAGTCGCCCTAGGTGGGTTGCAGAGACATTGGGATACTTCGGCAACTTCCGTAATCATCACACTTGCGCGATCCATGTAGAACGACGGTTTTTCCGTCCGTCGTTCCACATATGGAAATACGTTATTGATTGCCGTTCCACTCTGCGGTACCACCCGGGAGATGCGTCACAGTCTGAGCGCAATCCGTTGCCTGTTGACTGATCTAGAAACTCCGCTTTCAATTTTGCCGGCCGATCCCGACGAAATCCGCGGAGTCGTACCGGGATTATCATGGCGGTATCCCGACGAGCGGCGGGATCTTGGCTTGTAAGTCCTTTAGAGTTCGGGATTGATTTTTGTTGAAAATTGGTTCGAGCGGTTTTGGCAAGTTACTAAACTCTAGGACGGAACTGAGAACGCTATACTGCTGACATTCTTCAAATGTCCGCTGCCATCCGCAAATTGTGCCTGCTGGTAATTGTCCTGCCTTCATCGATTCTGGCCCAGTCCTCTCCTCCCTCTTCCCCCAGCGCACACGCAATAACCGATCCCAAACTCATCACTAGTACGGTCCTCAAGCGCGAGGTGCAGCCGCTCTCGATCGAGAAGCTGTACATGACGCGCATTATTGGCGGCACGAGTTGGTCACCGGATGGAAAGTCCGTGGCATTCATCTCCAACATTTCCGGCCGCAACAATCTGTGGCTGGTTGGTTCCGACGGTGGTTGGCCGCAGCAGTTGACCGTCAGTGATCAGCGGCAGATTGATCCGGCGTGGTCGCCCGATGGGAAGTGGATTGCTTTCAACTCCGATCACGATGGCGATGAACAGTGGGACCTGCTGCTGGTCTCTCCCCAAAATGGGGAAGTGGTGCACCTGACCAATACGCCGGATGTGTCCGAGGAAGGACAGGCGTGGTCGCCGGACTCGCGCTACATCGCGTATATGTCCAAGCCGCGTACGTCTTCTACTTTTGAGATCAACATCATGGACGTGCTTACCAAGCGCTTCCGTGCACTGACGAAGAGCACGCCTAAACAACTAGGGAACACGAGGCCCATCTGGTCGGGCGATGGAAAGTGGATCGCCTACACCCAAGAACATGCCGCGGGCAAGGACACAAACATCTACCTTGCGGATGTTGCTACTGGCAAAGCGACGCTGCTGACGCCACATTCCGGCGAGCACACCTACAGAGCTACCGCATTCTCTCCTGACGGAAAGTACATTCTGCTTACTTCGAACGCGAGTGGATATGACAATGTCGGGCTGCTTGAGGTTGCGTCAAAAACGATCGATTGGCTCACGAATGAAAAATGGAAGACCGTGTCTGGCAGCTTCTCGCGAGGTGGCAAACAGGTCACCTGGACGGCGAACGTGGATGGCAACAGCGACATCTTTGTCTATGACATCGCGGCAAAACGCGCCACGATGCTGCCGCTCGCGACGGGCATGAATGCGCCGGCCGGATTGGTGACGTCATTTTCACCGGACGGGCGCCGGCTGCTCTACTACCACAATGGTCCGAGATCGCCGAATGATATCTGGGTGTATGACTTCGACAATCAGCAGTCGAAACAACTTTCGCATTCGCTGTTGGCGGGGATCAACACGGAGGATTTGGTCGAGCCTTTTCTCGTCCATTATCCGAGCAGAGATGGCAAGTTCCAGATTTCGGCGTTCGTCTATGTGCCGCACAACGCACCGCGCGATCATACCCATCCGGCGATCGTGTACGTCCACGGCGGTCCGCAATCGCAGACCGTAAACAACTTCAATCGAATTGTGCAGTATCTGGCGAATCAAGGCTATCTGGTGATTGCGCCGAATTATCGCGGTTCGACCGGCTACGGGAAAGAATTCATGGACGCCAATCGCTTCGACATGGGCGGTGGTGATCTTCAGGACACGCTCGCAGCGGCAGACTGGGTGCAGCAGACCGGCTACATAGATCCGAAGAAGTTGGTGATTATGGGCGGAAGTTACGGCGGATACATGTCGATGATGGCCCTCACCAAGGCGCCGGAAACTTGGGCGGCAGGCGTTTCCATCGTGCCGTTCGTCAACTGGTTTACCGAAGTGCAGAATGAAGATCCGCTGCTGCACGAGTACGATCTCGCAACCATGGGCGATCCGGTCAAGAACAAGGGGTTGTGGGAGGACCGCAGTCCCATCAACTTTGTCGATCGAATCAATGCGCCGGTGCTGTTGCTGGCGGGAGGAAATGATCCGCGCTGTCCTAACTCAGAGGCCCAGCAGGCGGCCGATGCCATCAAAAAGCGCGGCGGAACTGTGGAGTTGAAAATCTATGACAACGAGGGTCACGGATTCGCGCGGGTCGAAAACCAGATTGACGCTTATACACGAGTTGCGGAATTTTTGAAGAAGTATGTGCCCGCACCTCCTTGCGGATGTACTTTGTAGGCACCTTGACGAGGGCACCGAGATTTCTACGCAAGCAAATGATGCATTGATCCGCGAAGCGTTGGCGGAGGCGCGCAAAGGACTTGCCGAAGGCGGATTGCCGATTGGGTCGGTGTTGGCAGATCGCGCAGGCAATGTACTGGCGCGCGGACATAATCTTCGCGTCCAGACCGGGGATCCGACAGCGCATGCGGAGGTCGCATGCATCCGTAATGCGGGACGCCGTCGCGATTGGTATCAGCTGACGCTGGTCAGCACGCTGAGTCCGTGCGTCATGTGCACGGGCACTGCATTACTCTTCCGCATTCCGCGAGTGATCATCGGCGAGAACCGAAACTTTTGCGGAGCCGAGGATTTGATGATCCAAGCTGAAGTCGAAATTACGATCCTCAATGACCCGGAATGCATAGAGATGATGAGAGCCTTCATTGCCCAACATCCCGATTTGTGGAACGAGGACATCGGCATCCCATGAATCACGCGGAGACGATAAGTTGCTCGTCTCTACGCTGGGCGCTACTTCGTCGAGGTGAAATCGCGTTCGAATGCCAGTGACTTATTTCGGTCCTGCAGCCTGGGACACACCTTCCGGAATGCTGTTCAGCAGACGGAATCTGTGCTGTTTTCCCTTTTCGTCCTTTACCAGGAATTCCGTGCCATTGATTACGAACTTCACCGGCTGATCGACTGCGAAGGTCGGATTCTTTCCCGGCTTGGTTTGAATCTCCTCGGCCTCGTACAGGTAATTGTTGGCCTCGACATAATAATAGGTAAGAAACACACCGTGTTTAGGCGGTTTCTGTCCGAAGTGACCTGAAGATTTTAGGAGGTGATTAGTGCTGATGCGCTTCACTATTCCGGATTGCCATGTGGAATCAGATATCTTGCCGGCCATGAGCGCGGGCACCCACACCAACACAAGAATGAGAGAGAAAAGGGTTCGCTTCATTGGGATTTTGATGGACACAGCATACCGCAACTCTGCTGGCCATCGGTCCGATTGTTAGAATCGGTGCAGTGTCGCGTATCGGAAACATTCAACGGGCGCAGGCGGTAGGGCGCGTCCTCTGGCGGCTGGGAAACCAGCACAGGGCAGTGCGGGGTGGAGTGGCGGCCGCGAGAAGTGTCGGCAAGGCGACGTCCCGAGCCAGCCGCGTCCTGCTGCTAGAGATTACGGGATTTTTCTTTGCCTTCTTCGCACTGACCGGCGCCGCTGCCGCGTGGCGCCAGTGGAGCCGGCTACAGTCAGGCCAATCCTCGTCGGCCGCTCACATCGGAGTGGCAGTCGCCTTCAGCGTCGTCTTCATGTATTTCTCCGCGAGCTCCTTCTGGCGCGCGCGCCGGACGCGTGCGGAAGGAGAGCGCAGCCGTGACTGATTCATCTTCCGCCCGCAAAGCGCAGCAACTGCATGAAATCGAAATGCGCGAGCTCTACACCGAACAGGAGCTAAAGCATTCGGGATGGGATTACGACCGGCAGGATGGCTATCCCGGAGAGCCTCCATTCACGCGCGGCGTTCAGCCAACGATGTACCGCGGGCGTCTCTGGACAATGCGCCAGTACGCTGGCATGGGTGACGCCGAAGAATCCAACCGCAGATACAAATATTTGTTGGCCCATGGGACCATGGGCCTTTCGGTTGCGTTCGATTTGCCCACACAGATTGGCTATGACTCGGATGATCCGATGGCTGCCGGTGAAGTCGGGAAAGTTGGGGTGGCAATCGACTCGATTGAAGACATGCAGCGACTGTTCGCCGATCTCGACCTCGAGAAGATTTCCACTTCGATGACGATCAATGCAACCGCGATCATCCTGCTGGCGCTCTATATCGCGGTGGCTAAGCGCAACGGAGCAAATCCGAAGAAGCTTTCCGGCACGGTGCAGAACGATGTGCTCAAAGAGTACATTGCGCGCGGAACGTACATCTATCCGCCTATACACGCGATGCGGATCATCACCGATATTTTTGCCTATTCCAACGCGCACCTGCCCGAATGGAATCCAATTTCGATCTCCGGCTATCACATGCGCGAAGCGGGCTGCACTGCGGTCCAGGAAGTGGCTTTTACCTTGGGCAATGGGATTGCCTACGTACAGTCGGCGCTGAATGCCGGACTGGACGTTGATCGCTTCGCTCCGCGGCTCTCATTCTTCTTCAACGCACATAACAACTTTCTGGAAGAGGTTGCGAAATTCAGGGCAGCCCGACGGATGTGGGCCAGGATCATGCGCGAGCACTTTCGCGCAAAAAATCCACGCTCCTGGATGTTGAGATTTCATACCCAGACGGCCGGTTCAACCCTCACGGCGCAACAGCCTGAGGTGAACATCGTCCGCACGGCGCTGCAGGCGCTAGCGGCGGTGATGGGCGGGACGCAGTCTCTTCACACCAACGGTTACGACGAAGCCTTGGCCATTCCTACGGAAGAGGCTGCCCGAATCGCGCTGCGCACCCAGCAGATCATTGCCTACGAGTCGGGGACGCCCCAGACAGTGGATCCATTGGCCGGCTCTTATGCCATCGAGAGTCTCACGGACGAGATCGAGGTCAGCGCGTCCGCCTATCTCGATAAAGTCGAAGCACTCGGGGGGATGATCAAGGCGATCGAGCGTGGATTCGTGCAGCAGGAGATTCAGAACGCCGCGTATGAGACCCAGCAGCGAGTCGATCATGGCGACGCGGTCGTCGTGGGCGTGAACCGTTTCAGCCTTGAGGAAGAGAAGACCGTCCCGATTCAACGCGTCGATGAGGCTTTGGAGCGCGAGCAGGTCGAACGGGTAAGGGCGCTGCGCGCCTGCAGGAACCCGTCAGACTGGCAGCAAGCGATTGCCGGCGTGAAGGAAGCCGCCTCTACCGGCAGCAACCTAGTCCCGGCAGTGATCGAAGCTGTAGAGAAGAACTGCACTGTCGGCGAGATTTCAAACGCCCTCCGAGAGATATTCGGTGAGCATCGTGAGACTGTCGTGATCTAGTGGGGTCGGCCTGTGCAGTGCAGGCAATCAAGAACCTCTGCTGGTTCTTCGTATTAGCTGGCATTCTCCCTGTCAATATTGTGCTTGGAAATCGCAGGCTTCGCGGCAGTCGCGGCAGTAATATGATCCGTCCGCACACAGCCTGACCTCATGCAGGCCTTGGCAGAGCATGCAGAATTTATCGCAAGTACAACGCGTTTCGATCTGGTCACAGACAGCGCAGATGAATTTTTCCGCCATGCCGAGAATGTAGCAAGGCTGGCTCAAGGAGGGAAGAGAATCGGAAGGTGAGCAGACGAACTTGCGCTCAAGGAGTAAACTGAACAAGGAAGGATTAAAAATTCGGGCTGCTGGTTCATTTGACGCCTTTTTCGATCCGGCGTATTTCTTTCAGCAGCGCGGTCTCTACTTTGTCTGAGCGGCGTTCCCCTCGCGCTACACGGCTGACGTACGACGGGTCTATCTTCAATTGCCTGGCGACCCTGCTATATATGCCCCTGTAAAGACTTAGTCGATTCAACCGGGAATTTTTGATATTATCCGATGTCATGATTCGTGACCCGCTCTCCTTGGTCTGCGCGGCGCCACGCGAGACCCCGAACTGGCTGAGAGACGTAGGGGCTGTGCTGTCAAAGCGTTATAACTCCAACGTTAGTCAGCAGGATAGCTCCAGCGGCTCTGGCTGTCAAGGAATGATGTATGCGCGCCGGTACAAAACTCGCTAGACCAGGGTGGGCCGTACATATCGAGCGATTGCGAGAAGGCCTGCATCTTAACCAAGCGGGTCTCGCGCGCTTGCTGAATGTATCCCCGATGGCCGTGTCGCGTTGGGAACGCGCAGTGAACGAGCCTGAGGCCGCGTATTACATTCATATGGGTACGCTTGCGGGCGATCCGGACTGCTGGTACTTCTGGCAACGCGCTGGATTACCTGCAATTGATCTTAAGCGCGCGTTGCGGAAGTCGCGTGCGACAAAGAACGCTCAGGTTGTTGTTGACGATCTGGAATCACAAGCCAGTCCATTGCTGGCCCTCACTGCGGGTACCACCGGCCCAGGCGACAACCAGCCTAACCTGGAGCAGATCCCGGTAATTGCTAGAGTGATGGCTCCGAGTGAGTGGAGCGAAAACAAGGACGGTATTCGCTGCTTGCGCATAACGGGCGAAGGCATGGCGCCCCTGATCCCGGACGGATCTGTGGTGGCTGTCGATCTTTCCCACTTCGAGCATGCTGAGCTGTACAACCACATAGTCCTCGCATGGCAAAAGGATTTCGGTTTAATCGTTCGCCGCATGAAAAAATTCGGTGCTGCCGAAGTTCTTGTTGCCGATTCCGACAGGAGCGGTTCAACGACAATGACCCTGGATCGCAATTGGAGGATCCTCGGCCGCGTAGTTTGGTGGATTTCGCGCCCTAAGTGAACTTCCGATCACGCCTCCTGAGCAGCTAGTCCCAAGCTAGCTGCTATTCTTTTGTTTGGAAAAAGCCTCTCGATTCCTCTTCGTAGCCGGCGTCGTAGTTGCAGGGCTGCTCGCTTCTCCACCGGCCGCGCTTGGTTTAGGACTTCTTCTCGCTCTGACTGCAGATAATCCCTACCCTGAATTTACGAGGCGCTGGTCGAAATTGCTGCTGCAGATATCCGTTGTCGGACTTGGTTTTGGCATGAACCTGGGCGAAGTGCTACGGGCGGGTCGATCCGGAGTCGTGTACACGCTTGTCGGAATCACCTTTGCGATCGCGTGTGGAATGGGGCTGGGCAGAATTTTCGCTGTTCGACGGAATCCATCAATCCTTATCTCTATAGGGACGGCGATTTGCGGTGGTAGCGCAATCGCCGCAGTTGGTCCGGTTGTTGATGCTAGCGAAGACGAAATGGCTGTGGCATTGGGAACGGTATTCGTTTTGAATGCTGTTGCATTGTTCATCTTCCCGCCCATAGGCCACGCGCTTAACCTTTCGCAGCACCAGTTTGGATTATGGGCCGCACTGGCCATTCATGACACCAGTTCGGTGGTTGGCGCAGCAGCGAAATACGGCAGCATCGCACTCGGCATGGCCACTACACTGAAGCTGACACGCGCATTGTGGATTGTTCCCGTCACGCTCGCAGTGGCATTGCTGAAGCATCACAAAAGTCGGGTGCAGATGCCATGGTTTATCGCGTTTTTCCTGCTGGCGGCTTGCATCAGAAGCTACTCACCTCCTGCCGCCATGCCGGTTTATGGCTGGCTGCTCGAGATCGCGAAGGTCGGACTTGCAGTCACGCTGTTTCTGATTGGCAGTACATTATCGCGAAGAGCTCTGTCGAAAGTGGGAGTCCGTCCGCTGCTCCAAGGCGTGCTGTTGTGGATCATCGTTGCCGTAGGATCGATGTGGCTCGTTCGATCGGGATCGATCAGATGAGGGGGGCTGCGGGTTACCTCCGATAAAATGGCCACGCCGGTTGCGACCTGCACTATCGATTCGAGCTGCGGCGTGCCGCCGCCTTCGACACGCTGTTCGGTACCAGCAACCCGTCCTCATTCTTCAGAACAACGTCTGGTGATCTCGCTGCCATAATGTGCTTCAGCTCGACAGGAATTTCTTCCAGCTTGCCGCCGCCACGGCGAATGATCCGACATTCTTCAACGATGCCGTCGAGTTCAGGCCCTGTGCGAGGGCGATGGCCTGGAGAACCGTCAAGTTTTCGTTTTGCTCCATGACATAGCCGCCCGGCAGTTTGACGTCTCCCGAGACGTAAACAATTCCGGACTTTGAAACTATCACCGTGTCACCCAGCTGAATATCAATATTGGCGCGGGTCAGCAGCGCTGGATCGTTGGACAATGGCGACCAATTCGGGTTTACCCGGCTCGGTGCGGTGCGGTGCGTAATGCTGATTAGCTTGCCAGCCCGAGCGTGGTGCCGCCCGCTGCAGAAATTACGTTGTAGAGCCGCCGGCTTCCAAGCAACAGATAAATTCCCGGTTTACTCACCTCTTCAAGCACTGAGACACCTTGGCTCGCATACTCCTTGATGAAATGTTGACGTGGGGATTACGAAGGTAGCCCCGTTGACGTACGACTGCTCAATTACACCCTGAGCCTCTGCGGTGGTAAGCCCACCGATTTTGACATCGCCGATCAGAGGCATGCTCACCTCTCCACTGTTACTCACACGCAAGCTTTCGCTCAGCTCGGGAGCGCCATAGACGTGTACGTCAATCAAATCACCAGCGCCAATGTGCAGGTCAGATGCTGGAGATGGAGACGATTCCGCGACGGGAGGCGCACCCTTGGTGCCGACATTGGCGCTAGGAGTCTGAGCTACTGATACGTATGCGTCGAAGATAAATGCGCACACGATCGCTCGACAGCTCCTGTAGGTGGGGGCTACATTTTTCATCCTGTACGTGGCACGCCCAGACCAGCTCTGCCGGCAACGAAAAACTAGCCCCGAAGCTACCGTGGCGCGAAAAAGCTACCGACAGCACGGCCCAGTGCATTTGCTCAATACACCGGGCCGCGATTTGAGGAGCAGCAGATTATCAGTGAGGAACCGTTGAGGTCGTGCCAGTTTGCGGTGTGCTCGTGGTTCCAGGCGTCGTGGTGGTCGTGCCCGTGGTGCCGTTTACTGAACCCGCGGTCCCGGTCGCCGCTGGACCGGTAGTTCCGTTCATCGATCCGGCTGTTCGGTTCGTGCCGGTCGTCGTGCCAACGCTTCCAGTCGAGTTGGTAGTCGTGGAGCCAGTCGTCCCGACACCAGTGGATCCAACGGAGGTGCCGGTCGATCCGGTTCCGGACGTGCTATTCGGCGTCGTTGAGGTGATCGAGCCGTTGCTTCCGGTGGTACCGGTGCTGCTGGATCCAACGGTGCC
The DNA here is from genome assembly GCA_964559345.1 of uncultured Terriglobales bacterium. Classification (GTDB taxonomy): domain Bacteria; phylum Acidobacteriota; class Terriglobia; order Terriglobales; family Acidobacteriaceae; genus Gp1-AA112. The sequence goes on from CAZLIE010000006.1 coordinate 29,906, forward strand.
GCTATTGCTGGTTGTGCCCTGAGTCACTGACGACGAATTGGGAGAAGTAGCGCTGGCGGTTCCGTTTTGATTAACGCTGCCACTGCTGCTTGTCCCGGTTATTGTACTCGGGGTTGTCGGAGTTGATTGACCCATCGTGCTGCCGGGAGTTGTGCCAGCAGTCGTGCCCGATGTGGCGCCTGCTGTACCTATGGAACTCGGAGAGCTGGTCGCAGTGCTGTTGGTCGTGGTGCTCGGACCGGTGCTGCTGCTACTGCCGCCGATACCGCTTCCCGTTGAACTTGTGGTTTGGGCGCCTGCTACGCCAAACGCCAGCAGAAGCGCTGGAGCTGCTAACCATGTCTTACGCATCCTTTTTTACCTCCAAAATGTCAGCGCATTGCGCTGCGTTGATGTGGTGTTACTGCCGGATTTTGGCTGCATACTATTAGATTCGCAGCCTTGAATAGAGATGGCTACTGGTGCAGCAGGACGGGATCGACTTCGGTCAACGAGTTTTGCTGGCGCAAGTACTCGTTCATCATCGCCACTCGGCGGTTGTATTTCCGTCCGTTCTCGCCAGAGCCGTTGGTGTGCCGCAGATGGAGCGCTTCCGGATTTCATCGCGTGAGCACCTGCTGCTTCAAAGGCACTCAGACAAACACTCGGCCTTTTCTGCACATCCTAAGAACGTGCTTTTTTCGATTTCCAGTTGCAGACAACGGCAGCTCAGGGCCGTGTTCGCAGGTTCATTGCTCTGCGCCTCCTTGCTGCTGGCGCAGACTGGACCCACAGCCACGCCGGCGCAAACTCCCAAGACCTCGAACGACACGAAACAGATTCTGCCCTCGTATGAAGGCCAAAATGTCTCGTCGGTAGAACTGGCAGGACAGCCCGATCTAAACACACGCGATCTTCTGCCGCTGCTCGTTCTAAAGGAGGGCCAGCCGTTCTCGCAAGCCAAAGCGGATGAGACCATGGCTGCTCTCAAGAGCATTGGTCGTTTCCAGGAGATCCAATTGCAGATTCGCCCTGAGGCCCAGGGAGTACGCATTCTGTTTGTACTCGAGCCGGCGATTTATTTCGGTGTGTATGAGTTTCCGGGCGCGGTGGCGAAGTTTCCCTACTCACAGCTTCTGCAAATATCCGACTATCCGCCGCGGGGAGCGTACACACCCGTTGACGTTGATAACGCTCAGAAGTCTTTGGCGCGCTTCTTTCAACGGCAAGGATATTTTCAGGCTGTTGTGCGACCGGAAGTCCGGACCGACAAGACGCATGCTGTTGCCAATGTTTTCTTCAACACGACCTTGGGCAAAAAAGCGAAGTTTGGGACGGTGACATTGACTGGCGCTTCGCCGGAACAGACGGCGCACCTGCAGAAGGTGCTGCACTCGTTTTTAGCGCGTGTGCGAAATTCCTCGATTCGAACAGGGAAGACTTACTCCTTTAAGACACTTCAAAATGCCACCCAATATCTCCAGAATGCATTGGCGAAACAGGCACATCTCAACGCGAAGGTGAAGCTGATCTCAGCCAATTACAACCCCAGTCATAACCATGCAGATATTGCATTCAGTGTTCAGCCGGGCCCAGTCATCAACGTCAAAGTGCAGGGCGCGCATGTCTGGAGCTGGAGTAAGAAGAGCCTGCTGCCGGTCTATCAAGGGGTTGGTGTAGATCCGGAGATCATTCAGGAAGGACGTCAGAATCTCACATCCTACTTTCAGGCCAAGGGATATTTCGGCACGAAGGTGACTGTTAGCACGATGCAGCAGTCATCGGGAGAGACAATTCTCTATCAGATTACAAAAGGCCCACGACACAAAGTCAGCGATGTAGATATCGCTGGAAATCGGACCCTCAGCGAAACAGACCTGCTGTCACACGTTCCGGTGCAAAAGGCCCATTTGTTTTCGCATGGGAAGTACAGTCAGAACCTCGTCAGGACAAGCGTCAGCAATTTGAAGCGCGTGTATCAGGCTGAGGGCTTCAGCGACGTAAAGGTAACGCCAGAGGTCAAACAGAACGGCGGCAACATCGATGTCACGTTTCGAGTAGAGGAAGGTCAACGTGATGTGGTGGAGGCAATGCAAATCCTTGGCAACAACACGCAGCCCATTTCTGCGCTCGCGCCTAAAGGATTGAATCTCGCCGTCGGGAAGCCCTACTCGCAGAAGCTGGTGCAGGAGGATCGCAATCAGATTATGGCGAAATACCTGAACCTCGGCTATCTAACGGCTGCATTCCGTGAGAAGGCAAGCATTGTCGGCAAGGACAAGCACCATCTGAATGTCATTTATCAGATCGATGAGGGGCCGCAGGTTAAGACGGCCGATCTGGTAACACTCGGTCGCGCAACTACACGGCAGGCTTTAATCGATCGGCAAACTACGATTCCCGTTGGCAGTCCTCTGCGCGAAGACCAGATGTTGTCTTCTGAAGGGCATTTATACAATCTTGGCGTTTTCGATTGGGCAGAGATCGATCCTCGCCGCCGCATTACCACCCAAACTCAGGAAGATGTGCTGGTCAAAGTTCATGAAGCCAAGAAAAATGACCTGACCTATGGCTTCGGCTTCGATGTGATTAATCGCGGTGGCAGCGTGCCGAGTGGTACTGTCGCTGTTCCTGGCTTGCCGGTAATCGGGCTCAATAAGAACTTCAGAACCAGTCAAAAGACGTTTTGGGGTCCGAGGGCGCTGCTTCAATACACGCGCAAAGATCTGTGGGGTAAAGCCGAGACTCTCAACTTCAGCGGGTTGGCCGCGCGCCTGGATCAACGCGGAGCCGTTACCTACACCGACCCGTACTTCCGCGGAACCAATTGGAGTTCGAGCCTTAACATTTCAGGTGAGCACGACGAACAAAATCCCATCTTCACTTCCTTAATGGGCCAAGCCGGTTTCCAGTTTCAGCGCGCGCTCAATCCCGATAAGACCACCAATCTTTTCTTTCGCTATAACTATTCCCAAACTGGCTTAACCAATCTATTGATTCCGGATTTGGTGCCGCCCCAAGACCGCCACGTGAGGCTCTCGATGGTCTCGGCCAATTACGTGCGCGATACCCGCGATTTTCCTCTCGACGCGCACAAGGGAGTCTACGAAACCTTTGAGGCGGATCTGAACCCAAGCGCGCTTGGCTCGAATGTCAACTTTGCGAGATTTATCGGCCAGACGGCCTATTACAAGAAAATCCGGTATGACACGATCTGGGCAAATAGCATCCGTCTGGGCTTTGCAAAGGCTATTCTCGGCAATACGCACGTGCCGCTGAGTGAGGAATTCTTCTCTGGCGGCGGCAGCACTCTGCGTGGGTTCCCCCTGAATGGAGCCGGGCCGCAGCGGACGATTCCGGCCTGCGGGAATCCGGCTGACCCGAGTACGTGTTCTCCAATTTCAGTTCCAGTGGGAGGCAATCAACTCTTCATTGTCAATTCAGAGTTTCGTATTCCACTGCCGGTCAAGAAAGGACTTAGCGTGGTGCCGTTTTATGACGGCGGCAACGTCTTCCGCACCATCGGCTTTCACGGCCAGTACACGAACAGTGCCGGCTTTGGATTCCGTTATGCTACTCCGGTCGGGCCAATACGAGTTGACTTTGGCCACAACTTCGATGCCCCTCGTGGCGTCCAATCATTCCAGTACTTCATAACCATAGGACAAGCGTTTTGAGTGCAGCGCCTAATTTACCTCCTTATTACGAGCCTCCGAAACGGGAAGCGCGTCCGCCCCAAGCCGTTCGTCGATCGCGCTGGAAGCGAGTAGCTGCTTGGACTGCAGGCATTCTGCTTTTTCTTATCGTGGCAGCGGTGCTGACCGTCTATGTACTGCTGCATAACGAGTCGTTCCATCAATACGTTTTGCGGACGGCAGAGCAGAAGGCGGCCGCGGCTCTAGGCACACAGGTCCAAGCCAAAGACTTCGCGTTGCGATTCCACGGAATCTCACCGGCTCTGGATTTGTACGACGTCGTTATCAATGGAGCGCAGCCGTATCCGACTCCACCACTCTTCACTGTTGATCATCTGCATCTCGGGCTCACGATTACTTCTCTGCTACACAAGATGTGGTATGTGGATTCGGTGCAAGTTGAGCATCCCGTGGTGCGTGTCTTCGTCGATCAGCATGGAACAGACAATCTGCCGCAGACCAAGAGCAACAAACAGCAGAGCAACACCAGCATCTTCGATCTCGGCGTGCGGCACGCCGTCATCAATCATGGCGAGGTTTACTACAACAATAAAAAGAGTGTGATGGACGCTGATCTTCACGATCTCGAGTTTCAGTCCGGCTTTGATCCATCGCAGAAACGATACTCGGGAAGTTTGAGCTACAAGGATGGCCGCCTGAAGATGGAGAACTTCAGTCCCATTCCACACGACTTTACTGCAGAGTTCGATGCCACCCCGCAGGCTTTCACATTGAGGAATGCAGCACTGAGAAGCGGGAACTCCGAGTTCGAGGTGAATGCGACGCTCACGGATTTCGTTCACCCAATTCTGCAAGCGACATATAGCGCAAAGCTCGATACCGGTCAGTTTCGCAGGATCCTAAAGAACGCCACCCTGCCGATTGGGATCATTCAGGCCAATGGATCTCTTCAATATCAGAGCAAACCTGATACTCCAATGCTGGCGCTTGTCACACTCAATGGAACTCTGAGCAGCCATGCTTTGGAGGTGATCCAGCCGACGCTTCGTACCACCATCCGCGATCTGGGAGCGAATTACAGCGTCGTTCACGCAAACCTTGCGGTGAAGGATATGCACGCGCGTCTGCTCGGAGGCGAGTTGACCGGAACGATGACCATGCGTGATCTGACCGGCGCGTCGCAGTCGCACCTGAATGCGGCGCTTCGTGGTGTCTCGCTTGCCGACCTCAAGTCACTGATGAACTCCCCCTCGCTCCAACAAGTCGCTCTTGGTGGAACCATCAATGCAGATGCCGACGCGATTTGGGGAAAGACGTTCGACAACCTCGTTGCGCGTACAAATGCGAGCATCCGCGGCACCCTTGCTCCGCAAAGACGCGGCGCTGCGGCGGTACCACTAGATGGCGTGATTCATGCTGGCTATACGCAGCGAACGAAAGTGCTGGATCTGACCAATAGCTACGTCCAGCTACCGCAAACATCGTTGAACTTGAACGGCAGCGTGAGCGAGCGATCGGCGCTTACGATAAGGCTGCAGGCGAATGACCTGCACGTGCTCGAAACCATCGCGAACGACTTTCGCACACCCGGCTCCCAGCCACTCGGACTTTATGGAAATGCGAATTTCGACGGAACGGTTCGTGGCTCGATGGCTGCACCGCATTTGAATGGGCAACTCACTGCAAACGACCTTCAGGTTCACGGCACTGCCTGGCGGCTGCTGCGGAGCAACATTGATGCGAGTCCATCGGCTGCAAGCGTTTCCAATGGTGAACTTGATCCGGCCACTCGTGGGCGAGTCACATTCAATATAAGCGCTGCGTTGAAAAAGTGGTCATTCGAGAACACAAGTCCAATCCAGATTGCATTGAATGCCACCCAACTCAATGCCGGTGATCTCGCAAAAGCTGGCGGACTCGGCACTCCGATTCAAGGCACCTTGAATGCGAATGTTGCTGTACACGGAACTGAGTTGAGCCCCGTCGGACAGGGTAATCTCAGCCTGACGCAAGCCGTAATCGCGAATGAACCCATCAATTCGGTGAATGTGAAATTCTCGGGGACAGGCGATGTGGTGAATGCGAATCTGGCTGCGCGGCTACCCGCTGGCACTGCGAACGGTGATCTCGTTTATCAGCCGAAGACGCAGGCATACGACGTGAATCTGCAAGTCCCCGGCCTGCAATTTGGACAGCTTCAGACAGTGAAGGCCCGAAACATGCAACTGTCGGGAGTCCTGAGGCTGGTTGCGAACGGACGCGGCACAATCAACAACCCCCAACTCTCCGCATCACTGCAAATTCCGAAACTAGTAATCGACAATCAGGCTGTCAATGGCATCACTCTAAACGCGAATGTGGCCAACCACGTTGGGAACTTCGATCTGAACTCTCAAGTTTTGGAGACATCCATTCGTGGGCATGGAACCGTAGATCTGACCGGCAACTACGAGGTAAATGCAGCACTGGACACGCAGACAATTCCCCTGAAAACGATTCTGGCGGCATACGCTCCTTCGCAGGCTGCGAACATCAAGGGTCAAACCGAATTGCACGCTACGTTACGCGGACCGCTAAAGGACAAGAATCGTCTCGAGGCCCACGCGACGATTCCTATGTTAAACGTCACGTATCAAAACACTGTTCAAATTGGCGCGGTCAGTCCGATTCACATCGACTTCATGAATGGCGTCATTTCATTGCAGCGAATGCAGCTCCGCGGAACCGACACTGACCTGCAATTCCAGGCAACGGTTCCCACAGCCGCCAATGCTCCCATTTCACTGCTCGCTCTGGGAACAGTCGATCTGAAGCTGATGCAGTTGTTCGATCCTGACTATGAGACCTCAGGCCAACTCCGGTTGAACATCAACTCCTATGGGCAGCGCACCGACCCCAACGTTGAAGGTCAGATTCAGGTGGTGAACGCCGGATTTGCGAGTGGAGATTTGCCGATCGGGCTGCAGAATGGAAACGGGGTGCTAACGCTCACGAAAAACCGGCTAAACATCAGCAGCTTTAGTGGCACTGTGGGCGGAGGACAGGTGACTGCCAGCGGCGGAATCGTGTACCGGCCGTCCGTGAACTTCGAATTGGCGCTCGCTGGCAAGGGCATCCGCGTGCTGTATCCACAAGGAGTGCGGACTGGCATCGGCATGAATCTCTCCCTTAGCGGCACAACGGATGCAGCGCTGCTTGGAGGTCAAGTAAGGATTTATCAGTTGTCGTTCGCTCCTGATTTCGATCTGACGAACTTCATCGGACAGTTTTCCGGCGATACCGTTCCTCCTCCATCTGAAGGATTTGTCAACAACCTGCAATTGGATCTCGCCGTCGCGGCGACCAACGGCATCAGTCTGACCAGCCGAACGTTGAGCCTCGATGGCACCGCGAACCTGCAGGTACATGGCACGGCCGCACAACCCGTGATCCTTGGCCGCGTGAACTTGAATAACGGAGACTTAATCTTCAGCGGAAATCGATACGTGCTGCAGAACGGCACGATCGACTTTATAAATCCCTATGAAACCCAACCAGTCGTGAATGTCTCCGTCGGCACGACCATTCAGGAATATGACATCACGATGCATTTCGACGGGCCGATCGACCGGTTGCACACGAACTACGCATCGAATCCGGCACTTCCGCCATCGGACATCATCAACCTGATCGCATTCGGAAAAACGACAGAGGCGGCAAATGCGAATCCAACTCCGCCTGGCAGCCTGGGAGCAGAGTCGTTGATCGCATCGCAGGTAAGCAGCCAGGTGACGAGTAGGCTTCAGAAAGTTGCCGGAATCTCGCAGCTCTCTGTGGATCCGGTGTTGAGCAACAATCAGCAGAACCCCGGAGCACGTGTGACCATCCAGCAAAGGGTTACGAGCAATCTTTTTGTCACCTTTGCAACGGATGTCACCCAATCGCAGGAGTCCACTATCAAATTGGAATACCGCCTAAGTCCACGGGTCTCACTGAGTGGTGATCGCGACCAGAATGGTGGCTTTGGATTTGACACCCGATTCCATAAGAACTGGTAATATCTGAGTTCCTCAAGCCTGCAGCGCTTAACTCCCCGCCGCAGGCTTTCGTATTGAAGAGGATATTGGGCGGCGTGCGTCGCATTAAACGTGGTCTGCCCCTGGAGATCTCCAGACATGAGCCGCAGACTCGCACAACTGATATGGCTTCCCACGGCGCTGTGCCTCTCGGTTTTGATTTCCCAAGGGTGCGGCGGCTCCAAATCTTCGATTGGTTCCTCAGGAACGGCTATTACGGTTAGCGTCTCTCCGTCGAATGCGACTGTCGCGCCCGGCGGAAGCTTACCATTCACTGCGACTGTATTGGGCACGAGTAACACCGCCGTCAGTTGGAATGTGAACAGCATAGCCGGTGGCAATTCGACCGTCGGAACAATCAGCAGCACTGGTATCTACACTGCACCTGCGGCGCCGCCCAGTCCTTCCACGGTGACGGTCAATGCTGTGTCGCAAGCGGATACTACAAAGTCCGGGAGCGCAAGTGTCGTTGTGCAGGCGCACCATGACAACCAGGACAAACAGAATTTTCCGATCAAATTAGGAACCGGGGGCGGGAACACAACCGACACGAGCACTAGCTCAGGTAAGACCTTCTGTTGCTCGGGAACACTCGGCTCTTTGGTCATGCGGGGCAACAACTTCTACATCCTCAGCAATAATCACGTGCTGGATAAGTCGAACCAGGGCAAGGTGGGAGATCCAATCTCGCAGCCTGGCTTAGCCGACTCCAACTGCAATGCGTCCGCAGTCAACACTGTGGCGCAAATGTCACAAGCTGTGCAGCTACAGGCCAGCCAGAATCAAACCACCGGCCCGTTCACCGCAGCAGATGCGGCCCTCGCTCAAATTGTCCCGAGCACTGTGGACACGAGCGGATCAATCTTGGACGGGGCAGCGGTTGGACAACCTATGCCGCCGTCTTCAACTTTGGCCGACTTGACTACCGCGATACAGACACAGCAGACGGTTGCGAAATCCGGAGACGCTACCGGCCTCACCTGCGGAAACCTTCAGGCGGCATTCGCCAACGTAAGGGTGGACTACTCCAACTCCTGTAATGGTTCTACAGCGTTCAGCGCACTTTTCAAGAACCAAGTCGTCGTCGCGAGCTCAACCTTCAGCGCGAGCGGAGATTCTGGCTCGCTAATAATGACAGCTGATCATGCTCGACCATTGGCGCTGCTGTATGCCGGCGGAAGCACGAATACAGTAGGGAACCCGATTCAAGATGCGCTTAATGCGCTTAGTGATCCCAATACCGGCGAGATTCCGAAAATGGTTGGCAGTGCCGACCACACCATAAGCTGTCCTGCTGCCAGTCAAACTCAGGTAGCTATGTCTTCCGCATCTACTGCTCTCGCAAGCCAGAATCTCGCGCAATCAGAGATCACACGCGCTGCCTCTGCGCGGGACCTCCATTCAACGCAACTGATGAACGATCCTGCCGTTGTAAGTGTTGATGTCGGCCCGAGTGCGGACGCTCCCAATGAGGCTGCGATAATCATTCACACGAGGAGCAAACTTCAGCAGCCACTTCCAAACGATGTTGAAGGAGTGCGGACCCGGTTCATCATGGACTCGCGCTCAGCTTCTACACCAGAGCCAATTGCTGGGACTGTGTTCGTCAAAGGGCAAATCGCGAAATCTCAGCATGCGGAAGAACTGATGGCAAATCCCGCGATTATCGGTGTAGGAGTTGGAGCCAGCAATGATGCTCCTGGACAGGCTGCTGTTGTGGTCTATGTAGAGCAGGGCAAATCAGCAACCATTCCCGTGGAGATCGATGGGGTGCGAACACGGGTGATCGTTACCGATCGCTTTCGCACGTTTGCTTGGGGCAAATCAACGAAGGCTGCATGCTTTCCTAAACCCATGCCGCTCACTAATGGTCCGTTGTCGCGCTTGAATACAGGCAACAGGTGAGCTAGAGTTAAGCTTGATGTTTTTGACGTCCTTCAACCCGCCAGTCCCGTGCCCGCCTTCGGCGAGTTCCCGACTGTGCTTGGAAGACGCCTAGTGAAGTTATAGAAACCGGCAGAATCCATCGACCCACAGTCAAAGCGACTGTGGGTTTTTCTTTTGCCGCAAAGGAGATTCAAATGATGACCAATAACAACGGCGTGCACGGTCGAGCACTGCGCAAGAAATCGATTGCAGTCCTCGGCGCCGGAAAAATGGGAGGCGCTCTGATTACCGCGCTTCGGAATGACAGCTCGTCGCGAGACATCGATGTACGCGCAACAGTGAAGCACACAGAGCACATCGCCCCGCTCACCGCGAATCTTGGGATTGCGGTCAGCACGTGTAATTCATCGGCTGTGCGCGATGCCGATCTGGTGCTGATCTGCGTCAAGCCGCAATACGTACTCAGCGTGCTCGAAGAGATCCGGAGCACGCTGCGGCATGACGCGCTGTTGGTTTCCATCGCCACGGCGGTAACTACAGATGCGATTGAGGCCGCTGTGGGACGGCAAGTCGCCGTCATACGAGCAATGCCCAACTCGGCGTCTCGGATTGGTCAAGGGATGACCGCCCTCTGTCGCGGACGGCACGCATCACCAGATGATCTTGCCGAGGCTGACGCGCTTTTTGGTTTGATGGGTCGAACCGCCGAAGTGGACGAATCGCATATGAACGCCGTCACCGGACTGTCCGCGAGCGGACCCGCATTTATTTACACGATCATTGAGGCCCTGGCCGAGGGAGGTGTGCGCATCGGCCTCCCTCGGGAACTGGCAACTACGCTGGCGGCACAGGCGACGCTCGGAGCGGCATCGATGGTGCTGCACACCAGTCTCCATCCTGCGATGTTGAAGAATGAAGTCACGACGCCTGGCGGTTGCACAGTGGAAGGCTTGCTCGAACTCGAGTCTGGAAACATTCGAGCGACGCTGATTCGCGCCGTGGACGTCACAGCAAGGAAGGCCAGCAAGTTGGCAAGCCCACAGAGGAGCCGGATTGCAAAACGGAGCGCATGAGGACCTCGGTTTATGCGCCAAGAAAATTCGCGATCACGAACTCGGTTGCACTTAGGACCCTTACTGCTCAACATCTTGAGCGCGGCGTCGGCGTTGCCATTCCCTGATGTATTGGAGGGAGTTCTTAGTGGCAGCTTGGCTGAATCTGGCGCTGTTAGGGTTATAATTTGGACATCCCTCAATCCCGCATCTGCACAGTGTGCCATGCTGTGCTTCCAAGGCAGGTCATGTGCGCAACGGTCTTCTTGTCACAGGTGGAGCCGGGTTTATCGGCAGCAATTTCGTCCTTCAGACACTGCAAACCCAAGATACTTCGATCATTAATTTTGACAAGCTTACTTACGCTGGCAATCCACAGAATCTGGAGTCGGTGCAGGACTCGTCTCGCTACGCCTTTATTCCTGGCGACATTTGCGACCGCAACCTTATTCGAGAGACCTTAGGCACGCACGCGCCGTCGGCCATCGTGCACTTTGCAGCCGAGAGCCACGTAGACCGCTCGATCCTGGGTCCAGAAGAATTTATCCGGACTAACATCCAGGGGACGTTCACCTTGCTGGACGAGGCGAAGAAGTACTGGGAGGCACTGCCATCCGCCGACAAGGATCGTTTTCGCTTCCTGCACGTCTCGACCGACGAAGTGTATGGCTCGCTCTCTCCGGACGATCTGCCGTTCAGCGAAACCACTCCGTTTGCGCCCAATAGCCCTTACGCAGCTTCGAAGGCCGGATCAGACCACCTGGTTCGGGCGTATCACCACACCTACGGACTTCCCACGCTGACCAGCAATTGCTCCAATAACTATGGCCCGTATCAGTTTCCCGAGAAACTCATCCCGCTCGCGATCTTGAATGCAATGGGAGGGAAGCCGATTCCGGTCTATGGAGACGGCAAGAACGTACGCGATTGGCTCTATGTCGAAGATCATTGCAGCGCGATTGCTACGGTCCTGAAGTCGGGCCGCGCCGGTGAGACCTACAACGTCGGCGGATCCAGCGAAAAGACGAACATTGAAGTTGTAAACACCATTTGTGAAGTCCTCGACGAACTTGTGCCTGACGCTCACACTCGTCCGCACAAGTCGCTGATCAAATACGTTACCGATCGGCCCGGGCACGATCGCAGGTACGCTGTCGACGCCAACAAACTTCGCGTGGAACTTGGATGGCAGCCGAAAGAAACCTTCCGCAGCGGAATCCGCAAGACGATCCAGTGGTATCTCAGCAATAAGAAATGGCTCGATTCTGTCACCAGCGGCGCCTACAAAGAATGGATCGCGGTGCAGTACCCTGGTCGTTAGAACCGAGTTATAGCAGTCATTAATTTGTCTGGAGTGTTGAATGCAATCAACTAAGCCGAGGAAGGGAATCATCCTCGCCGGCGGCTCGGGAACCCGTCTCTACCCGGTCACGCATGTGGTCTCGAAGCAGCTGCTGCCGGTATACGACAAGCCCATGGTCTATTACCCGCTTTGCAGCCTTATGCTGGCGGGAATCCAGGACATCCTGCTTATCTCTACGCCGACCGACACTCCGAAGTTTCGCGACCTCCTCGGCAACGGCACGCAATGGGGCCTCAATCTTTCTTATGCGGTGCAACCCTCTCCCGGCGGACTCGCGCAAGCCTTCATTATCGGACGCGAATTCGTGGGGGACTCCCCGAGCGCTCTGGTACTCGGAGACAATATCTTTTACGGCCACGATCTGGCGACGATGTTGCGCACGGCTGCGTCGCAGCGTTCAGGCTCTACCGTGTTCGCCTACCAAGTACAAGATCCACAGCGTTATGGCGTCATCGAGTTCGATGCGACGGGAAAGGCCCTGAGCCTCGAAGAGAAACCGGCCGCTCCGAAATCACGTTTTGCCGTAACCGGTCTTTATTTTTACGATGAACAGGTGGTGGATATCGCGGCCAACCTGAAGCCCTCTGCCCGCGGAGAGCTCGAGATCACCGATATAAATCGCGCGTATATGAGGCAAGGCCAACTTCGCGCTGAAATTATGGGGCGCGGTATCGCCTGGCTTGACACCGGCACTCATGACTCGCTGATCGAAGCCTCTCTCTTCATTCAGACGATCGAGAAGCGGCAGGGCCTGAAGGTCGCATGTCCGGAAGAGATTGCCTTCCGCTGCGGATTCATCACCCAGCAGCACCTGGAGCGCCTGGCATTCTCGATCCAAAATGAGCAATATCGTGAGTATCTGTTGCACGTCCTGACTGACACGTATCCGCAATTCTCGGTGGCAGCCTCGGTGAAATGAAGGTTTCTCCCACCGAAAATCCTGAAGTGCTGGTGATCGAGCCGCGGATCTTTGAAGATCCGCGGGGTCATTTCTTTGAAGCCTATAACCGCGAGACCTTCGCGCGCCTCGGCATTTCCGCGGAGTTCGTACAAGACAACCAGTCGCTCTCGAAGAAGGGCGTGTTGCGTGGTCTGCATTATCAGGTGCAGCAGCCACAGGGAAAGCTCATCCGCGTGGTCCAGGGCGAAATATTCGATGTCGCCGTCGATTGCCGACGGAGTTCACCGCATTTTAGCCGGCCAGTTTGCGTGAATCTTTCGGCGGAGAATCGAAGGATGTTATGGATTCCGGCCGGCTTCGCCCATGGGTTTCTCGTACTCTCCGAGCGAGCGGAAGTCCTGTACAAGGCCACAGACTTCTACGCTCCGGCGCATGAGCGCACACTCTTGTGGAATGATCCAAAATTAAATATTCCTTGGCCCGAGACGCATCCCGTTTTATCCGATAAAGACCGGCACGGAGTCCGGTTAGTTTCCGCCGAGACGTTCGAATAGATTCTTTCTCCCATGCCTGCCCTCCCTCGACAAGCCGGCCGCAAGCTCCTGCTAATCGGTAAGAATGGACAAGTAGGTCACGATCTGGTGGGCCCGCTGTCCCAGTTGTTCGACGTGCAAGCGTTTGACCGCTCGCAACTAGACCTCTCGCGGCCTGAAGACATCCGAAATATCGTGCGCTCGATTTCGCCGGCCATCATCGTCAACGCTGCCGCTTACACCGCCGTCGATAAGGCGGAACACGACGAGAAAATGGCGACTTCGCTGAACGCGATCGCTCCGTCCGTTCTCGCCGAAGAAGCAAAAACGGCTGGCGCTCTGCTGGTTCATTATTCGACTGACTATGTATTTGATGGCAGCAAGCTCTCTGAATATGTCGAGACTGATCCTGTGAAGCCGCTCAACGTATACGGACAAACTAAGGCGGACGGCGAGGCGGCCATTCGGCGAGCCGGCTGTGATCATTTCATCTTCAGGACAAGCTGGGTCTTTAGTGATCGAGGTTCAAACTTCCTGTTAACCATGTTGCGACTGGGACGTGAGCGGGAAGAGCTGAAAATTGTCGATGACCAGGTCGGCGCTCCTACTTCGAGCCGGATCATCGCCTACGCTACTGCGCAAGTGTTGCGACAGGCGGTAGAGGAGGGCCTCTCTTCACTGCGGCAAAGCTCTGGCACCTACCACATGACTGCCGCTGGATCGGTCTCATGGTTCGGATTTGCGAAAGTGATTTTTGACAGAAGTTCGGCGCTGCTCGATGGCCGCCGTCCCAAGCTCCTGCCAATTCCAACCAGCTGCTATCCGACTCCAGCGCGGCGCCCCCTGAATTCCTTGCTGAGCTGCGACAGACTCAAGACGTCGTTCGGCGTCTCGATGCCGGAGTGGCAAGTGGGCCTGGACGAAACGATTGAGTTGCTGATCCAGGCAAGAAAAAGATCCGCAAGCAACTAAACCTGCCTCGCCTGGATCTTGCAACTCGCACTTTAAGCGGACGATCGCTTGTGAAAGATGCCTCTGGGTACTGTTCTCACCTGACCGAACCCTGCAGGTTTGCTGGGTTGGATGGCGCCGAGCCTTTCAGTTCCACTAGAACGAGATCGAACGGCTGATCGCTCAGGTTTTCTGGCGCATGTTTGCCGGCTGCAGTCCAGCGAGTCTCTCCCGCTTTGAAAGTTGCCTCGTCCGTCTTCCCGTCTGGCAGTGTGAACCTCGTGTGTCCGTCGGTGAGGAAGATGGCCACCGCGTCAGGATGTTCGTGCATGGGAGACTTTTCGTGCGGACCATAATGAATCCGCAGAACTCGCACCTTTGCATTTTCAGATTCCACTTTGTAATGCGCAGGATCAACTTTAACCGGATCTTGCGCCTTGGCGGTGCCGAGCACCAACGCCACGGAAACCAAAATCAGACATACCCTTCTCATACGTTCCTCCTGCTGTTGATTGAATTCCGGTCCAGGCTCGAGCCAAACTTGAATGGATTACAGGCCGCCTTTCCAACATACTCATCAGAGGTCGCGAATCGTGCGCTTTAGCGAGCTGAATGTCAATGCCAAAGCGAAAGGACAGTCAGAAACATCAGCAGCTTTAACCGTTTCGTGGGCGTATCTGTCGGCAAATGCTCGCGGGAACAGCACAGCATCCGGCTTTTTAATGCAGTGTCGTTTGGCGCTCCAGGGCGAAAGCGAACCACAGCGGATTCGATCCGTTGTATTCAACTCTCTTTTCTTGTTCTGAGAATCCGGCGCGAGAGGCAGTCACCGTACATTGCTCGCACCTCGTGCCGAGTGGAATTTCATATCGCCCATCTCGACCTGATGTTGCGTTGCCGACCGGATTGCCTGACGCATCCTTCAACACAACCTGCGTGCGTGGCAGCGGCCAGCCCTCCGCGTCGCTGATGAAGCCACGGACGCTTCCTCGCGGCGCCAAGCCTTCGGGCGCAATTGCGCGCGCCTGGTACGCAGGGCCGCGCAACGGACGTCCACCGTATTCTCCGGTGACTTTCTCGCGCTCGAGCGCGAGTACACCGTTCACAAACACATACTCAATACCAACACTCGGACGATTCGGATCGTCGAATGTCGCAACGTCGAGCACCTTCTTCGGATCGAAGATGGTTATGTCCGCGAAGTAGTCCTGGCGAAGCAGACCGCGATGATCGAGTCTGACTCGTTGTGCAGCAAGCGACGTGAACTTGCGAACCGCATCTTCGAGTCGCAGTATATGCTCCCCGCGCACATACCTTCCAAGCATGCGCGTGAAGCTGCCGTACGCGCGTGGATGCGACTTCGATTCACTAAGTGGACCATCCGGATCCACCGCGCCATAGTCAGTACCAACACTCACCCACGGCTGCTGCATGGCTGCACGGACATCGTTCTCCTGCATGCTGAAGTACGCGGCGCCGATACCGTCCTTGCTCGCGATCAGCAGGTCACACAGCTCGTCATATGGATCTTTGTGCCCCATGGTGGCGACTTCAGCGAGCGTGTGTCCTTCGTACTTCTTGAGCTCGGGGACTATCGTCGACACGATGAGCACACCTTGTGGCCCACCGACTCCGCGCCACATGTTCTCGTAGTTCTTGCCATCGCCCTCGAGCTCTTGGCGAATCTGTTGCTTGATCGCAGGGTCCTTGAGTCGTGCCACCAGAGCCTGAGCGCCACCCTCGTGATACTTAGGGGGAATGATCGCGCCCAACGATGTCGCCGATGCCGTGTAGGGATACTGATCCGCAGTGACGTCGATCCCATTCGCGCGCGCCCGCTCAATCTTCTCGATAATTTGAGGCATCCGTCCCCAGTTCTGTTTCCCTGACACTTTCAGGTGGAAGATCTCCACCGGCAGGTTGGCCTCGCGACCGATGCGGAACGCCTCATCGAGTGCGTCCATCTCAGTGTCGCCCTCATTGCGCATGTGCGTGGCATATATGCCGCCATACTTAGACACGATCTTTGCCAGCGCAATCAGCTCGTCGGTCTGCGCGTAATTCGACGGCGCATAGATCAGCGCGGACGAGAGCCCCATGGCTCCATCCGACATCGCGTCCGCCACATACTCCTGCATGTCTTTGAGTTCATTCTCGGTCGGAGCACGATTCACTTGGCCCAGCACCTTCTTGCGGACTTGTCCCGCGCCGACGTACGTGCCCAGATTGATTGCCGCCCCCTGTTGCGCCAGACGATTGAAATACTGCTCGAGGTTCTCCCAGTCGATAGTGAGATGGAAGTGCTCGAGGAAGTCTTTCTGCTCGACCAAGTCAGACTTCG
This sequence comes from uncultured Terriglobales bacterium, assembly GCA_964559345.1. Lineage (GTDB taxonomy): Bacteria > Acidobacteriota > Terriglobia > Terriglobales > Acidobacteriaceae > Gp1-AA112. The sequence goes on from CAZLIE010000006.1 coordinate 46,624, forward strand.
CGAACGGCGCCACCGACTCGCCCTCGCCGGTGATCTCGCTAGTGATGCCCTGGGTGAGCTTGCTGATCGCGCGCTTGTCGATCAGCAGATTGGTTTCCGACTGGCCCAGCATGTCGATGAATCCCGGCGCGACCACCAGCCCCGTGGCATCGATCGTGCGTTTTGCCTTCACGTCCGGCGCAGCTTTGCCGATGAACGCGATGCGATCGCCGATCACGCCCACGTCACTATAGAACCACGGATTACCGCTGCCATCGACGATCTGACCATGGCGGATCAACGTGTCATATTGCTGAGCAGAGGCGGTTATAAATCCCGAAAGGAACAGCAGCAGGAGGACTAGCTTAGACTTCGCGCGAAATAGCATAGACAGCGCAAAATACACGCGAATACACGAAATGCCAAGTCACTCGCTCAGCCAGCGCGGCAATAACTCGCAGGACAGCGCGAGCTAGGGGTATCCGCATCGTAACAAGTAGTCGCCTGCGTAATCTTGCATTTACGGGTCTGAGCGATACAATTGCGCTCTGCGTCTGAAGTCTCCGCAAGAGGATAAAGTCAATGGCTGCTTCGGTGTGGTCTGGATACCTGACCTTCGGATTGATCTCAATGCCCGTGCGTCTGTTCTCCGGCGCGCGCGCCAATCACGTGTCGTTTCACATGCTGCACCGCGACGACCTCACGCGGGTTAAGCAGCAGCTCATCTGTCCGAATGACGATCGAGTGATCGGACGCGACGAGATCGTCAAGGGCTACGAGTATCGCAAGGGCGAGTACGTCGTCATCGAGCCGGAAGAGATCAAGAAGATCGAGCCCAAGACGGCCAAGACCATGGAAATTCTCGAGTTCGTGAAGGCCGACGATATCGACCCAATCTATTTCGAGTCGTCGTATTACCTGGTCGCCGAAGAGGCCGGCAAGCGGCCTTATGCGTTGCTCGAGAAGGCGCTCGAGGACAGCCGATACGTTGCCATCGCTAAGTTGGCCATGCACAACCGTGAGTACACGGTGTTTTTGCGCCCCTACGAAGGCGGCCTGATGCTGCACACCATGTATTACCAGGACGAAATCCGCCAGGTGGAAGGCTTCGGTTCCATCGATGTCGAGCTGAAGGAAGCCGAAGTCAAAGTCGCGCATCAACTCGTCGAGGCACTGGCTGCGGAGTGGGAGCCGCAGAAGTATTTCGATACGTTTGAGAACAACGTGAAGGAACTCATCAAGGCCCACCTTGAAGGCAAAGAAGTTACAGCCGTCGAGAAGCCGAAGAAGCCGGCTCCGGTCGTCGACCTCATGGCCGCGCTGAAAGAGAGCCTGGCGCAGATGGAAGGCAAAAAGAAGGCGCCGCAGCGCGCCGTGGAGGCACAACGCGAGAGCGAGGTGCATCCCACTGGCGGTCATACACCCGCAAAAAAGGCATCCAAGAAGAAGGGCAAGACGGTCGCGTAGAGGCCGTCACACCCTCCACCAGCGGCGAATCTCTCCTCTATAATGGAATTTGCTGTTCCTGCCTGCAGATTCAGCACAAGTTTCCATGTCCAAGCCAACCATCGCGGTCGCCATGTCGGGAGGAGTCGATTCTTCTACGGTCGCAGCCATCCTGCGCGGGAACGGCCATCCGGTTGTCGGGCTCACGATGCAGCTCTGGAACCAGCGCCGTCTCGCCGGACGCGAAGGGATGCCCGAGCAGGTTCAGGGTCGCTGCTGTTCTATCGAGGACGTTTACGACGCGCGACGCGTCGCCGAGCATCTCGGAATTCCGTATTATGTCGTCAATCATCAGGACCGATTCGAGCGCGACGTCGTTCGCCCCTTCGTGAGCGAGTATCTTTCCGGACGCACTCCGATCCCGTGCAGCCTCTGCAACAATCACTTGAAGTTTAACCAGCTTTTATTGACAGCAAAGCAGATCGGGGCCGATCTGCTAGCCACCGGTCACTACGCCCGCATCGAGTACTCCGAGGAGCGAGAACGCTGGTTGCTGCTTCGCGGTCATGACTTCAGCAAGGACCAAAGCTATTTCCTTTTCGGACTCACGCAGGAGCAGTTGAGCAAGACACTGTTTCCTTTGGGCGCGATGACCAAGCCTGACGTGCGCGCGTTGGCGCAGGAACATGGTCTGGCGCTGGCGCAAAAGCCCGATTCGCAGGAGATTTGTTTCGTTCCCGGCGGTGATTACAAGCGGTTTATCGACGCGTATCTCGACGAGCAGGGCGAGTCGCTCCCCGACACTTCAGGCGAGTTGGTCACAACTTCCGGCGAAGTGATCGGCACGCACAACGGCGTGCACAATTTCACCGTGGGACAGCGCAAGGGACTCGGCGTAGCCACCGGATCGCCTCTCTATGTGATTGAATTGCGCGGCGATAAGCGTCAAGTCGTAGTCGGAGACGACGGTAATCTGCGCTCCAACACGCTGCGAGCACGCCGTCTGAACTGGATTTCTGTCGAGCGTCCCGACGGCCCGATGCGGGTGAAGGCGAAGATCCGTCACCGCCACGATCCCGCCTACGCGGAAATCCGCCTGGACGGCGACGACGTAATCGTCACCTTTGACCAGCAGCAGCGTGCCATTACGCCCGGGCAGGCCGTCGTTTTCTACGATGGCGACGTAGTAGTTGGCGGAGGATGGATCGTTTAAGACAGTTTTGAATTCTGAATTGTGAGTTTTGATTTGAAGCCGGCGCTGGCGCGAATCCGGCTAAAAGAACTCAGTTCCGGCTGGCTAAACGAACATTCCATCATCGCTTGAGCCGCGGGTTTTCTCGTGCCGGCGCTCGCGCTTCTGGTTGAGGAAGGCGCTCAGGCCGATGCTTATAGCATGCACAACGCCTTGGACATGGCGAACCGGCGACAAAACACTATTCTGGACGACGTCAGTTGTCTTCTCTACGCGATCCATCGTGCGCGAAATGATGTCATCGGCGCGGATTACCTGCGTTTTAGCCCGTATCGCCATCTCGGCCGCGGCATTTCCAAGCGTTTCCGCGTGCGTTTTCAGACTGCGCGAAGCCAAGGTAAGGTTCGAAGTGATCTCTTTCAACTTGGGAGTTGCATCCGCGATCACGTCGCGGGCGTTTTCCATGATGGGCGTGCTGCGGCGCTGAAAGTCCGCGGCAATGCTCTCAACCTGCGCTGTTGTGCGCTTCACGGTTAGATAGAGAGCGAACAAAATGGCCATTTGCAGCACAACAGCCAGCGAAGTCACGGCCACGAAGACAATAAGTGAAGTCGGAATCATGGATTGCGCTCACGATCCGCCGCCTGAACGGCGGCGGATCGGAGTACTTTTCTAGCCCTTTTTCGGCTCTACGGCGTCGCGATACGCCTGGCGACCCGCATCGACGGCCGAATTGATCTGTTCTTTCGCGCGGCTCACGGTCTCTTTGCCCTTTTGCGCCCACTGATCGACTTGTCCGCGGAATTCCTGGCTGCGATTTGCAACGTAATCGCGACCTTCATTGGCCGATCGCACGAGCGTTTCGCGAGTTTCGCGGCCCGATTTCGGCGCATAGAGAACGCCGACCAGCGCTCCAAGCCCTAATCCAGCAAGAAACCAGCCAATACTGCTGCTCTCGTTATCTGACATCTATGCCTCCAAAGAACGCTAAGGACTGGATGTTAGCACAATGAAGCGCTCAAACCGCTCGAATGAACGGGCGTCGTCCGCTCTGGGGGCGAGCTCTACATGGATTGAAACTGTCCCTCAAGCCCCCAATTTCTGGAAAAATCTGATGATCGATTCGATCCCGCGATAGAAATTTGGGATGTGGAACTTCTCATTTGGCGCGTGAAGGTTATCGTCCGGCAGTCCAAATCCCATCATCACGCTTGGAATTTTGAGATGCTTTTCGAAATCTGCGACCACCGGAATGGACCCGCCGCTGCGAATCAGCACTGTATCTTTGCCGAATACTTCTTTCATTGCGTCTTTTGAGCACTGAACGAATTGATTATCCGTGCGGATCACCATCGGATCGGCGGCACTGAACAGCTTGACATTGATCTGAATGCCGCGCGGACAGATCGATTGAACGTACTCTGAGAAGAGTTTGTAGATCTCATCCGGGCGCTGATCAGGCACCAGACGCATGGAAATTTTGGCTGACGCGCGGGCCGGAATCACGGTTTTTGCGCCCGCGCCGATGAATCCGCCGGGTATTCCGTGGACGTCGAGCGTCGGACGCGCCCAGGTTCTTTCGGCGACCGAGTATCCGGATTCGCCCGTCAGCTCGGTGCTTCCTACTTCATTTTGCAGATATTCCTGCTCGTCAAAGGGCAGGGAAGCCCAGCTTTTCAGCTCGTCTGCGGTCGGTTTGACGACGCGATCATAGAAATGCGGCACCAGAACCTTGCCATTTTCGTCCTTCAGCTTGGCAATAATCTGCGCCAGCGCGACAAAAGGATTGGGCGCTGCGCCGCCGTACATGCCGGAATGCAGATCGACTTTGGCGCCGCGCGCCTCCACTTCGGTGTAAACCATGCCGCGCAGACCGACGCAAAGCGTCGGCAAATCGGGCGCATACATCTCCGTATCCGACACTAATGCGAAATCCGATTTCAGTTTCGCGGGATTTTCGCGGATATATTTGGCGATTGACTCCCCGCCTACCTCCTCTTCGCCCTCGAGAAGCAGCCGGACATTGATGGGAAGCTTTCCATTTCCGCTCCTCATCAGCGACTCGAGCGCCTTCAGATGCATGAACATCTGCCCTTTATCGTCCACGGCGCCGCGCGCATAGAGATTTTGATTGCGCTCAGTTGGCTCAAATGGCGGCGTTGTCCATTCATTTAGCGGGTCTGGAGGCTGCACATCGTAGTGTCCGTAGCACAAAGCAGTGGGTTTTCCAGGCGTGTGAAGCCAGTCGGCATAGACCAATGGATGGCCAGCAGTCCTGATAATTTCGACATTTTCCAGCCCAATCGCGCGCATTTGCGACGCAAGAAACTCCGCCGCGCGGTTGATATCCGTCTTGTGTTGCGGCAAAGTACTGACGCTGGGAATCCGGAGAAGGTCTTTTAGCTCGGAAAGAAAGCGCGGCTGGTTGACGCGCGCGTATTCCAACGCAGGAGAACCCATCAGTTCATTCTCTTTTCTGAAGAAAGATTGACCATTTTGCGGCTGGTTAAACGTTTCAGTATATAGCCCGCGAAGTTCTCAGAGGTACGCTGTAGCATCAGGATTGGATTCCAACGAGGCTGAAACAGCGCAGAAATGGATTGGAAGAAAGAATGAACGGCCGTCGCTCGCCCCCGGGCAAGCCTTTTGTCGGTTCAGACGAGTCTCATGGCGGCGCCAGAACGGCAAAGACAACGAGAGACTGTATCCGAATTAAAGCTTTTTCAGCAACTCTTTAGCTTTTTCCAGTTCCGGGAAAAGCTTTTCGTCGGCCTGAAACGCCGGACCATGCACGCATCTGCGGCTCCCATTCAGCTTCACCGGATGCTTCAGGTGCAACATTTCGTGATAAACGAGGTAGTCAATCGCGTATCGAGGCACCTGCGGACGGTCGAAAACCCGGCTGATCACGATCGTATTGTGCGCCGGATCGTAATGTCCGAGGCTTTGGCGAGACGCATGACGGCTCCAGGTCATCAGCGGACGGGCCAAAAGCCCATGAAAGAAGCGCCGATTAAGGTCCTCAAAGACGTTTTCGAGGTCATAGTAGCGGCCTTTAGAGGACAAAAGCACCTTCCGTCCGCGCGATTGGCGGACAAGATGAGTTTTTTGAGTGACATCTCGGCGTCCCAAATAGCGCCGATAACGTGTCGCATGGCCCTTTTCGATGTCTTTTCTGTACAGTTTTGCGAGCAAAATGTGCGCAATCGCGTGCAAAACATCGTCCGGAGCGCCCTCCAAGAGGTCGGAAATGCGCACATAAACGGTCCCTTCGCGCAATCGGATGGTGTTATTGATGTTCGAAAACGCAAAAAACTGGATTTTTACATCAGGAATAGGGGCCCGCGGACGCAATTCGCGGTAAGCCCGATGGAAGATTTCGGTAAGTCTGGGGGTCACCTGGAAACAAATTTAGCACGGCGGAGAACCACGAACTCGCCCGTCGAGGTCGCGACCATTCGGCAGCCGTCTTACGATTTTGTCATCCCGACCCGAAGGGAGGGATCCGCTGTCGTTATTCCATCGACGCTGATCGCCACCGGCAACATTCGCGACGACAAATCACTTCGAAAATGTTCCACGTGAAACATTCTGAAAATGAAAAAGCGCGGGTGCTCGACTCTCGCGCGATGTTCGCGATGGTGGGTAACCTACGCGCACGATGAGGAAGCAGGCAGACGCTCTCCCCGCTGGCCTCGGCGAAGGTGAGCGAACAAATCAATGTCACTCAACGACAAGTCAAACCAGTCGAGACGCCCATACAGTAAGCCAGCTATGCCCAGCTTTTTTGGTATCCTCGATAGCGGCTGTTAATCTCCGCGATTCGGCGAGCATTTACAGACTCAAAGACCATTTCAGGAACACTAATCGCCGGACGCTTCGAAGTAACATCGAGATTCTCCGATCATGTCAGGGTCGCCGTGACCCTCGCGATTTCAGCAAAACATCTCCGGCCAATTCCCGCGCTCTGTCGCACTTCAACCTGCCCTCAACACAGCTGATGATCTCGGAGCGCGTGGAACGCATTCGTCAACATCGCGCAGGAACTCGGCGACTCTGCCAAAGCCAGGTAGCCTTAACCCGAAACCTTCTTTAACGAAGCGGTTTGCCTGCGAGCATGCCGCACTTTGGTCTTTCGCTTGTTAGCCGTTCTCTGAGTAGCAACTTTGGTGGCGCGCGCCTTCGGGAATGCTTTTGACGTCTGCATGTCCTGTACCTCGGCGGAGTTGAAGTGATCAGGACTAACCTCTTGCTGCGCGATCAGCGGCCTTACAAGCGAAAGCGAGAGTACGCAAGCCGCGACGATTCCTCGAATGGCCCTTCGTGAGCATTTCATTTTTGTACCTCCTCAAACCTGCCCAGGAGAATGCAGTTGTGGTGCCATCCAACACCCGGGAAAAGCGAAGCCGAAGATGATCCGAAGAAGCTGCTGAAGCGAAAGGAATTGCGCTATTGGCTGGCATCTTAATGCGATACAAACCAGCGGCAGACCAGCTTCGAGACACAACCGAGCGGTTAATGAGGCCGCCTTTGGGTTAATTGCGAAATGCCCGGAGAAGTCGATACCGCAGTTTGTGACTTGGCGATCCGTGGCCCTGCACCTTGTTGAGACTACAGCTCAGGGAACTACAATCCCAACAAACAAAAAAAAGGGCGGCGCTCTTGCGCCGCCATCGCTTCAAGATAGAAGCTTGTTTTTTTTAGTGAGGTTTCGAGTTGTTGTTTTGATCGCGGTCTTTGTCCTTGTCGCCGTGCTTCTTGTGTTTGTGTTTGGCCGTGGCAGTTTGATCAGTGGTCGCCACAGCGTTGGCGTCGCTTTGCGGCATGCCGTTGGCCGTTGCTCCCTGGGTAGTGGTCACTGCTGTTGAGCCGCTCTGCGGACAGGGACACTGCTGCGTAGTAGCGCCTACGGTCGAGCTGCTGGCATTGGCGACACTCAGCTGGTTCACTACCGCGAGTCCGCTGCTCGAGGCTTGCGATTGCGCGATCTGTTCAGCGCGTCGCTTGGCTTCCTCATTTGGGACAGTTCCGGTCAGCACCAACTGGTTGTTTTGGACGTTTACGCTCACGTTGGCGTTCTGCGAGATGGAGGTGTCCTGCTGAATGGCAGTTTGCACCTTGTTCTGCACATCATTAACGACATTGCCGTTGCCGTTCACAGCCTGCTGCTGATTGGTCGAGCTGGATTGTTGCTGCGACTGATCCATGTTGCTGTTGGGCTGAGTGGTTTGCGATTGTCCTTGCGCCGGAGTCATCTGACTCGGCGATTGCTGTTGATTGGGCGATTGCTGTCCGGTGCTGCTGGACGATGGAGACGTCTGGCTCGAGGATTGTTGGCTGCTGCTTGGCGTCATCGTTGACTGCTTCGAGGATTGCTGCTGGCTCGGGGTCTGCTGCGTAGCTGCACTCGAGGATGACGGCTGCTGTCCAGTCTGATAAGGCGTGTTTGTCTGGGCTATGCCGTACGTGGCACACGCCATGACAAGTGTGAGTACCTGAGATCTCATTTTCATGTTTGCCTCTCCTTTGGTGGTCAGGATTGGGAGCGCCCGGAACGCTTGTGCTCCGACCCGCTTCCGCCGAAGACGAAGGGGCAGTGCGGAATCCGCGACCGATATCGACATATGAGGCACTCCGACATGCGCCTGTTGCCCCAAATCGGGAGCAGCAGAAAGGAGAGCAGCAAAGTAGAAGCTGGTTGACTCCCGAGGCAGCAGGACCGACCCGCTTCCCCGAAGACGAAGGGGCAGTGCGGAAATCCGCGACCGATATTGACATATGAGGCACTCCGAAATGCGCCTGTTGCCCCAAATCGGGAGCAGCAGAAATGAGAGCAGCAAAGTAGAAGCTGGTTGACTCCCGAGGCAGCAGGACCGAAAAATGTACTGCTCGCCGTGGTTGCGTTGATTACGTGCGCGACGATAGTTGGCGCTAGAGAAACATTCCGCGCTTCAGTTTCGTCCTCCGCTGGTTCTTTTCGATCCGCATCTATGCCGAGATGAAAGACAAACCAGTGCAGGTTGACTTGGGAAAAATATGGGCGGCGGAACTCGGTGTCTTAGCTCATGATCGTGCAGATCTTGCTGCCGTAAGGCAATTCATTACGCGACCTGCTGAAGGTGATACTCGAATTGCTTCTCGATTCAATACTCAGGAGCGAGCCTGTAGAATCGGCAGATGTTCCTTAAGAGGTCCAGTCATTTTCTTGACAGAAATCTAGAAGAAAAGGGCGACACCGCAGTGTCGCCCACCTTCATCGTTGCTCTCCGAGTTTAAGAAGGTTTCGAAGCTGCTTTGGCCTTTTTGCCCGCTTTCTGATTCATCATTGTCACTTTCATAACGTGCAGCTCGTTGGTGTCTTTGTACACATGAGCCTGCAGCTTCACGTGATGGCCCTCGTGTCCTTTCACATCTTCTGGATTTTTGAGAGTCCACTGTTTGCCGTCTTTATCGGCGGTAAACGTCTTACCATCGTCGCTGATTTTTCCGGCAATGGTCCTCAGCGGAGGATTTGCCGTACTACTCTTTGCTGTAGTTTGATCTCCGCTCTGGGCGTTGCTGCTAGTTTGTCCCGCATAGGCAGCAACGAC
>CAZLIE010000007.1:0-54683 GCA_964559345.1 uncultured Terriglobales bacterium
CCACTCGCGAAACGCGCCTTCGGTGAACTTCTGGATGTTGCCTTTGTGCACCAGTGTGACCATCGGACGGTTGTTATCGAGCGCATACTGGATCGCGCGCCGCACCAGTCGCTTGGTTCCAGTGATCGAAATCGGCTTGATGCCGACGCCCGAGTCCTCGCGCACACGCTTCTTGCCGCCGGCAAGCATCTCGTCGTTGAGGAATCGGATCAGCTTGGTTGCGCCCTCGCTGCCCTGCTTCCACTCGATGCCCGCGTATACGTCCTCGGTGTTCTCGCGAAAGATCACGACGTTCAGCTTCTCCGGATACTTCACCGGCGAGGGCACGCCGGCATAGTGACGCACCGGACGCACGCACGCATACAGATCCAGCTCCTGCCGCATAGCGACGTTGAGCGAGCGAATGCCGCCGCCAACCGGCGTCGTCAGTGGTCCTTTGATCGAGACGCGCAGGTCTTTCGCGGCCCGCAGACTGTCGTCGGGAAGCCAATTCTTGAATCTGGAATAGGCTTTCTCGCCGGCAAAGATCTCGTACCAGACCACGCGACGCTTGCCGCCATAGGCCTTCTCCACCGCAGCATCGAACACGCGACGCGAAGCCTTCCAGATGTCGCGGCCGGTGCCGTCGCCCTCGATGAATGGAATGATAGGATTGTCGGGAACGATAAACTTTCCGCCTTCATAGCGGATCGGCGCGCCTTCACTGGGAAGAGGAACGCCGTTATACACGGCTGCCATTGAGAGGATTGCTCCTGTACGGCTGGGGTGGTCAAAGCAAACTTCTAAGCTAACATCCGTCACCGGATGGCGCAACGCAGGCGCAGCTCATCCGGCATCGTTGGACTGTGCTCGCCGAGAGCGTTGGTCAGACGCGTCGAGATGCAGTTCGGAGACGACAGTATCCACGATCGCGGCGATCGGCAGATGGACATCGATGGCCAACGCCTCTCCCGGATCCGGCTCCTCTAGCGTCGCGAACTGGCTCTGCAACAGCGACTCTGGCATGAAGTGAGTAGTCCGCGACCGCAGCCGCTGGTCGATGGTTTCGTACTCTCCTTTGAGATATACGAAGCGAACCCCGCCGGCATTGGAGACGCCAGACCGCAGCGCGTCGCGATGCCATCGGCGCAGCGCCGAGCATGCGAGTACAACATCGCGTCCACCGGCCACCCAGCCGGCAATGGCATCCGCCAGTGATTGGATCCACGGTTCGCGGTCGGCGTCAGTCAATGCAATGCCATTGCGCATCTTCTCGACATTGGCTGCCGGATGCCAATCATCAGCATCCTCGAATGCCCAGGCCAGCCGCTGGGCAAACGCAAGGCCCACGGAAGTCTTGCCCGACCCCGACACGCCCATAACAATTAGGACCATCGCGCTGATCTTCTCATTCGTCCCCGAGTACTCCTAAGTGCGACAGCCCGCATCCCCGCAACTCAAGTGCCCATACCCTCGCAATTTTCAGCAAATTGACGAAAGTGGATTTCGGGGTCAAGGACGCGAAAAGATGACGAACATAAATCGATTTACCTTCCTTCAGGAGAGACTTTCTTTCCTCGTACGCAGGAGGGGTACTCTGAAATCGTCGCGGCCGTCCTGGAGCCCGCAAACGCAAAATTCGCAAGACGTGTAAAAAAACCGTCCCTATAGCGGGTCGGCCCGGGCGTCCAGCTTCCGGACCATGGCGCGTACCTGATGGCCTTGTTCAAGCAGGATCGCGACGGCCGTGCGCGGTCGAACCGGTGCCGCCGGCGGCGCCGGTGACGAGGATAGTTTCTTGGGACATGAATTTCTCCTGGTATCAGACAAGCAAAATGAACGACGAACATGAACACTGTCCGGCTCAACTATAGTCAACCTGTTCCGATCGCAACCTGATCTCCTTTTGAAAGGAGTTGCATTTTCTCTCCGCCGCTTCCTCGTCCCAGCTGCCGATGCGTTTGGCCGCGCCCTCGGCACACCGAGGCTCGCGCCATATTCACTAACGGAGAACGCCCGCACTCCATTTCACGCTGAACCAACACACATGAGGAAAAGCACGTTCAGCGTCGCTACTTTCGAGCGGCATCCTCGGAGCTATCCAGATACACCAGATACGCCGACAGCAATTTGTATGTGTCGTAGTAATCGTCTTCGTTGATGGCGGAGAGTTGGTCCTTTTGGCTGTGCAGGATTGATATCGTCGATTGTGTCAGCGAGTGGAACGTGATGCTTGGCACCTTCTTCGCGCGAAAACTCTCTGAGTCCGTGCTGCCAATCCTTTCGACGTTGACGCCGGACAGAGGCAACTTCACCGCGTTGGCCACCGCAAAGGCAATCTTAGCCAGCTTCGGATCGGCATGGCTCACCCAAATCTCTGAAGGTCCGAGGCCCAGCGTGTCCAGGTTGATCATCGCGTCGATCTGAGCAAGTTGCTCGCGGGGCAGTGCATGGACGTAGTGCTCAGAGCCGACCATTCCCTGTTCTTCACCATAAAACGAAATAAAGACAAACGTGTGTTTCATCGTCTCAGTGGAGAGGGCCTGATACAACGAAGGAAGCAACGATGCTCCACTCCAGTTATCCACCGCGCCTGAGCCCGCGGTTATGTGATCAAAGTGCGCGCCAATCACAATCTCTCGCGGAGAGCTGCCTCTGAGAATGCAAACCACATTCCCGTATTTGGAATGCTTCGGCTCGTCGAGGGACAAGGCCGGCGGCGCACAACCCACACCGTCGAAGTAGGACTGGAGCTGCAACTCGCGATCGATGTCCTTCGCAGGACACGAATGCAGACGCTCAAGTACTACCTCGCGCTTCACCGTCGAGAATCGCAGGCCTTGAGCAAACAGCAAACCGGTTAGAAGGAGTGCGATCGCGCTCGGCAACAGCCGCGCGGAAGTTAACCAGCGCTGGAGTAGCATTTAAGCTTATGAGTGTAGCGCCTCCGATGGCGCGATCTGCGCTCATGCTGGTGATGCATCTCCGAAACCGCGCAGTGCCTTGCCGACCGATATTTTTGCCTGGTTTTTGTTAATCAATGGAACTCGTTCATCCATGTGGCAGCCGCGGAATGCAAGGGTTGAGTGGGTGTGACTTCAGCTCGTCGCTTAGAGCATCACCTTCCCGCCGTTTACGTCGAGAGCATGCCCTGTGATCCAGGACGAGGCGTCCGACGCGAGGAAGAGCGCTGCTTGTGCGATGTCTGCTGCTGTTCCCAGGCGGCGGAGTGGAAGGCTCGCGGCAACTCTGGCCTGCATTTCGGCGGGCATGAACTTTTCGATCTTTTCATTGCGCACGATCGATGGCGCAATGGCGTTGGCGCGTATACCGAACGGTCCCAACTCCTGGGCCAGATGGCGCATCAGCATAAGGCTTGCCGCCTGTGCTGCGCCGTAAGCGGGAGACGCGTGAGAAACCTCGCGCCCGGCGGCCGAACTCATCAGAATAATATTGCCGCGGCCTTTCGCTTTCATCGCGGGAACGAAGGTTTTCACGGCCAGGAATTTGCTGTGCAGATCAACGTCGATGACCTTACGCCATTGCTCTTCGCTGATGTCGAGAATAGGTACCGGATTGCCCATCCCGCCGGCAAAGGCTGCGAGGACATCGAGATCCCCGAAGCGCTCCTGAATTTTCCTCTGCAACAAAGCGAGATCGGCCGCCGAAGTCACGTCTGCTGCAACGCCCAGACACTGGCCGCCCGCGTCGCTGATCGAGGCCGCCACTCGTTCTATCGCTTCCGTGTCGCGGCCGTGCACGACGACCTTGGCGCCTGCCTGCGCGAATTGCCGCGCGGTTTCCGCGCCGAGAGCCTTTGATGAGCCGGTTACAAGAACGACTCTTCCGCTCAGGTCTGGATAGGTTGCGATTGTCATGGTCATATTTCTCCTGTCATTTGTGGGAAAAGGTCTGCTTTCGCGTCACGCGCGGCGTAATGAATTCACGCTTCGGCTGCGAGCAAGATGAGTTGTGAAGCCCAGCTATACGCGGTTCCGAGAGACTCCTGCGGTGTCTGCGATGGTTCCAACCAGACCATCCGCCGGTGACCGCGCCTGACTCGTCGGCCACGAACTGTGTCGCAAGAGCCTCTGTCACGACTGTGCAGCCTTCACTGTTGCGACGGTCCGCGGCAGGGCAAAGCCCGCCGCAATTAGCCAGATGTAACCCGGAAAGCGGGTCAGGGGAATGAGGGGGAGCAATTTGGGAAAGACGATTTCAAACCAGCTCAGCTCGCCGATTGCGGCGATGATGATGCCCGTGACCACGAGCCACTTCGGTAACAGCTTTCGGAAGCCGGCCGTTACTGAGACTCCCGCAAGGAGCAACCCGAAGGGAACAGAAAAGCCGGGTCCTCCCAAACTAAACGAAAAGCGGTACAACGCCTGAATCAAAGAGCTGTCCTGGGCGACGCCGGGATACGTCATCGTCCAAAGGAGAGACGAACACGCCATCATATTGATCGAAGTCGCAAGCCCTCCAAACAGAGCGATGTTGGCGCCCGCCGTTCGCACACCGAGGAAACGAAGCTGGCTCGCGGCGGAAGCCGTAAAGATGCCGAGCGGAACCGCGGCGCCGAACTGCAGGAAGGCGAGCAGCACGACGGCGGAGGGACGCGCCTGAAAGAAGGTGGCAATGGTCTCCGGTGACTCTCCGGGTCCCGGAAAATGTGGCTTGCCGCCAAAGGCGGTGACGGGCAGAAGGCCCGCGATGAAGAGGGTCACGAACACGGCGGCAACGATGCCAAGCGGCGGACCGGCATGACGCAGAGACGGAGAGTTTTTTGGATTGGGTGCGTTCACGGATTGCTACCTCCAGATTCGTTCTGTATTAGAATAGTTCTAGCATAGAACGATTTTACTATGCAACAATAATCCAAGATATGAAAGCGCCTCCCGAATCTGAAGACAATTGCTCTAAGCCCGTCAGGGGGCGGTCTTCAGCCGCCTTTCTTCTCGCGCAAGTAGGCGCCCACGCGGCGGCGAAGTTTGCCGAGCACCTGCGTGACGTTGACTTAGTGCCGGCGCACGCCGGCATCCTGAGAATCCTCGCCGCAACGCCTGCGATCACCCAACAGGCTTTGGCGACGGCCTTGGGGACATTGCCAAGCCGCTTGGTCGCTATGGTCGATGATCTCGAATCGAAGGGCCTGGTGGAGCGGCAATCAGACGACAACGATCGGCGACGTTATGCTTTGCGCCTGACGCAAAAAGGGACGGCCATGCTGCAATCGGTCGGCAAAATCGCACGCGAGCACCAGCAAAGACTGCTGGCCGCTCTCTCGGAGCAAGAGCAGCGGCAGCTCGCGGCTTTCTTGCAGCGCATCGGCGACGAGCAGGGTTTGCTCAAGGGTGTTCATCCAGGTTTCGCCACTCTTGATAAACCTGAGAAGCAGCAAAAGTGAATGGCGGGAGAACAGCATCCCGATCAATAAATCCTGAGACGTGCGTGACCGGGCAATCCAGTGCAAAATCGACCACGGACCACGCGGATAAGTCCACGCATCACACGGATTCTTCACTCGAAAATTGACGAACTTCTTATGAAAACTTGACTTAGCCCTTATGCGGCGGCGTTTTACCGTACTCGAATGGCAGCCTTTGTTATTGGTATTTCCAGCGCCAGCGTGGGATGGGGCATTGTGATTGTTACGTTTGTCGTTCTGTTTCCCATTGCATTGCGAACATGGTGGCTTGAGCTTAAGTCCATCGAGCATCTGCGGTCGCAAACCAGGCGCGTGTCGAAAATTAACGACAGACGCGGCTGAGAATCATGCCGGCGCAGAGATTCTCCTAGCGCCAACACGGGCCGGAGTCGGCCGGACTCACCTCTTGTTAAGAGTCCCTTAATTCAAGGCCGCCTTTTCAGTTTCCCCCTGCTCCCCCGTAGAATCGTGTCACGCTTTCTTGGATACTTTGAATGACGCACATTCCATCACCAGACCAGATCATCATCGAGGCGCAGCAGCTCCAGAAGTCTTATCCGCAGCCTCACGGCGATCCTATTCTGGTGATCGCGCCGACTGATCTTGCAGTCAATGCCGGAGAGATCGTCGCGCTGCTTGGTCCTTCAGGTTCAGGAAAGTCAACGCTGCTTCGTATGTTGGCCGGGCTGTCTCCGCCGTCTGCGGGCAAAGTGTTCTGGCACGGAGAGCCGATTGGAACTGTGAAGCCGAATGTCTCGATTGTCTTCCAAAGCTTCGCTCTGTTTCCCTGGCTTACTGTGCTTGAGAATGTCGAGGTTCCGCTTAAGGCAAAAGGTGTGCCCGCAATTCCTCGGCGAAAACGCGCCCTAAAGATCCTGGACACCGTTGGTCTGGACGGTTTCGAGGCGGCGTATCCCAAAGAACTTTCCGGAGGCATGAAGCAACGGGTTGGATTCGCCCGCGCGCTCGTGATCGAGCCCGAGCTGCTCTTCATGGACGAGCCGTTCTCCGCGCTCGACGTTCTCACGGCTGAAAACCTTCGCAGCGAACTGCTGGAACTCTGGCAGAAGAAGGAGATCCCGACTCGCTCGATTTTTATTGTTACTCACAACATCGAAGAGGCGGTACTGCTGGCGGATCGCGTGATCGTGCTGGGAAGAAATCCGGCGCGCATCCGAACGGATTTCCGCGTCAACCTGCCGCGGCCGCACGACCGCAAGAATAGTTTATTCGGCGATTACATCGACTACATCTATACCGTGCTCACGCAGCCCGAAGCTGCGCCGGTGATTCCCGGACAACAGCGGGAGGATCTGTCCGAAGTTCGCGGTGCGAAGACGATGTATGAGATGTTGCCGCACGTGCGCCCGGGCGGCATCGCGGGCTTACTCGAGATGCTGGACGACCGTGGCGGGCGCGAAGATCTCTACCGCCTGGCGCGCGACCTGAGCTTTGAGCTGGACGATCTGCTGCCCTTGATGGATGCCGCGTCGATGCTGGGATTCCTAAAAGTGGAAAAAGGTATTGCCGAGATCACGACGGAAGGACGCACGTTTGCTTACGCCGAGATTGCGCAGCAAAAGGAACTTTTCCGCAAGCAGATGCTCGACCGTCTGCTCCTGTTCCGGCAGATCAAACGTGTGCTGGAAATGAAATCCGACCATGCCGTGCATGAGGAATTCTTCCACGACTTGCTCGACGAACAATTCAGCGAGAAAGAAACCCTCAAGCAACTGGAAACAGCGATCAACTGGGGTCGCTACGCTGAAATTTTCGATTATGACGCGCGCACACAGCGACTGAAGCTTCCGGAAGCTGAGGAGCACAGCGCGAGCGTCGCCGACGTGAAGCAGTGATCAGAGTTCGCACGTTTGCGCGCTCCGTCGTGCGGCGACCCACGTGGACGGTGATCACCGACATTCTCGTGCTGTTCGTCGGATTGGCGTGCTTCTACGGCGTCGTGCTGATCGCGCGCTATTGGTCAGGCGGCGCCATTGCAGCCGCAGAGATCAACCGCTCGCCCAAGGTTTTGCCGCTTTACGCTTTCTACTCGCTCACTCGCATTCTCATCGCGTACCTTCTCAGCCTCCTCTTCGCCCTGGGCTACGGTTGGCTGGCTGCGCACAACAAGCGGTTGGAAGCGCCAATGCTGGCGATCCTCGACATTTTGCAATCCATACCGGTGCTCAGCTTTCTACCAGCGGTCATGCTCGCATTGGTCGCGTTGATTCCCACACGACAGTTGGGAGTGGAACTCGGCGCGGTGATCCTCATCTTTACTGGACAGGTGTGGAACATCGCATTCAGTTTCTATTCGTCGCTTAAGAGCATTCCGCGGGAATTGCACGAAGCGGCGCTGATCTATCGACTCAGCCCACTGCAGCGCTTCTTCACTCTCGAATTGCCTTACGGCGCGATAGGTCTGGTGTGGAACTCGATGGTTTCTGTCGCCGGAGGATGGTTCTTCCTGATGGCCTGCGAGATGTTCGTGCTGGGCAAACGCGACTTCCGCCTTCCCGGCCTGGGCTCTTACCTGCAAACCGCGGCCAGTGCCGGAGACATGCCTTCGATTCTGTGGGGACTCGCAGCGATGATCGCAGTGATCATCCTGCTCGACCAGGTGGTGTGGCGGCCGGTGATCGCGTGGTCAGACAAATTTAAGTTTGAGCAGGTGGAAAGCTCTGCAATCCCACGTTCTCCGCTGTTGGAAGCTCTGCGCCGCTCGCATGCTTTGAAAGTAGTACAGAAGAACGTCATTACTCCGGTATCGGAGAAGATTGCCCTCAAGCTGGCCGAGCGGGCACGGCAACCTCAACCCAGTAGACAGAAAAACAAGGTCGCGACCTACTTGCTCGGTTTCTTCGCGATCGTGTTCGTGGGCGCGGTGACGGTGTATGCATCGGTGCACGCGATTTCCATGTTGCGGTATGTGACCCGATCCGATTTTGCGCTGACGGTGAAGAGCGCAGCGGCCACGCTTCTGCGCGTGAACATCGCACTGCTTCTGGCTTCGGTCTGGACAATCCCCGCCGGCGTCGCGATCGGATTTCATCCGCGACTCGCCCGCATCGCGCAGCCGATCGCGCAAATCGCAGCTTCGGTTCCGGCGACGGCGCTGTTCCCTGTTCTGTTGCTAGCAATTATTCGATTGGGCGGAGGCTTGGGCATCGGATCGATCGCTCTGATGCTGCTGGGTACGCAGTGGTACATCCTCTTCAATGTAATCGCCGGCGCGATGGCGCTCCCCTCGGATCTGCGCGAGGTGGCAGACGTTTTTAATTTCTCCAGCGGACAACGATGGAGGACAGTGATACTGCCCGGCATCTTTCCGTATCTGATCACCGGATTGGTCACCGCATCGGGCGGCGCGTGGAACGCGAGCATCGTCGCCGAGTACTTTCACATGAAAGAAGAGACGCTATCGACGCTCGGCCTCGGCGCCGAGATCAGTCGTGCCACCGATACCGGAAATTTCGCTCTGCTGCTGTTGGCCACAGTTGTCATGGCGATGATGGTTCTCACGGTGAATCGATTGATTTGGCGGCCGCTTTATAGGCTGGCGGAGACGCGTTTCAAGCTTGAGGGGTGATCAAGAGCAACTGCAACATCTGGGCACGGATTACAGGGATATCCACGGATTGCGCGGATGAAGACTATGCCGAGTCGCAACCAGGAATCTGACCGTTAGTCCAGGCGGTTGGCTGGCCGAAGGCTGAGAGCCGAGAGCCGATGGCCTCTTCTCCCCTACTCCTCGCGCAGTGCGATCATGGGATCGAGTTTTGAGGCCCGTTGTGCCGGTAGCGAGCTGGCGGCTACGGCCACTGTCGCCAGCAGGGCAATAGCAGCGATCAGCGTAACTGGATCGTAAGACTTTAGTCCGTATAGCAGCGCATTCGCAGCCCTCGCGCCAATGATGGAGAGAACAGCACCTGCCGCTACTCCGATCAGCAGTAGCGCGCCGGCTTCCCGCAAAATCATCTGCAAGATTCCTGCGCGGTCGGCGCCCAGCGCCATGCAGATACCAATTTCGTTCGTGCGGCGCACTACCATGTAGGAAATAACGCCATAGAGTCCGACGGTCGCGAGTAGCGCTGCAAGAAATCCGAAGAAGCCGGAAAGAGTGGCCATCAGCCGCTCCTGCAGCAGCGAATCTCCTATCACAGTTTTGAAATCCCTGAACGTGATATCCATCGCTGGATTTACTTCTGCGGCGGCGCTTTTGATTCTCTGCGTCAGGTCGGCGAGCGGCGCGGAGGATCGTACAACCAATTGAATGTCGGAGTCCTGCCTCGATTCCTGAGCGACTGGAGTGTATGCGATTGGTGCTGATTCCTCGCGCAGATCCTGATATTTCGTATTCTTCACCAGCCCGACAATCTGGAACTCAAGCTCCGGATCGCGCGATGTAGATTCGCGCCGGAAGACCTTTCCTAAGGCATTTCCGCCAAATCCCAGTTGCTTGGCTAGAGCTTCATTGATAATGGCAACTCTTGGCGAATCCTTGGTGTCGGTGCCGTTGAAATCGCGTCCGGCGATGAGCGGCGTCGCGAGCGTGCTGAAGTAGCCTGGACTGATGGTATTCAAGAAGCTCGATTTGCGTTGATTATGGTCGGTACCGCTCGCCCAGACATCGTCGTTGATGCTGGTGTCACTGATGGGCACAATCGCTGTCTCGGCCGCCGATTCCACGCCGGGGAGTGCGCGAATGCGTTCGAGAATCTGTCGTTTGTATTCCAATCTGCTCTGCGAGGGGACGTTGAGGTGCGAGTAGTCGAGATCGGCGACCAGAATGCCGGTCTGTTGGAAGCCGGTCTCCACGGTTATGAGGTTGCGCAGAGTGCGCACGAACAGGAGAGCGCCAAAGAGCAGCACCAGCGACATCGCGACTTGTGAAACCACGAGCACGCGTCGCAATCCGAAGCGTTCGCGGCTGCTGGTCACGCCGCGACTGCCGGCTTTCATCGCGACTTGCGGGGAGACTCGAGTAGCGCGCAGGGCAGGCGCGACCCCGAAGAGAATGCAGGTCAGCATCGCTGTTCCGGCAGTGAAAGCCAGCACCGGCCAGTCAGCCTGAAAATCGACAAAGAGCGTGCGCCCTTCGGTGCTCAGGAAGGCCACCAGGAAACGGCTCAGCCATTGCGCAAGTGCGAAGCCCAAACCTGTGCCTAGGACCGCTATCATCAGGCTTTCCGCCAGAAGTTGTCGGATGATGCGCAACCGAGATGCTCCAACTGCGAGTCTTACCGCGATCTCACGCTCGCGTGCGCTGGCACGCGCGAGCATCAAGTTGGCGAGGTTCGCGCAAGCAATCAGCAGAACCAGACCGGCGATCCCGAGTAACAGCCACAATGGAGTCGAATAGTTCTCACGAAGCTGAGATACGCCATTGCCGGCGGGCAGGACCTTGAATTTGAAGGTCAGATAATCCAGACCGTTCTGTCCTTTGAAGGTCGGCGGCAGCGTTTCGTGAAAGAGAGCCGTCGCGAAGGAGTTCAGTTGCGCGGTAGCCTGAACTATCGACATTCCCGGCTTCAACCTGCCCATGGCAGTAAGCCACCACACGTACGGAACATCGAGGGGACTGTTCTCGCCTGAGATTACAGCCTGCCCACAGATGGGAACGGCGACATCGAAGCTGCGCCCGACTTCAAGACCATAGAAACTCGGCGGAGTGATGCCGAGAATTTCGACAGGATGGCTGTTGATGCTAAGCTTCCGTCCGATGGCAGAGGGATCGCCGCCGAACTGCCGCTGCCAGAACGGATAACTGATGACCGCTCCGGGAAGTCCACATCCGCGCTGGTCGTCAGCGCTCGTCAGCAATCGCCCAAGCGCCGGCTTGATACCCAGGACAGAAAAGAAATCTCCGCTTGCCCAAATGCCATTCGCGTAATGAACTTCGCCTCCCTGAGCCAGATTGAAACGGTCGGGGGCCCACGCGAAGAGTCCTGAAAATGCCTGTTGCTGCTTTTTGAGCTGCTCCCATTGCGCACTGGTCAGGTCGCAATGTTCGTTGATGCAGGAGCCGCTGCGGCCGTGCTTGGAATCGATTCGTACTTTGGCCAACTCCTGCGGATTTTGAACGGGTAGCATGCGCAGGCGAACGGCGTCGAGTAACTGGAAGATCGCCGTGTTCGCTCCGATGCCGAGCGCGAGCGAGAGCAGTGCGATAAAAGTAAAGCCGGGGTTAAGCCGCAATATTCTCAACGCATGTCGAAAATCCTGCCACAGCGTATCGAAGCTCATCCCGGTATGACCTCCGCCCATCACAGATGTCCGTGATCAGTGAAGCAGGTAAGAGACCATTTATCTGCGAGGGTAAGTGCCTCAATCTTCAGCGTCTTGGTAACCTCCGGGCGAAGCGGAACATTGCGGGTTCGTACCAAGGTGTTCGTAGATGAACAGCAGTGGAGTTTTCCTGATTGACCCTGCCAAGTTTTCACGTCTGCCACCGCTTACATTCCGACACATTCCTTTACTCGTCAGCTACTCAGGAGCAACTAGGATGTTTGAAGGTGACCTTGTGAGGATCCGTCGAGTGGCAGGATGAAGTTGGGACATCGCTTATCGTTGTTATTGCTGCTCATTGGATTGGCGGGTTGCGGTGGGAGCACGCACCACTTTCTTTATTCTGTCGGCCAGAATGCGGAACTCGTCTATGGGTTCCAAGAGGCTTCTTCGGGTGCGCTCACCGCGGTCTCCAGTTCTCCGTTCTCGACCGGCGGCATTCCTACGGCTGTTGCCGTCAGTCCCTCAAAACTCTTTGAGTACGTGCTCAGTTCCGGTGGGAACGGGATCGTCAGCTACAACTTCGACAAGAGCAAGGGCCTGCTGACTCCGGCGAATGCCCCGGTGGCAACTGGCATCAATCCTGTATCGATCGCGATCGACTCCAGCAGTCAGCATGCTTATGTTCTGAACCAGGGGTCGAGTAGCGTCTCGGCGTATTCGCTGGACGCGACTACCGGAAATCCCACACCGCTCTCAGGCTCGCCGTTTTCGACCTTGACGAATCCGATGTCGATGGCGCTTGCTCCAAAAGGTAACGTTCTGTACGTGGTGAGCCCGACGCAGGGACTCGAGAGTTTCACAGTCAATTCTGACGGCACTCTCGCCGTCGCTCAGGCCACTGTGGCTGCCGGCACTTCGCCGGCATTTGTGATCGTTGACCCCGCAGGCACCCACGTTTATGTTGCGGACGCAGGCGCGGACACGATACTGGGATTCACCGTCTCAGGATCCGGGCTGACGCCGATGTCCGCTCCGGTGAATGCAGGAATCGCTCCCAGTGCGCTGGCTACCGATCCAAACGGAAAGTTCTTGTTTGTCGCGAACCACGGTTCGAACAACGTGTCGGCATTCGCAATCGGATCTGACGGCGCGCTCAGTCAAGTATCGGGTTCGCCGTTTACCACCGGCACCGGTCCGGTGTTCGTTGCAGTGGATGTCGCGGGAAACCATCTCTATGTCGCTGACCATGATTCGAGCGACATCACAGAATTCGCCATCTCCGGTAGCGGATCGCTGAGTGCGGTCTCGGGCTCTCCGATTGCGCTGCGGACTACCCCGGCTTGGATTGGGGTGGAATAGAGGCTCTCGACGTTTGGCTGTCAGCTTTCGGGTAAATCAAAGTCAAGAGCAATGGCATACCGCCGATCTCACGGATTCCCGCGGATCTCACGGATTTTTTCGCACTTTCTATCTTCCGAACAATCGCCTGTCCGACTGGACGTCCTGCGGTTTGCTTGCTGTGATGTTTGCGAAGTCGCTGTGGTCAGGATTGATGAGAACATTGCGCTCGTGCCCCCGTGTGACGGCGCTTGGAACCAGCAGAACCGCCGATCGGGATTCTTTCAGCCACCGGTCGCCGAACGCGCGGCTCACGGACTGATCTTCCCCGTCCCAGCCTGGAGGGTCGTCAGGCGCAAGCGATTCGACAAGTACCTTATCGGGAATGGTGATTTCTATAACAGCTTGCGTCTTGGGCACGCGTCCGAGATTCGAGTGAACCAGCACCTCGAGCAGCGCTGCCGAGAATGTTTCCCCTGTGTAGATTACAGGTTTGCCGGGCGAATTCCAGCGGCCCCCAATGAGGCGGGCCCCAGTCCCGTCGAACTGTGGAAATCGTCGATCGGCGATACGGAAAACCCGCATCACGCAGGAATGCCATAGAAAAGACGCTCGAGCAGATCCTCAACCTGGCGGGCACCAAGCTCCGTCATTGCACACTCTAATGGACTGCGTTTTCCCAATTCAGGATGTGACTTTGTGAGCCACTCGCGAGCGTCTGTCCGATCCTCCCAGACGTGCTCAGCGGCAGCGATGACGCGAGCGAGTCTCTCCGTACGCTCGCTCTCGGAATGCGAGAGACGGACGCGGCGCTTGAACGTCGCCTCGGGAACAATACGAAACATCACGCGGCGCACATCGCCGGCGGAGGAATAGATTCGTTCCACGGTATTGCGCAGAGCGCGCTTGGGTAGTCCGCGGGCAATCTTTTTTCCAAGTCGCTGATTGAGCGCACGTGGGAGTCTAATATCGCCGTCCCGCCCATCACTTCAGCGATGCTCTGCGGTTTGACCATGGGTCTCCGGTTCTTGCAATGGCTCATTACAGCTAGTTTTTCGGCTCAAGTGATCTACCTGTTTTGAAGAGCTGTACATGAGCCCGGACAAGAGTGCCCTGTTTCTTGGCACTTGTTGGGATTTGCTCTAGTCGCTGAGATCAAAATTTTCAAAGTGCACCAAATCCACTTTTGGATTAACATTCAGCAACTTTCCGGATTTTAAGAAGCTGTTACAACGGGCCCCGCAGTTAAGACTTAAACCCTAGGAGTCGCCATGGCTTTTCTGCGCCGATTTGTCCTGAGCTTGTTTGCCATTCTCCTGGTGACGAGCCTGACCTTTTCTCAAACTCAAATTACATCCGGAGTCATTCAAGGCACGGTGCTGGACTCGACCGGTGCCGTGGTTCCCGGCGTCGCTCTGGAGGCACATAACCTCGACACCAATGTGCGCCAGTCGGTTAGCAGCGATGAGGGCGGGCGCTTCTCTTTCCTGGCATTGCCCGCGGGCAAATACGAAGTGACAGCGAAGAAGACTGGATTCTCGACTTTGGTCCAGCAAGGCATTGACCTGACGGTCGGCCAGGCTTTGTATCTGCGCCTTGCGATCAAGGTGTCCGCGACGGGAGAAACGGTAACCGTGAACGCGACGACCGCTCTTGACGTCACCGCGACCGAGTCGAGCGACACGTTGAACAGCGCCACCATTGCAGAGACGCCTATCCTGGGAAGAAAGTTTGAAGACCTGCTGACGCTTACTCCCGGCGTGAGCGTAGTACAAGGTCCGGACGGCGATGAGATCAGCTTTGCCGGCCAGCGCGGCACGTTGAACAACATCAGTCTGGACGGCGGCGATTACAACAACGGTTTCTTCGGCGAGCAGGTGGGAGGACAGCGCGCCGCTATCGACATAACGCTCGACGCGGTGAAGGAATTCCAGGTGGTCGCAACCGGAGCGTCGGCGGAATTTGGGCGCACTGCCGGCGGCGTCGTGAACGTGATTACGAAATCGGGTACCGATCAACTGCACGGCAGCCTCTTCCACTATCAGAGGCTCGAGGCGCTCAGCGCCGACACTTCCGATGGCAAGCCGCTACAGGACTTTCGCCGCGAACAATTTGGTGGCACCGTCGGCGGGCCGATTATCAAGCAGAAGATGTTTTATTTCGGAGCATTCGAGCAGATACTCGAAAACCTGACTCGCCCCAACCTGAGCGCGCCTCTGGGAAGTTGCCCTGGCGGCACACCTGCAGTTGGCGCCGGCGATGCACTCATCGGCAGCAACTCAGAGTGCCAGCGGCTGGCATTGCTCAACTTCTTCCAGAACACGTCAGGCTTGAAACAGAATGAAGGATTGCCGGTGCAACATCAGGTCCACAACACCGCGATCCTTGGGAAATACGACTGGAACGTCAACTCGGCAAACGCTCTGAGCGCGTCCTACAACTTCGACCGATCAAACAATCAGAACCAGACCTTCGACGTTCCCACATACGGCGATTCCGCCAATGGAATTGAAGGGCCGTCAAAGATCAACGACGCAAATGTGAACCT
This sequence comes from uncultured Terriglobales bacterium, assembly GCA_964559345.1. GTDB lineage: Bacteria > Acidobacteriota > Terriglobia > Terriglobales > Acidobacteriaceae > Gp1-AA112. Next base: position 15,522 of record CAZLIE010000007.1, read on the forward strand.
GTTCACAACCATCTCGAACAAGAAGGTCAACGAAGGCCACTTCAGCTTCTCGCGAGAGGACCGGCCGCGCAGCGCCGTGACTTCCAACGTGACTCCCGATACGGCGATGGGCTTTGCTCCCAGTTTCCGCTTCGGCCACCCGTTCTTCCTCGAACCAAACGTCGACGAGACCTTCAAACGCTTCCAGATTCGAGATAACTTCTCGATCGTCTCCGGCAACCACACGATCAAGTTTGGCGGCGAGTTCCTGCACAGCAACAACTCACAGGTGTTCCGCGGATTTTTCCAGGGCCGCTACATCTTTGATTCGGTCACAGGCTTCCTGCACTATGCTTCGCCGGCATCCATGGGCAACGGCTTCGGACCTACTGCCGCCGAATGCGCCAATGGCTCGTTCGTGAACCAGGGATCAAAGTGTCCGGACGGCTTCACAGCCACGCAAGGGCCGCTGTTGCTGTACTTGCAGGACACCGCAACAGGGTTGTCGAAGATTCCGCCGGGAGCATCGGACATCAATAACAAGAACTACGCGCTCTTCCTTCAGGACAAGTGGCAGATCCGTCCCAATTTCAGTTTGAATTACGGACTGCGTTGGGAGGCACAGATTTTCCCGGATCCCACAATTCCGGCTGCGCAGACGGCTTATGGGCAATACCTGAGTAATCCCGCGTTCCCTTCCACTGGCCGCCTGCCGAACGCAACGAAGATGTTCCAGCCACGCGTGGGGTTTGCGTGGGACGTGAAGAACAATCAGAAGTCGGTCGTGCGCGCGAGTTACGGGATTTATAACGGCAACCAAAACATGCTGACCCAGGTGGGCGCCATCACCACCAATGGAGTGCAGCAGCAGGAGTTTTTCGCCGGGGACGTTTCTACCTGTCCGCTCACTCCGGCGCCCACGAATGGAACTTGTCCCGGCGTTCCGGCCGCATATACGCAGGTCTTCATCAGTCCGAATGGTCCCGGCGGCGCGCCGCCGCAGTGGCCGGGAACGCTGCCTCCGTCCACGCTAGCTCCGGGCACATTCCCGTTCCAGCCTGGAGTAACCGTTTTCGACCGGCACTATGCGAACCCGCGCACATACACAGGAAATTTTGGATATGAGCAGGAACTCGTTCCAAATCTCACGGGATACATCGACCTCACGATCTCGCACTCTGTCCATCTCACGCGCTTCGTGAATCCAAACGTCGGACCGCAAGCGGTTCTGCCGGCGAATGGAGACACCGTGAACTACCTCGGGCCAGCGCCATTTCCGAATCTCGGCACGGTCACGGATACGCAAAGCTCGGCCCACTCCCTTTACCGTGGCGCGACCATTGGCGTTCGTAAACGCTTCAGCCAGAATTATCAGATGGAAGCTAACTACGTTTTGTCAGAGGACCTCGACGACGATTCGAACGAGCGCGACCCGTTTACCTTCCGCTACTTCAACGAGTTCAACTTCCGCAGAGACTATTCGTTCTCCGATCGCGATGAGCGGCACAAATTCAATCTGTTCGGCTACATGAGGCTGCCGCACGGGTTTGAATTCAGCCCGAGAATCCAGGCGCACACCGCGCAGCCGATCACGGACAATCCACTCGGCACCGGCACCGGTCCGGCGTGCAGCCCGAACAACTCGCTCACTCGCGTGGTGAACGGAATCGATTGCGGTCGGAATCACCTGCGCAAGGACAACGGATTTTTCACTTTTGACTGGCGCGGATCCCGCCCATTCCGTTTCGGCGACCACTACGCTTTGATCCCGCAGGTAGAGATGTTCAACAGCTTCAACAACAAGAACAACGTCAATCCTCTAGTGTCTCCAGCATTGTTCAACTTTGACGGCTTCCTGCGTCAGGGTGTTGGCGACCCATTAGAAGTCCAACTGTCGGTGAAGTTCCTGTTCTGATGATATAAATTTGTTTTGTCAGGGGCTGCTGCGGCAGCCCCTAAACTTTGCTCATGAACACCGTCCCACCAATCATCACGATCCATCTGTTCCCGATTCTGGAAGACGAGCTCATCGCGCTGCTGAAAGGCCTAAGGCATGATGACTGGACGCGTCCGACGTTGGCGAAGCAGTGGACCGTCAAGGATGTTGTCGCTCATCTGCTCGACGGAAATATCAAGAGGCTTTCCATGCAGCGCGACGGATTCTTCGGACTCGCCGCACCACCACGAGACAGCTACTCATCTTTTGTTCAGTTCATCAATCGAAATAATGCAGAGTGGATCCAGTCGGCGAAGCGTTTGAGTCCGCGGGTGCTGATTGACACGCTGGAGCTCACTTCGAAGCAAGTGTACGAGGTCTTTAAGCGACTCGATCCGTTCGCGCCGGCACTATGGAGTGTGACGTGGGCCGGCGAAGATCAGTCGGCAAACTGGTTCGACATCGCGCGCGAATACACCGAGCGTTGGCATCATCAGCAACAGATTCGCGTTGCGGTGAACAGGCCCGGCATTTCCGGCCGCGATCTGTTTTTCCCGGTTTTGGACACATTCATGCGCGGCCTGCCGCACGCGTTTCGAGAAGTGAAAGCACGGGAAGGGACTACGGTAAAAGTCGAAATTGGAGGCGAAGCTGGTGGCTCGTGGTTTCTGCAAAGATCGAATTCAGGGTGGCGCCTGTCAGAGCAAACAGACAGGCCAGAGGCGACCCTGAACATGGATCAGGAACTCGCATGGCGAGTCTTCACCAAAGCGATTAGCGCGGACGACGCTACAAATGAAGTTACAGTCTCGGGTGATCGATCACTCGCGTTGAAGGTTCTGTCGCTGGTCGCTGTACTAGCCTAGGCGCGCTGTCATCGCTAGAACAGAACTTTGCCGGAGGGATCAAGTTGTTGCAGGAGATCAAAATCCAGAAGGTTGCGAGTGAGTATATAGCACCCTTGCTTTCTAGCTGTGGCCAAGAGCAAGCCGTCATTCAACAGCTGGCGTCGCTGATCGCTCTTGTGTCCCAGTAGGCGAGCGAGTATCCCGGACAGAATCCCAGCTTCCCGCCATATTTCTGAATCAGCTTCGAGCGGGCCTTGTTCGATGACCGCAGTAATTTGTTCGGTGATCCCGCGTGTGCCGGCATGCGCCGGATCAAGCAGACCGCAAGCTGCAGGGAGTTCGGCCTCTGTGACTGGTGAATGCCATGCCTCGGCGGCTCGCAGCATGGCTTCGCCATTCCTCGGAAAACGGTTCTGAAGAATATCGATATAGACAGTAAGTGTCATACAGCAACTTGGCCGGACGGCCACCGACCGAGTCGAATAAATCCAGTTCCGATTCGGACGTTGTGTTAGAGCTGTTCGGTGCTTGTCGCGTTGGAGGCGGCGGAGCGTCGCTTGAAACTCAGAAGCCAAGGTCGATCCTAGGGTCAATTGTGCCCCGGCGAGAAAGCGGCCAGTCAGCATAATCGTCGGCAACGGCGATGTTCGCCAACGCGAGTTGGATGAGCTCGGTATCGGAGGCAATGCCACTGCGTTTCTTCGCGCGTGCCGCCAGAGCCTTCGGCATTCGACTTTGGAACCAGCGGATCGGGCGGTGCGTTTCATGATTGTTTTTTCGCTCTAGCGGTTGTAGCACACAACGGTGCATGTTGTAGCACACCGCTTGATCGATCGATCCCTAGTGTTAGCAATCATTGCAGCGAGGTTGCTAACTGTCACAGAGAGATACCTGAGATCTGTTCATATTCATTTGATGGAAACTTCATCCTGATGTAACACGGGCTGGCTATCTTCGATCATGCCGCTCAAGAATGCCGGTTTTCAAACCGAATTCTGGAACTCTCTGCAACTGGGCGCCAGTCTTCACGCTCCTCTCAATCCCATTCTGGAAAAGCTGTTCTGTCTCGAACAATGCCGGGAGCTTTACCGGAGCGCCCTCGAGGCAGACGGCGGTGACATCTTCCATCAGATATTGGGAGCACTGAATGTCTCTTTAAAGGCGAGCGAAACGGACCTGCAGCGCGTGCCGGCGACCGGTCCGCTGGTAGCCATCGCCAATCATCCATTCGGCATTCTGGACGGAATTCTTCTAGGCGCGCTGCTGCTCAAGGTTCGCCCTGACGTAAAAATCCTTACCAACTACCTTCTGACGGGAATTCCCGAACTGGACGAATACTGCATTCCGCTCGACCCGTTCGGCAACCGTTCTGGCTCCGGAAAGATGCGCAAGGTAAACGAGCGCGGTCTGCGCGGAGCGGTGGACTGGCTGCGTAGCTCTGGAGCGCTGTTGATTTTTCCTGCCGGCGAAGTTGCGCACTTCCAATGGACGAAAGGAATCGCCGATCCGGCGTGGAGCACGACCGCATTTCGCCTCGCGCGTACTACCGGCTCACCGCTCTTGCCGATGTTCATCGACGGAACAAACAGTTTGCCGTTTCATCTCATTGGGCTGATTCATCCGCGGCTGCGGACCGTCCGCTTGCCGAAGGAGTTGCTCGACAAGAAAGGCTCGGAAATCAACATAAGGATAGCCAAGGCCATACCGTCGGATACTCTTACGAGTTTCTCGACCGTGGCTGAAGGGACGGAATCCCTGCGCTGGAAGACCTATGCGCTGGCGAACCGCTTCACGAAGCAGGCTCCCACCTGGCAAGTTCCCAAAGTCCCATTCTGGCCGTCTGAAAAGCGCCTGGCCGAGCCGGTTCCGGCCGACATGCTGGAGAGTGAAATCGAGCAGCTTGCTCCTGCAACATGCATCGAGCGCTCCGAAGAATACGAGGCCTATTGCGCGAACCCCGAAGAGATTCCCCGTGCACTCCGCGAGATTGGCAGATTGCGTGAGCTTACCTTCCGGCAAGTGGGCGAGGGCACCGGGCGTGAGATCGACTTAGACCATTTCGACGCGCACTATCGTCATCTTTTTCTCTATCATCGCCAGGCCCGGCAGATCGTGGGCGCTTATCGGCTGGCAAATACGTTTGAGGTGTTGCGGCAATTCGGCTGCGATGGACTGTACACCAACACACTCTTTCGCTTCCGGCCTGAGTTCTTCGACAAACTTGGCCCCGCCGTTGAGTTAGGGCGCTCGTTTGTGCGTCCGGAATATCAGCGGCAATACACGCCGCTGCTCCTGCTGTGGAAGGCGATTGGACGATATGTAGTGCTGAACCCGCAGAGTCCCGTGCTGTTCGGTGCGGTGAGTATCAGCAACTCGTATGCTCCGGCCTCCCGAACGTTGATGTATGAGTTTTTCCGCTCTCAATTTTCGGCGCACCCATTAAGTGCAATGGTGAAACCGCGGCATCCGTTCCGCTCCTCCCGGCTGAAGCACTGGGATGTCCGAGCGTTTCAGAACTTAGTACGCGATTCCGAGGAGCTGTCGGACTCTGTCTCAGAATTCGAACTCGATGGCAAGGGTCTTCCGGTTCTGCTGCGGCAGTATCTCAAAGTCGGGGGACAGGTTCTGGCATTCAACGTTGACGGGCATTTTTCGGACGTCCTCGACGGACTGATCGTCGTAGATCTGCGCAACACCGAGCGAAGGAACCTGCAAAGATATCTCGGTCGTGAAGGGGCTTCGACATTCCTCGCCCATCATGTCTGAAGTTGTGCCCGTGCGCATAGATACAGACTATTCATTCATCGGTCATCCACTCGCAATTTGCGGGCAATGGCTTTCTCCTGACGAAAATCCCACATTTCAGGGTCAAGGAGAAACAATGCCTTCACGAAAACCGCCATTCGGATTCTTGATTGCGCTTGTGCTCGTGCTGCCGCTGGTTGCATTCGCGAGTGAAGACAGTCCTCAATCCGCCAAGCACGTCCTACGTATCAGCATCAATGGCAGCACGCAGTGGATTTCGAGAACTGCGCAGCCAAAACGGAAACTGCCAAGAGCAACAACATAAGTGTGAAGAACCATTTGGAGATCGAAAAAATCTCCTCAAGGCAGTGACTATCTGCACAACACGTATCTTTCCTTCCGCTTCCCTACTACTGTGGAGCTTTCATTTCGCGCTACAACTGTCTTCGTTCGCCAGTTGTGCTCATCAGCTCCCTGATGGGACGCACCTCAATGCTGCCGATGCGAGCGGGCGGGATTTCCGAGGCAATTTGAATGGCATCATCCATATCCGCTGCTTCAATTAAATAAAAGCCTCCGAGGATCTCCTTCGTTTCCGTGAAGGGGCCATCCGTCACCGATACCTTTCCGTTGCGGACACGCACGGTAGCAGCGGTCCGAACCGGTTGCAGGGCCTCCGAGGCGACGCACCGGCCAGAGCTTCGCAGCGCCTGATCGAAAGCCATACAGCCATCGTCGGTCATGGCTTCCATTTCCTTCTCTTCCCCATATACAAGGCACAGATACTTCAATTGCAATCTCCTTCACTGCAGGTCAGGTTCCAACTTCAATACCATAGACGCTCTGCAAATCCAGACGCAACCAACGAAGCACGCGAAAGAATCTCGTTTTTTTCTGATGTTAGACTCATACGCCACCCCCGGCTTGCGGCAATTTCCTGACGGTTGGCTCGGGAGTGACGGCGCCGGGGCCCATTGGTTTTCCTACTCATGTCTTGTAATCGTGCATCAAACAGCACTATGCCGAGTTCCACCACCGGAAGCTTTACGAACGAATCGCAACAAACTCCAGAGCAGACGAAGAAAACCGGCACGGTGCTCGTCATCGACGACAACCCAGAACATCTGAAAATTTATTGCTGGATGCTCGAGCGGAAGGGCTATACGTGTCTTCCGGCGCTCGTCGGAAGCACTTCAGTACAATGGCCGAAGTCGGACAGCGTCTGCATGATACTTCTCGACTATCGTCTCAACAGTTCCTTGACGGCTGCAGATGTCGCTGAACAACTCAAGACGGGCTTTCCCTCCGTTCCCATCGTCATTCTTTCGGAACTGCCCTGGATGCCAGAGGATGCGAATCGCTACGCAACAGCATTCGTACACAAAGGTGAACCCGAGCAACTGTTCGAGACTGTAGCCGCCTTTTGCAGAAAAGGCGACGCGATATCGAGTCAAGCCTGTTGATCCCCGAGCCGGATTCCCACGGCTCGGCAGTCCCCTCCGATCCTTCGACTGAGCCTACGCCTTGGCTGCTGATGCTGCGGGATTTGCCGGAGCCAATGCAACCAAGGCAATTCCGATGACATAGAGCGCAGCCACCCCGATCAGTTCTCCGCGTTCAATTAGTCCCCGGTAGGCCTGCACTGCCATGAGAGACGCGTGAGCGAAACTCGACCATGCGGTGAAAGCGATGAGGCTACGATTCGCCAAAGGATTGCGCACCGCAAGCAGCAAGAAGATACCGAGCGTAACGTAGAGGCTGAGCATCATCGCCAGCGCAGGCTCTCGTCCAAAAAACATGGTCAACGGGTAAATTGTGGCCAGGAAAATCAATCCCACCACGACCAACACGATCTTTAACGCGCGTTCTCGAATCATTGTCGCCTCCGCTCCTTAAGCGACATTATGCGGCTGAAGATTAATTATTGTCGTTCAGATTCGCAATGACACATCTTCGACATTCGTATTTTGATTCTCTGCCTCGCCGCTGCCGCCACTTGTGAGTGGCGACCATCGCCGGAGCTGCCCAGCAGCAGCCTGCGCAATCATCTTCCCCCGTCAAGATAAAGCCGGGAGCGAACGAGCCTGCTGAGACTCACCCGTGGACGATAGAACAGCTTCTCCCTCTCACGGTTTCCGAAGCCTGGCAGTTGAGCGGCAAAAATGAGGACAAGTTCTTCGACATGGTGCAGGATCTCGCCGCCTTCTCTGCGCAAAAGCGCCACCTCGTACTCCCTGCCAGCGAAGCAGCGGGATAACAAGCAGGCGAATACATCAAGCAGCAAGCCAAGCTGGACCACGATCAACTTCTATAAGCCGTGGTGGACCAGCCTGCGAAAAGTCGGGACGCCTGCTCCGGCACAAACCAGTACAGCTCCGCCGGCCAAATAACAAGCGGCACGTTGTTGTGCGGAACGGCCCGGCGTGAGCCGCGCTTGTTTGCTTCCTGCTACCGCAGGTCACGAGCAAAAGACCCACCCGCTACCACCAGTGGTTCTACTCGATTCGGAGCGCCACGACAGGATCGACACCCATTGCGCGTCGCGCAGGGACATAGGCTGCGGCCAGCGCGACGACGCTCATGAGAGCTATTACTGCCAGAAATGTCGCGGGATCTGTAGCGCTCACTCCGTAGAGCTGGCTGGATATCGCGCGAGTAACGACGAAGCTGGCTGCGAAGCCAATCAGCAGACCGCTCGAAACCAATATTCCCGCTTCGCGCATAAGGCGTGTGAGCACCGCTTCCCGAGACGCTCCCAGTGCCATGCGGATTCCAATCTCTCGCGTGCGCCGCGCCACCCCGTATGCGATGGACCCGTAGAGCCCCATCGCGGTGAGCGTCAGAGCAAGGACGCCAAACGTGCTGGTGAGAATGGCTAGTGAGCGGTCGTTTCCCAAGTTATCTTCGATAGCTTCGCGCTGAGTTTGCAGGCTGACGAGCGGTAATCCCTTGTCCTCGGATTCAACCTGTGGGCGTACCGATGCGATTACATCGTTGGGATTGGCGGCAGTACGTATTTCAAGCACCGCTTGTCCTCGCATCTCCCCTGGAGCTTGTGCGAACGGCACGTAAACCGCCCTTGGCGAACGCTGGGACTGCTCTTGACGCAGACTGCTGCGGATATCTTTCACAACCCCAACTATCAGCAGGCGGTCTTTGAAGGTCTCGTCGTTGAATGCGATTTCCTGGCCAACTGGGTTCACGCCATCGAAGTAGCTGCGAGCGGTACTCTCGCTGATGATGGCTACTTTTTGCGATCCGGCGTTGTCGGCCTGGGAAAAGTCGCGCCCAAGCAGAAATGGAATGCCCATAGTCCCGAAAAACCTGGGTCCCATTGAATTGCACGAAACCTTCGTTTGGGACGATGATGAATCACTGCTGCCGCGATTGGCCACATGCAAATCGCAGTACCCGCTGAGAAGCTGTAACCGTGACATGCTTGCCGACTTCACCCCTGGCGTCGCATTCAATTTAGATAGCAGATTCCAGTAGAGCGTGGTTTCCCTTTCTCCTTCATACCCAGCTAGAGTCGGAAAAATCCACCCGACCAAGACATTGTCACGATTGAAGCCAACATCCTCCTGGTGCAGCTTGGTAAGCGTGCGCAGCAGAAGGCCGGCGCCGATCAGACACACGATCGACAACCCGATCTGGACTATCAGTAAGAGATTGCGCAAAGGGCTTCCGCGCTGCGAAAGGGACAACATGGCCGCAGTGCTGAGATTAGGAGCATCTTTCTTGCCGAAAGCCGTCGCATGGAATGCTGGAGCCAGTCCGAAGAGCAGTGTCACAGTCAATGACAACAAGATGGTGAAGGCGAGAAGACGCGGGTTCGGCGAGAGCGTCAACGGGTGGTGACCTACGAATACGCGCGAGGCATCCGATCCCCACCAGGCGAGAAGGAATCCAATGCACGCACCGCCAAGGCTTAACAACAGGCTCTCGGTGAGCAGTTGCCTCACTAATTGTCCCCGTGTAGCGCCGAGTGCAAGTCGTATTGCGATCTCCCGCTTACGTGCCGTTGCTCTTGCCAGAAGAAGATTCGCCACATTCGCGCAGGCCACGAGCAGAACGAAAGCAACGGCCGCGCCAAGAATTTGAAGTTCCGTTGAAAAATTCCGGGTTCCACCCCTTCCGATCTCGCGTAACACGATTCTGCTGTTGCTGATTTCGTGCTGATGCGGAGCGGTAAGGACAACGCCTTCGGCGTTCGTCAGAGCCTGTTGATAAGCAACTGTCATTGCTGCCGCGGCCTGATCACGATTGGCCCCAGGCGCCAAGCTGCCGGAAATAGCGACCGTGGTGTGGTCCTTCAACGCAAGCGCCGGATGCAGCGCCATCGGAAGCCACACACTCGCGCTCCAATGAGAGCTGAGATCGGGATAAACGCCTATAACCCGGAGAGGAACGTTCTTGGCAAAAATCGTTTTGCCAATCGCAGACGGTGAAGCGCCGAATTTTTGCCGCCAATACCCATTTCCGAGCACAGCTACAGGCGTGCTGCCAGCTTTGTCGTCTTCCGCGGTAAAGCCTCGGCCAAGTACAGGCGTAAATCCCATAACGGAATCGAAGTTGCCGGAGACAAACCTGTCTGTCACAAAGTCGGAGTGGCCGTCCACGAGAACAGTAAAACGGCCATCATCCCAGTCAAAAATCCCATCAAATCCCGCGGCATGGTCGCGTAGGTATTCAAATACTGGAATGGAAAAGCTGTCGTGTTGTCCACTAGGTTTTCCGGATGCGATACCGGGAGGCTGCGAAGCACTTGCTCGTCAATTGCGCTAAAGATGGCAGTGTTCCCCGCTATCCCGAGCGCAATGGTGAGGATCGCGACAATAGAAAAGGCAGGACTCCGCCACAGCGTCCTGGCCCCATACCTCAAATCTCGGATCGCAGAATTCACCTGTCACCTACTCCGGGCTCGGTTCATAAATGACGTGCGCCGGGAATATCCTGCCATCGCACGTGAAGCGCCAGATCGACGGCTCGTAAACTGTTCATTCGGAACCCGCTCGGGATGCTTAGCTAAGCCCGGATGCGGGCGGGGTTGTGCGTTCCCGAGACTGCGCGTCCATATTCGGACAACTGAACGCAATGGTGCTGCTGTTAGCGCGAGTGCCAAACAAAAGCGCCAGCCGCTACCGCAGGTGGTACCGATAACGCGACCTTCGCTCGTTTCGCGAGCCGCGCCGACACTTTGACAGTCAGGCGTCGCCATTCACGCGTTGAGCCGGGAAGTCCCTCGATTGATGCTAACTCCTGCAGCCAGTCCTCTGCTGAGAGCTCGGCCTGCTCTGACCCGAACAATTCGGTTACTGCATTGAAGAATGCGGCGAACTCTTGCTTAGCCATTATTTCCAAGTCGTCGCAAGCGTCATCGTGATCGTTTAGCGCTCTATTAAGTGCGAGTTGATTCAAGTTACTAACCTCCCAATCGATTAAGGAAAATGACGGTTCTCAAGCTACGCTCGGTTTCGATCTTCACTAGTGCTTACGCGGCTTGCTCAGTCGCGAAGTAGTGCTCCTCGTCAAGATCTGCAATGAGGCCCGGCTGAGTCGGACGCCATCCCAAGCGTTCCCGCGTTTGCGCGCTTGAGGCGGCGCCATCGATGCGAAGGAACGTTGCCAGCCAGCCAAAATGGTCGACTGCCTCCTCGGCCGACTTGCCGACGAGCGGCAAATTCAACCGCCGAGCGATTACGCCGGCGATGTCGCGAACCGGTACGCCCTCATCGGCGACTCCGTGGTAGGTGGCACCTGCGGCCGCTTTCTCGAGCGCGAGTCTGTAAAGGCGAGCAGCATCGAGCCGGTGCACCGCGGGCCAGCGGTTAAGGCCGTCGCCGATGTACGCTGACACGCCTTTCTGACGCGCGATGTCGATCAGAGTTGGAACGAAGCCGTGATCGCCCTCTCCATGCACCGATGGCGGAAGGCGCAAAATCGCGACGCGCACGCCACGCGAGGCCAGCGCAATCGCCGCGTCCTCCGACTTGCGCGGAAAGTTGGGATTGTGCGCGTCGTCTTCCGTTGCGAGCGGACCTTTCGGTTGAGCCAGCAAGGTGCCGGAAGTGACAATCAATGGACGGTCCGTGCCGGCCAGTGCGGCCCCGAGCGTCTCGATCGCGCGCGTATCTTTCTCGGCTGCGGCGGCGTAATTTGCCCAGTCGTGGATGAAGGCGGCGTGAATCACTCCGCCCGCGGCAGCCGCCCCGCTGCGCAGGCTCTCGGGATCTTCGAGAGAACCGCGATGCACCTTGGCTCCTGCCGCGGTAAGCGTCGCGGCGGCCGCATCGGAGCGAGCAAGACCAAGCACCTGATGTCCCGCACTAATTAGCTCCTGCACGATGGCAGAGCCGATAAAACCTGTTGCTCCTGTCACAAAAACTTTCATACCTTGCTCCTTCAAATTGACTCAATCGGAATATCGTTCGACACAACAGGTGTAATCTCAGAGCGCCGCACCACCTGAGACTTCAATCCTCTGGCCGTTTACCCAGCGATTTTCATCGGAGAGAAACGCAGCGATCATGGGTCCGATATCGTCCGGAACTCCTGCGCGACCCAAGGCTGTCATTTCCGCCACTCGCTTATTGACTTCGGGATTGTCCCGAACCATTCCACCGCTAAAGTCGGTTTGGATTGCGCCCGGTGCAACGACATTCGCGGTAATCCGGCGCGGCCCGAGCTCTTTCGCCAGATACCGCGTGAGAACCTCGATGGCTCCCTTTGCCGCTCCATAGACAGACGTTCCTGGAAGAACAAATCGCGCCAGTCCTGACGAAATGTTCACGATGCGGCCACCGTCGTTCATCAACGGAAGCAGCTTCTGCGTCAAAAAGAAAACGCCCTTGAAGTGAACATTTACGATTTCATCGAATTGAGCTTCGGTCGTCTCTGCGAAACCGGCGTGCAGAGAATTTCCTGCATTGTTGACAAGGTAGTCGAACTTATCGCGCCCCCATCTTTGCAGCGTGTCACGAACTTCGGCTACGAATCCGTCAAATAGAGGAATGTCGCCGGTATCGAGGCGGAATCCCGCTGCTTTCCTTCCCAGGGCCTCGGCTTCGCGGATGAGAGTGTCGGCTTCTGTTTTGTTCGAGCGATAAGTAAAGATGAGGTTGACACCGCGCCGAGCAAGATTGATAGCCGTGTTGCGGCCAAGACCGCGGCTTCCGCCGGTGATAATGGCAATCTTGTCCTTCATAGTTCCTATATTTTCGTTTGCCATAAGTGTTCCTTCCGCTATAGGGAAAAATTATGCTAATCGATGGCTAAAAGGACTCGCCGACGAGCTCTTCGCTTTTCTTCCAGAGAGCCTCAGCATTATTTTCGTCGAGCGCATACGCACGCACTCCTTCGCTGATGACCGTGATCGGGACCTCGTCCCGCACCACCGTGCCGACATGGCAGTTCTCGCAGTATTGCCCGCCAATGTCGTCGGCGGAAGCCACCACACCGGCCCACACCGAAGTGGCAGCGCCTTGCGGAACCGTTTTCCACTGGAAAGGACCTTTACCCTCTGCCGCGAGTTGTTCATTGATTTGCTCAAGCAGCTTTTGAATGCGGCCGGGATCGGAGTAACGACCCAATTCTGTTTGTATGCCTCCCGGATGCACGGCCGCGGCACGCACACCGCGTTCGCGATGTCTCTTGTCGAAGCCAACTGCGAACAGAATGTTGGCAGTTTTTGAGCGGCCATAAGCAACGAACGGCTCATAGGGCGAACGGTCAAAATTTGGATCTTGCAGGTCCACGTTGGAATAACGGTGACCTGAGGACGACAAGTTGATCAGCCTTCCACCGGAGCGGATGAGCGATGCGATGCGGTTGACCAGGACAAAATGGCCAAGGTGATTGGTGCCGAACTGCGTCTCAAATCCGTCCGCCGTATGGCCAAACGGCGTGGCCATGACTCCTGCATTTGCGATGATTACATCGAAGAGTTCGCCTTTTGCTAGCAGTCGATCGGCGCAGGCGCGCACACTCTTCAGGCTTGCAAGATCAAGCTCGATCAGCTCGAAGCTGCCGCCATGCGCAGCGGCGTCCTTTTGTATCTGTGCTGTTGCTAGTTTGGCTTTATTCAGATCCCGCGCCGCGCCTACAACCTGCGCGCCGTGAGCAGCCAGTGCCCGCGCAGTTTCAACTCCGAGTCCCGCCGAAACGCCGGTGACGAGAATCCGTTTCCCGTTTAGGTTGATCCCGGCCAAAACATCTTCTGTGGTTGATGCGTATCCAAACGTCGTTGCCATTTCCTGTGTAGCTGCCATTTCTCTCTCCTGCACCGGCGGCGGGTATTGACGACCCGCCACCACTTCGAATAAAACGGAGGGTGTCTCCGCATTCGTTCATAAGATAATCGGAGACTGTCTCCGGTTGCAAGTTATTTTTTCTGGCTAAACGAGTGAAATCTAAATTGAAGAGTGCCCGGAAGCCGCGCACTGACGCGGCGCGTAATCGCGAGCGCATTCTGGAAGTGGCCAAGCAGGCTTTCACCCGGTCTGGCGCAAATGCCAGTCTGGATGACATCGCCAAAGAGGCAGGTGTCGGAGCAGGAACTCTGTATCGCCACTTTCCCACGCGCGATGCCCTGATCGAGGCGGTATATCGGACTGAAGTAGAAAGGCTTGCTGCAGCAGAACGGAAGTTCAGCGAGACCATGCCTCCAGTTCAAGCTTTGCGAGCGTGGATGCTGTTGTTCATTGACTACATCGCGGCCAAGCAGATCATCGCGCCAGCATTGAATACGTTCGTTGGAGGCCCCTCGAAACTCTATGAAGGTTCCCGCGCTCAGATCCAGGGAGCGATCGATGGGCTGGTGAAGCGCGCGATCGAGAGCGGCGATATCCGCAAGGACCTCGAGCCGTTCGATCTACTTCGAGCGCTGATCGGAGTGTCGAACGTGTCCTCCAGCCCGGACTGGCAGCAAAGCGCCAGGCGGCTGGTGGATATCCTCATCACCGGCTCGCGGCCCTTAGGCGCCGGCTCGGGAAGCCGCTAGTCCGTCCCATTGCCCCAGAGGAACCTGTTTATTACAGAGCCAAATCGCGCAATAGTCTCGATCCGGTTCGGCTGGCGACAATTCTTGTCCCACTCCTCATAACTACTTCAACACGCGATCCGTCGTAAGGCTCAATGGATGTGATGTACTCGACATTGATGAGGTGCGAGCGATGAATTCTGAGGAAGCGATCGCCCAAACGGCCTTCCAGATCGGAAAGGCGTACGCTAACCAAATACTCCTTGCCTGGCGTGCAAACAGTAACGTAATCGTCGGCTCCCTGCGCGCGCTCCAGAGTCGCCAGCGGAATTGGAACAATGCGATTGCCATCCCGCACAAAGATTCTCGAGAGAGTCCGTGCTGATTCGAGCGATTCTCTGGCGCGCCAGAGAATCGGAGCCGCAGGACCTTTCAGCGCGGCTTGCGCGCGGCGCATCACCCGTTCGAGACGATCACGCCCGAACGGCTTCAATAGGTAATCGAGAGCTCCCAACTCAAACGCAGTCACCGCGTACTCATCGTGAGCCGTAGTGAAGATCACCTTGGGCTCATATACGAGTTGTTCGAGCACCTCCAGACCGTTTGCGCCCGGCATCACGATGTCGAGAAAGAGCAACTCAGGGCGGTGCTCGTTCGCACAGGCGATTGCCGCTTCTCCGTCCGCGGCCTCCTGAATCGTGCCCGGCCAGCCTAGATCTCGCAGATGATCGTGCAGCGTGCGCCGGGCCAGCGGCTCATCGTCGGCAATCAAAACATGGCTGTTCATAGATGCGGCACCGCGTCGGTATTCGCTTCGGATTTCGCGACTGCAGGCACTTTACGCGCGAGCACAGCGACGTCTGGATCGAAAGGAACTACAAAACTGGCCTCGAAGCCCTCTGTTCCAGTTTGAATCTGTAGATCACCGGACCGTCCATAGGCAGCGTGCAGGCGCTCTCGAAGGGAACGTAGTCCGAAGTGGTGAGACTTCGTGCTCTCCGCACCTTCTCCGGGACCGTCGTCACGAACGCTGACCCGGAGACTGCCGTCCTGGCAAGAGCACTTGATCGAGATAGATCCGCCTTCAGGACGAATCGAGATCGCATGGCGCACTGCGTTCTCCGCCAAGGTCTGCATGGAAAAAGGTGGGATGTCATAGTTGAAGGCTTGTGGATCGATCTGCACCTGGACCTTCAACCGTTCTTCGTAGCGAAGCTGTTCGAAGGCAAGATATTGACTCGTGAACTCGTACTCCTCTGAGAATTCCACCAGCTCACGACCATCTTCTTTCAGCGTGTAGCGCAACATGTCACCGAGGCGCTCGATCGCGCTCTCGGCCTGCGCAGGCCGAAACTTTACCAATGCCGCCAGCGTGTGCAGGGCGTTGAACAGGAAATGCGGATTGAGGCGGGCGCGAATCGCATCAAGTCGTGCCGCGGCAGCAAGAGTTTCTGCCCGGACCGCGAGCGCCTCTTTTTCATGCAGGCGATTGCGCGTCTGCACCGCGTAAGCGATACCGGCTAAGACTGCGTAGAACCATATTCCCAACAGAACATCTCGGGCAATGGCAGGCGATGTCGCAGTTGGCGTCAATGCCTTTCCCATCAGAAGCAGCTCGAGGCCGAACACAACAACCGTCCAGACGATCCCGTACAAAACGGCTAGCAAGATTTGCAAGAAGTAGAAGGTCAGTTTGAACCCGAGTGGCCAGGGCCATCGGCGGCAGGCACGCCACACCGCGATCCCAAGCAGTCCGGCGCTCCCCATGCAGATGAGGCTATAGATCAGGACGAAGGAGAGTCTCTGCCGGGGGTCGGAGAGTGAAACCAGGAACCAGATTGCGAAGAAAGGCAGCCACGCGGCCAACGCGACAGCACAGCGTCTGATGAAGTGCCTAACCATTGCGCTTGGCATTATCTCAACTTCCCCTCGCCCCCGGCAGACGGTTAACCGAACGAATCAGCAGCTTCACCGAACTCCCGTGGCTTGCGAACCTTCGAGATGCCTATCTTGGCAACGAGGAGGTGGGCCGATGTTCACCACGCGACGCTTCTTGCACTCGATTCTCACGGTCCTGTTTTCTGTCGGTTGCTTTCTCGTCCCGGTAGTGACAACGGCAGAGACCTGGACGGTTATTGCGATCGATCCGAAAGGTGATGGTTCGGATCCTAAGATGGCCGATGCGGCCCAGCTTTGTTATCGCTATGACAAAGCGCAAGACCTGTTATGGTTCCGCGTGAGCCTTTGGGGCGTGCCCAACCAAGAAGCTTACGGCGTGAACATCGCAATTGATACCGGAATGGCTGACTCCGCAAAGATGAACTGGTGGGGGGCGAACAAGGATTTCAGATTCGACAAGCTGATTTCGGCTCGCCTAGTGCGAGAGAACCGGACTTATCAAGGCACTATCGGAGTGACCGATGCGGCTGCAGCGCATAACAAGAATTTCAATAACCTAATCAAGGACAATCTCCACATCCGCGTTGAAGGCGACTCCATCGTGATCGGCATCAAGCGCACAGATGTCACAGATAAAATGAAGATGAGCTTGATTGCATCCGTCAGTTCCGATCAGCGGTGGAATGACGACATCCCAAACACGCGATCGGTCGTACTGGATCTATCCGCTGCTAGGCCATCGCGAGGTTTGAGAGAAATCGACCTTGCCCGAAACAATTTCCTTTTTCCTTCCGATTACAAGACAATGCCAGACAATCAGCTGCCGATGATTTCCAAAAAACGAAGCGGCCGCCAAGCAATGATTCTCATTCCCGGAGTGTATTCCGGCAAAGACGTCTTTGATGGCTTCATCGCCCGCAATCGGTCTTTGTACAAATTCTACGTAGTGACTCCACCCGGTCTTAATGGGACTGCCGCCCGTGCTCTGCCTCCTGAGACGACGAGCTTTGGCGAATTTACCTGGACGCGACGGCTGGAGCGCGACCTCGTCTACCTCATCGCGAAGCAACAGCTCGACAAACCCGTCATCCTTACACACGGATTTCCGGGGTCGCTTGCCGCTGAGGAACTTGCGATAGAGCATCCCGAAATGGTGGGAGGCATTGTCGAGCTTGCCAGCTTGCCCCTGCAGTCGTTTCCGTCAATGAACGGAAAGAAGTTTGCAACGCCAGAGGAGCGCGTCAAGGTCGTGGATGAAGGGTGGGCACAAAAGTGGTTCAAGTATGTCACTCCAGAGACTTGGGAAAGCAATAACTATCAAGCGGAGATGTTTGCAAATGATCCTAAGCGGGCGGAGGAAGTACGGCAGCAGATTGAATCCACGCCTCTCCAGGTGAAGATTCGCTATCTTGCTGAGTTCATGGCTTCAGATCACACCAAGGAATTTGCCAATCTGACGGTGCCACTGCTGGCTCTCAGGCCGGGCTTCAACGACGCCTTCCTCGCCAATCCCGCCAATGCTTACTACAAGACAGGTTTCCTGGACGCTTGGGATGCGCTCGCGGGGAATTCTCGAATCGAATTGCGCACCATTCCTGGCGCTCGTGCACTGATTTTGGAAGATCAACCGAAGCTGGCCGATGAAGCAATTTCAGTCTTCATGCACGAGATCGCGACTCAAGCAAAGATTTCGAGCGATCTAATCTAAGACTGAACTCAGCCATTGAACAGTCCATGGATGGATGGGCGCATACCGCCTATATTTCGACCACAGCAAAGAAACAATCAGCAGCGAAACAGAAACTCGAGCTCTCGAAATGTGACGTGATGACCTTTGTTGGTACAGAAAAAAGCAAAGTAAGCGCGTAAGTTCTATGGAGAGACTCTTTAGCCGCTACCTCTTCACCACCGAGATGGTGATCTGCGATGGATACTCACGGGAATGATGGATCGCGTTGTGCGCGACCGTGCCCCTGGTTTCATCATAGTTATTGCCGCCGGTATTCAGGTTTCGATCAAAGCGGGGGAAGTTACTGCTTGAGACTTCAATCCTCAGCCGATGACCTGCGGGGAAGTAGTTGCTGGTGGTCATTGGCTGCAACGCCACTTTATACACCTTGCCTGGCTGCATCCAGACCGCCGGCTTTTCATATCCTTCGCGATAGCGTGCACGCTGGATGGTCTCGTCGAGGTTGTATGCCGGGCCATTCGGATCGACGTCGATCACCTTGACGGTGAAATCTGTGTCCTTGGCGTCTGAGGACACATACAGGGTCACGTCGATCGGGCCACTCACCTCCGTATCTTCTTTGAACGGCTCGGTCGTATAGACGAGGATGTCTGCGCGGGCCTCCATCGCACGCTGATCGAACGCGCCACCTGTCACAGCGTTCCCGGTACAGCACACATTGCCGCCAAAAGAAGGAACGGGATTCACGGGGTCATACACAAAGTTGTCGGGTGCGTCGGCGGCGGGAGCCGAGGTGGTCAAGGCTCCATCGCCATTGAGTGTGTTGGCCCGGCCCCCGCTCGAAAGAAAAAATGTCAACGGACGCGCGCCTTGTGGCGGCCACGTCTCGGCACTTTGCCATTTGTTCAGGCCCATTGTGAAGTAGCGGACCTTCGGCATGTTCTCGAGAACGTGGTTGTCTTCTCCTTTCAGGAAATGATCGAACCAGCCGTAAGTAAGCGAATCATAGTCGAGACGGGCGTCCCCCATGCTGCGCTCTCCGACTATTGTGTTTTCCGTCGCACGTTTGTAGCCGCAATGCAATGTGGGTGCGATCACCGCGTATTGCTGATTGGCAATTTCGGATCTGGCAGTCCGCCGGACATAGTTATAAGCAGCAAGGTTTGGGCCGACTGAGACGTCATACCAGCTCATAAACCAGAGTCCAGGAACATTAATCGGCATGTCGTCGTGCCAGAGTCCACCCTTGTACCAGGCTGGATCGTTGGGAGTCCGCTCGATCATGGCGCCGCCGGTCGGGACAGGCATGCGGTCGGCGAAAATTCCGTGCGGTCCGCCCACGGCTTCAATGATGTCCTTCTCAGGAAGATGCCGCAACGCACTCGCCCAATCCACCGGCGGAAGTTGCTGCGCGAGATCGAAGGCCTTGGATGCCCGAACCAGGTCTTGCTGGGAAGTGTTCGCTGGGAACATGGGTCGAATCTGATTCTGCTCTCCGTAGAGCCATGCGATGAAAAGCATCTGGACCGCTCCGCCGCGGAACCAGTTGCCCTGCTCATAGTAGGGTTTCACGCGACCCACGCCGGCGCCGAAGCTCATCGGGATCATCGCCGCGTGTGCAGGATTACCCATGGCCGCCACTCCCATTTGCCACTCCGCGGTTGACGAGCAGCCGATCGTGCCCACTTTGCCGCTCGACCACGGCTGCGATGCGATCCATGAGATAGCATCATCTCCATCGGTGCGCGGCGGACCGAGGATGTCGTAATTGCCCTCGGAGAAGAAATGTCCGCGTTCATTCATCACGACAAAGCTATATCCGCGCTTGACCGCGTCCAATTCCGCAGTCATATCCGCAGGGACTCCATTCTTCACGTCCCAGTAGTTGAAGTTGTAGGGAGTGCGAACAAAGATGACCGGATACTTCTTCGTACTGTCCTTCGGACGATAGACGTCGGCAGCCATACGTTTTCCGTCGCGCATGGGCACCATCAGCTTGCGCTCGATCACGGCGACCGATTCAAGTTCCTTTTCCGCGGCATTGCGTTTCGCCACAAGCTCGGGATCCGGGCTGGGCCTTTGCTGCGCAATCGCGCCCGAGAATGCGAACCAAATTGTTGCTGCCAGAAAGAGTGAGAACCGCAACCGCAACTTCGTGCGCATGAGAACCCCGAGGATGAAGAGGAATTCGGTCAGCTTGAAAAGGATAGCCGACCGTAAGGGCGGAATTGTACCAGCCCTGCGCGATTCAACAGGCACACGCATTCTCGCTGTGATCTATGCGTGCGACTCTGCTCAGTAACGCTTGGCTCAAGCCGTGACGCGACATCTGGCCGTCAACGACCACAATCTGGGTCAGGTCTGGTTATCCCGTTATCGGCTAATCTCGATCACAATAGAGCCTATGCGTGCGCTGCTGGCGTATTCAAGGTGAGCCTTGCGAATGTTTTCAAGTTTGAAGGTAGCCTTTATGGGCACCGAGATTTTTCCGGACCGAAGCCATTCAAGAAGCAATTCGAGGTCAGCAATGAAGTTCTTCGACGTGCGCCGAAGTCCGAAGAAAGTCGTTCGTTTGCCAGACCAGAAGAGCAGATTTTTTGAGAACAGTTTGACGATCGCCGGAAGCTCGGGACGACGAGGAGTTTTCCTCAATGCTGGCAGGTTCATGCCGTAACCGACCAGGATGCCGCCCCTTTTCAGGATCGAGTATGACTCATCAAAACTTTCATAACCGAGTGGATCGAAGACCGCATCCACTCCGCCAAGTTGCCGCACGGCGGTGATCCAATCTTTGTTCGAATAATCAAAGGGCACGGCCCCGAGCCGGCGAAGTTCTTCGTGCTTGGATGGTGAAGCTGTGCCGAGAACTTGAGCCCCGTGAATCCGTCCGAGACTTAGGAGCGCAGCTCCTACTCCGCCACTCAAGCCATGAACAAATATCCTGTCACCGGATTTAACATGAGCAGCATGGTGGAGCATCTGGTAAGCCGTGAGCCAGTCAAGGACCAGAGAGACAGCAGCCTTGAGGTCAACTCCTTCGGGAACGCGCACCAGAAACCGTTCGGGAAGATTAATCAGCTCTGCCTGCCCATCGTATTTTGAAAGACACACAACCCGATCACCGACTTTGAATTTCGAGCTGCCTTTTCCATTGAGGCGCACCTTGCCGAGGACGCTGTAACCTGGTGTAAGTGGCGCCTTCCGCTGAAATGGATAAGTGCCACGACGCATGTTAACGTCGGACCCTGAAACGATTGAGTATTCAACCGAGAGTTGAACTTGTCCGGCAGCAGGATCGGGAAGGTCATCTTCAACGATCGCGAGCTTGCTTTCGTCACCGAACTCCGTGATGACAACCTTCTTCATCCTGGACACCGGTTCAGTTTACAGTCGTTTCCTGTTCCTGGCTCTGCTCGCGGCACAGTGAAGAACGGTTCTTCCCGTTGCGAATCCTTGCCACCCGGCTCAGATTCGGGATTCGCCTAACGCCGAGCAGATCCATTGCGAGCGTCCATGCATGCCGACTGCCCTTCGGCTGCTCGCGCAACTTTGCGCGCTTCGCCGCAAAATGGTAATCAATGTACGTCGCACGTCTCTGGAGCCGCCGCCTAATGAAGAAACTCATTTTCGTTCTTGCTGTCGCATCCTCCTGCTTCGCAGCTGAGCTTCCCAACAGAACGGAGGTTGCGCGCTGGGAGCGAGAGGCAAGGAATGTAACCATCATCAGAGACGATTGGGGTATTGCACACGTCTTTGGAAAGACGGACGCTGATGCCGTCTTCGGCGCCATGTATGCGCAGGCTGAGGATGATTTCAATCGAGTAGAAACCAATTACATCAATGCGATGGGACGCCTCGCTGAAGCTGAGGGTGAGTCGAAGGTGTACCAAGACCTGCGCATGAAGATCTTCATCGATCCGGCCACCATCAAGGCGCAATACGCGTCCAGCCCAGCGTGGCTGAAAGCACTCATGGAGGCCTTTGCGGACGGCTTAAATTACTACCTGCTGAAGCACCCGGAGGTAAAACCAAGAGTCATTCAACGATTTGAGCCGTGGATGGCGCTTACCTTCACGGAAGGCAGCATAGGCGGAGACATTGAGCGGGTGAACCTCAAACATCTCGAGGCGTTCTACGGCAAAATCCCAACGAGCCAGGCTCTTTCCGCTGATCAGACTCAGCCGCCGGAGCCAACAGGATCAAACGGCATCGCCATTGCGCCTGCGAACACGCTCGACCACCACGCACTGTTGCTCATCAATCCCCATACTTCGTTCTTCTTCCGCTCCGAGTTACAAATGGTGAGCGACGAAGGCCTAGACGCCTATGGCGCTTCCACATGGGGTCAGTTTTTCATCTATCAAGGCTTCAACGGCCGCACCGGCTGGATGCACACTTCCAGCGGCGTCGATGCCGTCGATGAGTATCTTGAAACGGTGGAGAAGAAAGGAGATCGCTTCTATTACAAATACGGAAACCAAGAGCGTCCCGTGCTGGTGACAGAGATCACTGTACCCTACAAGACTGAGCGCGGGATGGCGGAAAAGAAATTCACCGTTTACCGCACTCATCACGGACCCATCATCCGTGAGATCGACGGAAAGTGGGTGAGCGTCAGGCTGCTGCAAGAGCCGGTGAAGCAGCTGATCCAGTCATATACGCGCACCAAGACGAAAGACTATAAGTCGTTTCGGGAAACGATGGAGCTACAGGCGAACTCGTCCAACAACACCATCTTCGCCGATACTGACGGAGATATCGCCTATTTCCATGGCAATTTCATTCCCAGGCGTGACACTAGTTTTGATTGGACCAAGCCTGTAGATGGCAGTAATCCGGCGACCGAGTGGAACGGACTTCTCGCTGTCGATGAGACGCCGCATTTGTTAAACCCAAAAAGCGGATGGATCTACAACTCGAACAATTGGCCTTGGTCTGCCGCCGGTCCAAGCAGCCCAAAACAGGAAGACTATCCCGCTTACGTCGAGACCGGTGGTGAATCAGCGCGTGGGTTGCACGCAATCAAACTCTTGCAAAATGCGAAGGGTTTCACACTCGAGTCTCTGATCCATGCCGCGTATGACAGCTATCTCCCCTGGTTCGAGAAGCCGATTCCTGCACTAATCAAAGCCTGGACCGAGGCGCCCGACACAGACCCGCTGAAGGCCAAGTTGGCCGACCAGATCGGGATTCTCCGAGATTGGGACCTCCGATGGTCGACGACCTCCGTCGCCACCTCGCTTGCTGTCTTCTGGGGCGAAGATATCGAGCGCCGCCTGGTCCCCGATGCGCCTCGAGCCGGCATGACTTCCGATCGGGTCTCCGCCGCGCCGGCCAAGCAACTCCTTGAGTCATTGGAGGCGGCATCTGAAAGGCTCACCGCCGACTTCGGAAGTTGGAAGACGCCGTGGGGTGAGATCAATCGATACCAACGGCTGACCGGAGACATCGTCCAGCTCTTCAACGATTCCCAACCGAGCCTTCCCGTTGGCTTCACCTCCTCCCGCTGGGGCTCACTGGCCTCGTTTGGAGCTCGCCCGTATCCTCAAACGAAGAAGTGGTACGGCACTAGCGGAAACAGCTTCGTCGCTGTGGTCGAATTCGGGGATCGCGTGCGCGCCAAAGCCGTGACTGCTGGTGGTGAAAGCGGTCATCCCAACTCTCCGCACTTCAATGACGAGGCCGGCCGATACAGCACCGGAGACCTGCGAGAAATTTACTTCTACCGCTCGCAACTGAAGGGACACACCGAGCGCGAGTACCGGCCTGGAAGCTGAACAGTCCTCCTCGACTCGCTCGGTTAAAACATTCGAATTCTCACCAAGACCCCCGACTTATTCTTCGCGAATTGGGTCGATTGGTGTGGGATGGAATGGGGTTCCCCATTGCAATTCGAAAGTGATTGGAGGACACTTTACGCCCACACAGCGTTTCCTACGTTTCTCTATCTGCCAGGTACCGACAACCGATTCGCGATCCTACGTAGCATGGCGGAATCGTTCGCAGTAGCGAGCGATAACGAGAGCCGATGGAGGTAATACCAATGCGATCACTAAGAACGTTCCTTCAAGGCGCAGTTATTGCAGTTGGATTTGTCGGGCTGATGCTCTCGGTTGCCGGATGCAGCAGCAATAAAGTTGCCGCGGCATCTCCGCCGCCGCCGAATGTCCAAGTGGCTGAGGTCGTTCAACAAGACGTCCCGGTTTATCACGAGTGGGTCGCGACACTTGATGGGTTTGTAAACGCTCAGATTCAGCCGCAAGTGTCTGGCTATCTGGTGAAACAAAATTATCGCGAGGGTTCACTGGTTAGGAAAAATGATGTGTTATTCAAGATCGACCCGCGGCCGTTTCAGGCCATCCTCGATCAAGCACAAGCTCAACTCGCGCAGGCTGAGGCCCAGTTAGGAAAGACTGCTCTTGACGTACAACGTGACACTCCTCTGGCTAAGGAGAGGGCAATTGCACAGAGCCAGCTCGACAATGACATCCAAGCAAACCTGGCGGCAAAGGCGACAGTACAAGCTGACAAAGCGTCGATCGAGCAGGCGCAGATCAACCTTGAGTTCACCAACGTGCGTTCTTTGATTGACGGTGTCGCTGGGATCGCCGCCGGGCAGGTCGGCAATCTGGTCGGACCGCAGACTCTTCTCACCACTGTTTCACAGCTCGACCCCATCAAGGCCTATTTCGTGGTTAGCGAGCAGGCGTACCTGGATTTTGTGCGACGCAACCCGACTGTCGCAGCACGTGAACAGAAACAAAGAGAATTCGAATTGGAGCTTGTTCTCGCCGACGGCACCACTTATCCGCGCAAAGGCAAATTCTATGCGGCCGACCGCCAGGTTGACATACAAACCGGAGCAATCCGGCTCGCCGGTTTGTTCCCCAATCGCGACAACGTCCTTCGACCGGGACAGTACGGACGCGTTCGTTTCATCAGCTACATCAAAAAGGGCGCGCTGCTGGTGCCCCAGAAAGCTGTGACCGAGTTACAGGGAACCTACCAGGTGGCCGTGGTTGGAAGCGGCGACAAGGTGAATGTTCGAGCAGTGAAAGTAGGCGAACGCACCGGCCCGATGTGGATCATCGACGACGGTCTGAAGCCGGGCGAACGGATCGTGGTCGAAGGCGTGCAACGGGTTCGCGACGGCGTGCAAGTGAAAATCCTGCCCGCCTCTGGTCCGCCAACCGCTTCTGCGCAAGGCAGCTGACCCATGTCAAAGTTCTTCATTAATCGACCGATTGTGGCGATGGTGATCGCTATTGTGACGGTGATTGTCGGTGCCGTTACCATTCTCACCCTGCCGATCGCGCAGTTTCCCAGCATCGCTCCGCCCGAAATCCAGGTACTTGCCACTTACGTTGGCGCTGACGCCCAAACTCTCGAGCAAGCGGTCGCCACTCCTATCGAGCAGCAGATGAGCGGTGTGGACAACGCGAACTACATGTACTCGGTGAACGCCACCGGTAATTCGCAAACCACCCTGGTCGTGAATTTCGATATCAAGACTGACCCTAATAACGACCTCATCCTCGCGCAATCCCGAGAGACACAAGCCGCCTCTCAGCTTCCCATCGACGTCACCAACTACGGCATCACCGTGCGTAAATCGGTCACAGCTCCGCTGATGCTCATTGCGTTGTACTCGCCGCACGGAACCTACGACGCTAAGTTCCTCGCCAATTACGCATACATCAATCTCGTCGATTCCATTACGCGCTCGCCCGGAATCGGACAGGTGAATGTCTTCGGCGCCGGGCAATATGCGATGCGGCTCTGGGTGAAGCCTGATCAACTCGCCAAGCTCGCCATTACCGTGCCCGAAATCGTCTCTGCCGTGCAGTCTCAGAACACCGTCAATCCCGCCGGCAAGGTCGGCGGGGAGCCGGTCCCGCCTGGTCAGCAGTTCGCGTACGCGGTGCGTGCTCAAGGACGACTGATCTCTCCCGAAGAGTTCGGCGACATCGTGGTGCGTGAATCGCCAGAGGGCGGCGTGGTGCGATTGAAAGATGTCGCTCGCATCGAGCTCGGCGCGCAGGACTATTCGGTTGCGGGTCGCCTCAATGGCAATCCGAGCGCGGTGCTCGCCATCTATCAGCTTCCCGGATCTAATGCGGTCGATGCAGCCAAAGGTGTCCTCAAGCTGATGTCGGACCTGAGGCACCGCTTTCCATCGGACGTGGACTATGTCGTGCCGCTCGATACTACGCAGTCGGTCATCCAGGGAATCAAAGAAATCATTCTGACACTGGTTATCGCCGTTGCCTTGGTGATTCTGGTTGTTTTCGTCTTCCTGCAAGGCTGGCGCGCCACGCTGATTCCTCTTCTCGCGGTTCCGGTGTCGTTGGTCGGTACATTTATATTTTTTCCCCTTTTTGGATTTTCCATCAACACACTTTCGCTTTTCGGTCTGGTGCTGGCGATCGGACTAGTCGTTGATGACGCCATCGTGGTCGTCGAGGCCGTCGAGCACCATATTGAAGAGGGCATGAGCCCCAAAGAAGCGTCGTTGAAGGCGATGGAAGAGATCTCCGGCCCCCTAGTCGGAATCGCGCTGGTGTTGTCGGCTGTGTTCGTGCCAACTGCTTTCATTCCCGGCATCACTGGCCGCTTGTATCAGCAGTTCGCCGTCACGATCGCCATCTCGGTATTGCTCTCGGCTTTTAACGCGCTCAGCCTAAGCCCTGCACTTGCGGCGTTGTTGCTAAAGCCACGTGAGAAACGCGCTGGGTTGTTACGCCGCTTCTTCGACTGGTTCAATCGCACTTTCGAGCGCACCACAAACGGATACGTCAAACTATGCGCCATCCTGCTGCAAAAGTCCGCCTTTGCACTGTGCTTTTACTGGCTTTTGGCGTGGCGGGCTACTTCTTCTCCTCGAAAGTGCCATCGAGCTTCCTTCCCGACGAAGACCAGGGCTATTTCTACGTCAACCTGCAATTGCCTAGCGCCGCCTCCACCGAGCGTACGACAGACGTTGCACACAAAGTCGAAACCATACTCAAAAATAGCCCGGGCGTGCGCTACACCACCACGGTCGTGGGGTTCAGCCTCCTGAGTTTCACCCGTTCGACCTACAACGCCTTTTTCTGGGTCACCTTAAATCCGTGGGACGATCGCAAAACTCGTGCCGAGCAGTTCCAGGTAATAAAAGCTCGCCTGAATCGTGAACTGAGTCAGCTTCCAGAGGGAGTCGCGTTTGATTTCTCCCCACCGGCTATTCCAGGCGTCGGCACGGCAGGCGGGTTCACCTTCGTACTCGAAGACCGCGCCGGCAACGACGTCCAATTCCTCTCGTCGAACCTGAACGCCTTTATGACCGCTGCTCGCAAGCGCCCAGAAATTGGCAGCTTGAGCACCACGTTCCTGGGCAGCGTTCCGCAACAATTCATCAACGTCGATCGCGACAAGCTCATCAAGCAAGGTCTCGCGGTGAATGACGTGTATCGCACGGTGCAGGCGTTCATGGGTGGTCTCTTCATCAATTACTTCAACCGATTCGGCCGGCAGTGGCAGGTTTACATTGAAGCGGAAGGAGCCTATCGCACCAACGCGGAGAACGTCGGCCAGTTTTACGTCAAGAACAACAGAGGCGTTATGGTGCCCTTGTCAGCGCTGACCAGGTTCGAGTCGCGACCGGGACCGGAATTCACGATGCGCTACAACTTGTATCGATGCGCGCAAATCAACGGCAGCGCCGCGCCCGGATATAGTTCCGACCAGGCCACCGCCGCGCTGGAACAGGTGTTTGCTGAGACGATGCCGCGCGAGATGGGCTTTGACTATCTGGGCATATCGTTCCAGGAACAAAAAGCAAAACAGGGCGTACCTCCGGCAGCGATTTTCGGCTTGTCACTGCTCTTCG
The DNA here is from genome assembly GCA_964559345.1 of uncultured Terriglobales bacterium. GTDB lineage: Bacteria > Acidobacteriota > Terriglobia > Terriglobales > Acidobacteriaceae > Gp1-AA112. The sequence goes on from CAZLIE010000007.1 coordinate 43,464, forward strand.
TGTTCCTGATCCTCGCAGCTCTTTATGAGAGTTGGACACTGCCCTTCAGCGTGCTGCTAAGCACGCCGGTAGCGATCTTCGGCGCGTTCGCGATCCTCTGGCTCCGACGAGCAATCGCGGGCGCTATATATCCGCCTTATATGGTGCAGATAGAGACCGACATTTACTCCCAGATCGGTCTCGTAATGCTCATAGGACTGGCTGCGAAGAACGCCATTCTTATCGTAGAGTTTGCGAGGGACCAGCAGGAGCAAGGGCAATCCGTGGCGGCCGCGGCATTGCAAGGAGCCAAGCTGCGACTACGCCCTATCCTGATGACGTCACTTGCGTTCATCTTCGGCTGCATCCCTCTGTGGACCGCCAGCGGTGCGGGCGCGGTCGCGCGACAGATCATGGGCACAACCGTCATCGGCGGAATGCTGGCTGCAAGTGCCATAGGCATCTTCTTTATTCCCGCGATGTTCTTCTTCATCTCGCGATTCCAGAAGGAACAACGCCACGATGTCCTCAAACCTCAACTTTCCGGGGACGGAGGTAAGGTCATTCAACCGGAACTTACGGGGACGGGAGATGACTAGCATGAAACCGCCTGCTTTTGTTCTATTGCTCGTCGTCTTTATCTCCGGATGTGCAGTCGGGCCAAACTACAAGCGGCCTGCAGTCAATACGCCGACAGTCTATCGAGGAGTGCTAGCTAACGACCCTTCAGCCAAAGATCCTAAGTCATTGGGCGACGCGAAGTGGGCCGACGTCTTCCAGGATGACGAACTTAGGGCACTCATCAAAACCGCGCTCGAACAGAACTATGACGTCCGTCGGGCGGCCGAACGAATTCTGCAGGCGCAAGCTCAATTAGGCATAACGCGAGCTGACCAGTATCCCAACGTCGCAGGCACCGCCTCGTCGATCAACGAACGTACGCCCCGGCAGAAAGTGTTTCCTCCACTTGAAACCAGCGCGAATTCGGTTGGCGCCGCTTTCCATTGGGAACTCGACTTTTGGGGACGCTTCCGCCGCGCGACGGAAGCTGCCCGCGCCAATCTTGTTGCAACAGAGTGGGGACGCCGCGAGATCATCACCGAGCTGATCTCTAATTTGGCTGCCGGCTATTTCCAACTGCGAGCGCTCGATTTGCAACTGGAGATTTCGCGCCGCACTCTCGCAACCCGACAGGACTCGCTCCGCCTAACGAAGCTGCTGGAGCAAGGCGGATCTACTTCCTTGCTCGATGTTCGTCAGGCCGAACAACTCGTTTACACCGCTGGTTCGCAAGTGCCCTCGCTGGAGCAGCAGATTGAGCAGCAAGAAAACTTCATCAGCATTCTTCTCGGCGGCTATCCTGGACCGGTGCCACGCGGCAAGCCGTTAACCGAGCAGCCGCATCCACCCACTGTTCCCGCAGGCTTACCCTCGTCGCTGATCGAGCGACGTCCCGATGTTCGGCAGGCAGAAGAGCGATTGATCGCCACTAACGCTGAGATCGGCGTCGCTCGATCACTGTACTTCCCACAAGTCGCGCTCACCGCGAACGCAGGGTACCAGAGTTCTGCCCTTACTAGTTTGTTCGACGGACCCGCCGGACTCTGGACGTTTGGGTCCACACTTACACAACCGATTTTCACCGCTGGTAGGCTCAGGTCAAATGTCCGTCTGGCCGAAGCACAACAACGGGAGGCTGTGCTTGTCTATCAAGAGACCATTCAGGGCGCATTCCGAGATGTCTCCGACGCTTTGATCGCCTATCGCAAGACGCAGGAAACCCGCGAGCAGCAACAGTTGCTGGTGAACGCCGCGCAGGATGCCTCGCGGCTATCGCAAGACCGTTACCGAGGCGGCGCGGCCAGTTATCTCGAGGTCCTGACCAACGACACCAATTACTTCACTGCCGAACTTGGCTTGGTTCAATCCCAATTCAACGAAAGGTTGGCTCTGGTTCAGCTCTACAAGGGATTGGGAGGTGGGTGGCAGTAGTCGCTCGTAAGCTTTGCCTGGAATCTGCCCGGCACAGCAGCGGCAAAAGTGCCTTCCGGAACATATGTTCTAGGAAACTGTTTCCTTCTCAGCGCCGGGAGAACGATGGATTCCCAGCGCGCAGGCCGCAGCGCTCCAGTTGTGGAAATACCACATCATCGCAAGGACGATGCGGGTAACGAGAATCTTGTGGGCGTTGATGATCCAGTTGACGGTAACCATCTCGACTTCAATCTGATGTAGGGTCGGAATCCACTAGCAGATATAGATACCTGGGGCGGAATGAACGGTCCCATTTCTACATCTCCGCAGCTTGTCCACGCGGTCCAGCCAACAATTTTCTGACAATTCTTTGACACAACCGCGACATTTGATCCCAGTAGCCAGCATTACTCTGAGCTCGCTCGTACACTGAAGCGCGGGCTGTCATGACATGCGGCTGAATGGGGTTCTTCCGGAACACCGCGCTATCTCCTCTGCAATGTTGCTGATCCTCGTCGCGGGTTTCCTGTCTGCAGCTCCGCCTCCGAGTGCTTTCAAGGGTTCAAATCCTACTTCTATTGACATAGAACGCTCGACTGTTACGGTCCACGTCTATCGTTCCGGCTTGCTCTCCTTTGCCAGCGATAATCACGAGATTCGTGCTCCGATCACCTCGGGCACTCTGCACGAAACCCAAAACACCGTGGAATTCGTAATTGATACCCATAATATGCAAGTGCTGGATCCAAAGCTTAGCGCCGACAAACGTTCACAGGTGCAGGAGAAGATGTTAGGCCCTGAGGTGCTCGACGCAAGTCGTTTTCCGGAGATCACATTTCGTTCGACCCGAGTGGAGCAGCAGAAGGACAACAACCAGCTTTCAGTTGCCGGCGAGCTGACATTGCATGGGCACACGCGGTCGATCAGTGTTCGTGTCGTGAAAACCCCATCGCACTATCGCGGCTCAGCACGCCTTAAGCAGACGGAGTTCGGAATCAAGCCTATTAGCGTCGGCGCCGGGACAGTCAAAGTGAAGGATGAGGTCGAGGTCGAGTTTGATGTCACGACTCGTCCGCAGTAAAGTACCAAGCGTTCCAAGGTTAAGTGAGCTTCCAATTCAATATCGGGAGTGTTCGGCTCGAGGAGAGGAGTGGCGCGTCGCAACGGCTGTTTTTCGCGGCCTTGCTCTTGTTTCTTCTGGTAAGTCCGCACTCTCACGCCCAGGCGACACCTGAACCATCAAGCGAGAGCTCTCACATGGTCGAAGTACAGATGCGCAATGTCCTTTATCACTTCACAGACAGCATCGCCGTGCATATCCGGAGGTTGCACGGCGAGTTGATTCCCACAAAGGGCGACATTCCCGTCTTCGACGACAAACAATCCTTCACTTTGAAGATTGCATCGGCGGAAATTGCAATGAGCCCGGCTTCTCTCGCCAATGTTCTTAACACTTACGTATTCGTAAAATCGGATGCCCCAGTGAAAGGCGTATCTATTCGCATTGAAGGCACGGATCGATTGAGGATCAAAGGCAAGCTTCATAGCAAGGGAGATATAGCATTTGAAACTGAAGGACGATTGAGCACAACGCCCGATGGCAAGATTCGGCTGCACGCAGAGAAAGTTAAGGCACTGCACCTTCCCGTTAAGGGACTGATGGACTTGCTCGGAATTCAAATCAGCGATCTCATAAAGACCGGCAAAGTCCACGGCGTGGTGGCAGAAAAGGACGATCTTCTTCTGGACCCGCAAACTTTGCTTCCGCCGCCTCATATTGCGGGGAGTATCACCGGGGTACATCTGGAGCCCGACAACATCGTCCAGGTTTTCGGGACATCGGAACAATCCATGCCCATTCCCGTAGCGGCTACAAACTATATGTACTATCGGGGAAATGCGCTTCGGTTCGGAAAACTGACGATGACCGATACCGACATGGCGCTTATCGACATGGACCCGCAAGATCCGTTTGATTTCTATCTGGATCGGTACAAACAACAACTCGTCGCTGGCTACACCAAAGAAACGCCGACGTTCGGCTTACGCGTGTTCATGCGCGATTTCAATAAGCTTGCGCCGAATCAAAAACGATCCGTAAAGCCGAGGTAAGCGCTTGGGGAACACAGCTCCGGTGCTTATTCGGCGCCGCACCCGCTCGTTCGCTGCGCGTGTAGTTGCCGAGACTGCGATTGCATGCATCGCAGCCGCACTGTTGACCTGCGCGCTCGTTGCCAATCGGCAGTTTCTCGACCGGCACTTCGTGCCGTCATTTTTTTTGAGCCGTCACGCATACGTGGAACTACAAGCCTCTGCCCGATTCGTGATGGGGGCGCTCGCCGCCTGGCTCGGGTTAATCGCGCGGCCGCGTGTGGGGCGCTTTGTCGCGCGAACGCCGGCACGTGCGCTACAAGTCGTGGTCGCGGTGCTCCTGGCATTCGGCGTGAGTGATCTGCTCTTACGGCATGTACACCTCCGGCCAGCAGAATGGTTATCGCCCGATGATGAACCACGCCGCCAGGCTGATCCGAAACTTGGCTGGACCTGGGTGCCGGCGCGCATTGGGCACAAGAAGATTGGAGGACGCATCATCGATTACGCCATCGACGCCGCAGGATATCGCGTGCGCCGAGTCGATGAACCTGTCGATCCCGAACGACCGACGATTTTGTTCACCGGTGAATCGGTGATGTTCGGCGAGGGGCTCACGTGGGAGGAGAGCATCCCGGCGCAGGTGAGCGCCATAACGGGATTCCAGAGCGCCAATCTTGCAGTACATGGGTATGGCAACGATCAGGCATATATGAGATTGCAGATGGACCTGCCTCATTTTCGACGACCTGTCGCGGTTGTGTCACTATTCATGACAGATCTCTTCGGCCGCAATCTTGATCAGGACCGACCGCACCTCGGACCTGGTCTGGTTTGGCTAGGGCCGGAACAGAGATCGCGGATCGCCTCTCTAGCGAAGCTGCTCGTGCCTTACCGCAGCGACAAAACGGTGGATCGTGGCGTCATGGTGACTCGCGACGTATTTCGCGCCACCAGCGAACTGGCGTGTGCGCACGGTGCGACGCCGCTGCTCGTCGTACTGCAGTTCGGGAAGGAACAGGCGCCAGAACAGGCGCTGCGCCGGCGCGTCCTCGACGATGCGGGAATCACTTACGAGCTGATCGAAATCGATTCCGCGTGGCGTCTGCCTTGGGACCGACACCCCAATGCGCACGCAGCTCACGCGATCGCCACAGCCATTGCAGCTCGCTTATCGCTCCGGCAATCGAGCTGTCGATCTTAAGCGGCATACCACCTTGAGATCCAGCCCTGAAAGACCGCACGAAGAGTTCCCGTTGACGAATTGGTGACATTTCCCCGCGAGCAGGCGCGTATATTCTGTAGCCGTTATGCAATCGTCATTGGCTCACTTTCGGCCCACAGGATTTGATCGCATGCTCGCGCCTGTCCACCGCTGGATTTGGCGTGACAGCCGACGGCGTGTACAGAAGCTGTTCCAGTTCGGTCAGACTGAAACCGACGGTGGACACGACATTTTACGCGCAGCGGAGATGACGCCAGATCCGCTCCTTCGTCGGCTCTATCTTAAACATGCAATAGACGAGTATCGTCACGGCGAGCTGTTTCGTCGCCGCGGCATGGCCCTGCTGCATACACTTCGAGCAGCTTCGGGACCGACATTTCAAGCCGATTGGCTTGCACCCGGCGGACACGGTCTCGACGACCTGCAGGTTGAAGGGGAGTCGGACGACGACTTGCTCGCCTTTCTTCATTTGTCGGAGAAGGCGGCGGCAAGCCGCTTCACCATTTATCGCGATGTCTTGCAGAGTGATGAATCAACGTGCGCGATTTTTGAAGAGATCTTGCAGGATGAGGTGTTCCACATGGGTTACACGCTTACTCAACTGGCCCGCGTCTCTCCTGAGCATCATCGACGGCATCTCTGGCGTGCGCGTCTTAGCCGCCTGTGGAAAGGCTATCTGAGAGTCGCGACAGCGCTCGCAGGCGTAATCGGCGGCCTTCTGCTCACTATCCAATATTTTGTTCTGCTGCCTCCATTTACCTGGATCGCCAAGCATACCGCGCGCAAGGAGCAGCCCGGATGGAGCCCGGTTTCCCCGCATCGCAACGGTTCACTGAACAGGCAATATTGATATGAAGATCCTCGGAATTTCTGCGCATTATCACGATTCTGCAGCTGCGTTGGTCGTGGACGGAGTGCCAGTCTGCGCGGTGCAAGAAGAACGACTGTCTCGGCACAAGAACGATGCTGCCTTTCCTCTCGCGGCGATTGAATGGTGCCTCAATCAGGCTGATGTCGAGCCCGAGTCTCTCGATGCGGTCGTCTTCTACGAGCGTCCGATGTTAAAGTTCGATCGCATACTCACCTGTTCCCTGCGCGCCTTCCCGCAATCGTGGCGTGCGTTCCCTAAAGCGATGAAGAATTCGCTTGGAGAGAAGGTCTGGGTGCGCGGAATCATCTCGTCCTACTTGGGTGTTCCCGGACGCAGGATCCTGTTCACGGAGCATCATCAGGCACATGCTGCCGCAGCGTTTCTCACAGCACCGACAAATCATGCGGCGATCTTGACCGTCGATGGTGTGGGCGAGTGGGCGTCGCTCTCGGTCGGGACTGGTCACCGGCTCCCGCACAGCCCTGCAACGATTACTTTATTGCGTGAAGTTCGATTCCCGCATTCGCTGGGAATGCTCTATTCCACATTCACTTCGTATCTTGGCTTCCCGGTAAATGAAGGCGAGTACAAGGTCATGGGTCTCGCCGCCTATGGACAGCCCAGCATGGTCGATGACGTGCGCAAGCTGCTGCAGCGCACGCCAGATGGCGCTTTCCAACTGGATCTCAGTTATTTCGATTTTCATACGACGGCTGAACACTCCTATTCGGCGCGATTCCTCGAACTGTTCGGGCCGCCGCGAAACATCTACCAGCCTCTTGATCTGGAAACTTCCGACGGTCAGCGCTTCGCCGATTGTGCCGCCAGTGTGCAACGGGTGCTCGAAGAAACTCTTGTAGAGATAGCTCGGGCACTGCATCACGAGACCGGTTTATCCGACCTCTGTCTCGGAGGTGGAGTGGCGTTAAACGGTTTAGCCAATGCTCGGATTCTCGCTGAATCCGGATTCGAGCGCGTTTTCGTTCCGCCTGCGCCGGGCGATGCAGGCTGCGCGTTAGGAGCAGCGCTCTACGCAGATCGTATTCATTTCGGAAATCCGCATCGCGAAGTACCCGATCATCCATTTTGGGGGCCGTCGGTGGACGGAAATGAACTCGCCCGTCTGGCCGGAGACGATGGACACTTGTTCGATGCCATGGACGATGGTGCGCTAATTGAGCAGATAGCAGACGATCTTGCCACCGGCCGTATCGTTGGATGGATGGAAGGTTCTCTGGAACTCGGACCAAGAGCGCTTGGACATCGCAGCATTCTCGCCGCACCCCATTCGGCGTCAATGCGCGACCGCCTCAATCGCGACATCAAATATCGGGAAGAGTTTCGGCCATTTGCACCGGTGGTTCCAATTGAGGTAGCCGACCGTTATTTCGAGTTGCCGCCCGGTGGAACGCGTCTGGCAAGATTCATGTCAGGTGTCTTTTCGGTACGCCCGGAATGGCGGCCGCGATTGGAAGCAGTCACGCACGTAGATGGCACGGCGCGCGTGCAAGTACTTGAACGTCCGATGGTTCCAAGGTTTTACGATCTGCTTCAGGCATACGGACGACGGAGCGGAATACCCGTGCTCCTCAATACTTCCTTCAATCTAGCTGGAGAGCCTATTGTCAATCGCGTGGTTGAGGGATACTCGACATTCCTTCGCTCTGGAATCGATGTGCTGGTAGCTGGGGGCACGCGAGCAACAAAGCGCGAGGCGTTACTCGCAAGAACAAAGGAGGCAGTTGCGTGATCAAGAAACGTGGCCGCATTCAACGCGGATTCATCGTCCTGGGAAGCACGTTCAGTTCGACTTCGCAATTGGCGCAAGGATTGTGGCAAGGCGGAGCGGAGAAGCGATGGCTCACCCCGTTGGGAATCTTCTTATGTGTCACCGGGGTGATTCTCACTCTCGCGGTCACCGTAGAGGCGTTGGCTCCATTTATCTATTCCATCTGGTAATCGGTGGACGAATTTTTCGAACTGCTTTCCTGTCCGGTATGTCGCGGCGATATAGCGTCGGACTTGTCCTGCCGCAGATGCAGCAAGCAGTACCAAGCACCGGATGGGATTCCCAACCTGCGGCTTGTGACTGATGCGCGGGTCGATGTAGTGCGGTCCTTCTACGAGGAGGCGCCTTTTCCCGGCTATCCTCCTGCGGGCAGTCTAGCCTGGCTGCGTGCCCGCGCCGAGCGTAGTGACTTTGCACGCCTGCTCGATCAAGCAATTCCGTCCGACGCGCGCGTCTTGGACCTTGGATGCGGCACGGGACAGATGAGTCTTTATCTGGCGCATGCGCGTCGTGTAGTAGTCGGAGCCGACCTTACGCGCAGATCATTGGAGCTTGCCGCAGCAGCTGCGCGACGTTTTGAATTATCTCGCATACTGTTCGTCGAGACGGATCTGCACTGCCCAGGTCTTCGGGAAGGCTCATTCGACGTGGTTTATTCCTCGGGTGTTTTGCATCACACTCCGAATCCCCGGCGATCATTTGCACAAATCGCCGAGCTTGTGAAACCGGGAGGTTGGATCGTAATAGGTCTTTACAATACGTTCGCACGTATCCCTCTTCGATTGCGACGTTTGGTTGCAAAGCTAACTGGCTATCGAGTGATCCCGTTCGATCCGGTTCTTCGCGATCGCGAGCATGAGCAGGCGCGACGTGTGGCTTGGCTGCGCGATCAGTACCAACATCCGGAGGAGCACCGCCATACTCTCGGCGAAGTGCAGAGTTGGTTCCGGGAAAGCAACATCGAATACGTGCGCGCGTACCCCAGTGCGCTGATCGGAGAGGACCCGGAGGATCTTTTTGCATTTGCTTCAGACAACTGGAGGCCTGAGACTTGGCTCGCACAACTTGGCTGGATTGGCGCCCTGGCACACGAGGGCGGCATATTCGTTACAGTCGGCAGGCGCAAATAGAGCGGCTTTTCGGGGATGGATTTGATTGATTAAGGCACGCTGGACTTGTTGACTGCAGCGAAATGTGAGTCTTGCGATTTTCGTCAAGGCAGGCTCACGGTCAGCCGGCGATTCCCGACTGTTCCAGCCTATATATATCCGAAAATGTCCGCACAGTTCCTCCTCAGCGAGAGGAGTTCCAACTCGTCGTGCGATCGAGCCGGGGCCGGTCGACGTCTGGCGGCGCGTCACTTTCTGGTGCTATGGGTGGGCTTCCCACCTTCGAAAGCCGCATTGCATCCATGACCTCAGGAGAGTGAATATGGACAACAGCAGCAGAATCAATTCTTGCTTTTGGGCGCTTCGAATTGGATTGGGAGCTACAGCATTCCTTGCAGGTGCCGACAAATTCACAAACTTCTTGACGGAATGGGAGAAGTACATCGCTCCTGAAGCGAGTGAGAAGCTGCCGATCAGCAACAAGAATTTCATGCGAATCGTCGGCGCCATTGAAATGCTTGTCGGTGTCGGCATTCTGAGCCCCAAAACGGAGATATCCAGCTACGCCGCATCCGCGTGGCTCGCCTGCGTCGCTGGCAATCTGGTGCTCAACAAGAACTATGACATCGCGGTACGGGACCTCAACATGACGCTCGGCGCCTTTGTCCTTGGACAGCTAACTGCTCTTCGTTCTCGGCAGCGTGGCATGGAAGAAGAGTTCATAGAGGATCGCCAGCTCGCTGCTTAGAAGGGTCCTATTCGTCATGACGCCCGAGGCCATTAAAGGCCCTTCTCGCGAGAGGGGCCTTCTGCTGGCCTGCGGACGACCGCAGGACGCAAGCTCTCTGATCCGGCTAAGTTGAGCTTGGCGCGGCATGGCCGAAGCGATCCGCCGTTCCTCCAAGGGTTGCGTCGATTTCGTTTAAGTATGGAGAAAGGAACTCCTCGGCGGAGATTCTGTCCTGAGCAACACTGCTTGTTCCTCCCGCCTGTATGAAACGAATATCAGTGATGCCCATGAAGCCGAAGATGAAGCGCAGGTACGGAACCTCGTAGTCCAGAGCGGACAACCCCGAACCTTCGACGTAGCTGCCTCCACTGGCGATGATTGCAAGCACCTTTTTGTTCTTGCCGGCGAGCAACCCTTCGGGACCCGCAGCCGTGTAGCGGAAGGTCTTTCCTGCACGTACGACATGGTCGATCCATGCCTTGAGTGCAGCAGGAATCGCAAAGTTGTACATCGGTGCTGCCAGAATGACTTCGTCAGCTTCGACAAGTTCGGCCACCAGCTCATCGGAGAGGCCAATAGCTCTCTTGTGACTTTCATTGTGTTGTTCAGGCGGAGAGAAGGCGCCTGTGATCCAGTCGAGATCGACAAAGGTAAGCTGAGTCTTGGCCAAGTCACGTTCAATGACGCGACCTCCGGGATTGCGCGCCTTCCATGCCCCGACGGCAGCATCGCTGAGTTGTCGGGAGATCGAGTAGCTTCCGCGGGGGCTGACGCTGATGTGAAGTAATGTCGCCATAGTGAGCTCCTTAAATACGTGAATTTGTGAATACTTCAGCGCGAACGCCGAGCGTCAAGGCTTAACGGACCTGCTCCAAACTGGGAAATGAGCAATGCGCCACCGAGCATGGATACGTTCTTCATGAACATAATCATCTGCATCTGGGCCTGCGTGGGATCCGGTATCCCCCAGAACTTGTGCAGCATCAGGGTTACTGGTACGAGAAAGAGCACAATCAGCCAAGCGCCGATCTTTGCGCGATAGCCGAACAGGATGCTGAACCCGCCGAGAAGCGCAAGTATTCCCGAAAGTGGAACCGCCATTGAGGCGAGAGGCACGCCTTGAGAGGATGCATAGGCGATCGTCTGCCTGGAAAAGTGGTTGGGACTCGACATCAAAAAGATCAGCGCGAAAAGAAATCGCCCCAGAATTACAACTGCTCCTTTGGGAACACTCCTTATGTCTGAGCCGTGGGAAATTGCTGTTGTAGTTGCTGCCATCTCTTCCCTCCTTTTCATGTCCTTGGATTTGCGCCTTTCTGGCGCGTGCATTCATCGAATGCTGGGGAGTAGATGTCCAGTCCTATGGACTGGAACTGCTCGAAAGTCTTAAATTCTTGTCTGAGCGTCCAGAAAAGGCAGGTATATGGATCCGCTAACCGATATCTTCAAAAC
>CAZLIE010000008.1:0-54659 GCA_964559345.1 uncultured Terriglobales bacterium
ACCGACCATGCCGGTCGCGCCAAGAATTCCTACCGGGATCTTTTTCGACATCGCTCGTTAGATTTTTACATTACCAGACGGGCGAAACGAAACTCATCGGGCACATTTTTCATGCTATGCCGCAGGTACGATGAGACCACACGAATAGATCGCCACTCGTCGTGAGTGGTCGCGGAGGCTTATTGAGCGCTAGAGTTCAATCCGGCCGGCGGGTGGGAAGAGTCTAGGAGCCCGCCGCCTTCTTCTTGGCCTCAGCATGCTCACTTTGGGTGGGACTGCCCGAATCTTCGAGGGGCTCCGGACGCTCAAATTTTCCCGCCAGCTTGTCCTTCAACCTCACTGGGAGATTTCCGACGTGGAACACACGTCCTAACCACAGCAGAAATGATGCCGGAATTAACGAGACGAACCACCGCCAATTCTCTACGGCAAATTTCCATGCCGCTTTGGCAGTCTTTTTAACGACGGGTTCGGGAGGAAGGACTGTGACGTTGATGGATTTCGTCAAGTTTTTCACGAATCTCCGTTCGGCATGGAACCCGGTATTGAAGACCATGTAAACGTCCATCCGCAAAATCTTCGTTCCCGCTTTCAGTGGCTGTGACATCCCACACCCAATCGGCATACCCTCCAGGTGCGAGGTGGATCAGGTCGCCACTATCCTTTGTGTTCTTCACCTGGAAACTTCCAGGTTCCTCAGGTATCAGGGTCACATCCATCGCCGAAGTCACTTTGATTGGTTGACTCTGCACTTGCCCGATACCGGAAAGAGTTTCTTCGCAGTTGGTCTTTGGAAGGGATCCTGAATCATCAGGCAAGGCAATTCGTGCGCTCAAGCGAGTCGTTTCCGGGAGCTTCATGGTCTGCGGAGCTTTCAGGATGAATTCGCCCGTCTTTGCGTTCCTGATGTCCTGATGAATAGCTAAGTTATAGGCATCGAACTGTCGATTCGCTTTCGCGCTGACGTTCTCGAATTCGGGCCTAGGCAAAGAATGCCTGTGCTTTTTCGAAGTCGACCGGCGACCGGTGCTTTCCGGAGAAGGAACTGAACCGCTGACAATCGTCATGGCGGTGCCGCCACTACTGAGGCGGGGTGAGAACGAGGAGGCAAACTCGAAGCGGCTTGCTGTTGCTGACTGGCTTGATGGCTCACTTGTGGGGATCTTTCGATCGACCCCGCAGCCGAACGAATTGTTCGCCTGTGTCCACACGCGATGAACAACACTTCCGACGCCGAGGACGAGGAACAAAGATTTCGACGCGCTCTTAATGGGATAATCGTGCATGATCCCATTTTGGGAATTGATACGAAATGAAGCCTGCTTGTGAAAAGGTCCCTGCGCTTTTTCAAAAGTCGCGAAGAATGGTGTGTTCGTATTCATGATCGTGAGGATCGACCCGCCGCGGTCGTCGCACGAGATACTCGTCGACTAACACGGCAATCAGCGCCGCGGTAGGCACCGCAACCAACGCGCCCAGAATTCCCGCCATCGTGCCGCCAATCATCAATGCTGTAATTACTCCCAGCGGCGGCAAATCGACCGTGCTGCGCATGATGCGGGGAGCCAGGAAGGCATTCTCAAGCTGATAGTAGATGGCGTAGAAAATCAGCACGCCAAGAAGTTTGTGCCACGAATCGAAGGCGGCGACAAAGCCCGCGAGTGTCAACGAGGCGAGCGCTCCTACAACGGGGACCATGTTGGCAAGAGCAGCAAATGCGGCGAGCACGTAGTAATACTTCACGTGCAGCGACCAGAAGACGATTCCGCTGCAGACTCCAATCGAAATCATCAGCAGCAACTGGCCGACCAGCCAATGGCGCAGGCGTTCTTCGGCTCGGAGTAGGGCGCGGGAAAGGCGATCACGCTGATCGAGAGGGAACAGCGTCATGGACCAGGTGAAAACGCGTTCTCCGTCGATGATGAAATAGGAAGTGAGCACGATCCCGGTAAACAATCCGAAAAGGCCGCCCGCCAGTCCCCGAAAAAATCCGAATGCGCCGCCAAACGCAGAGGCCGCATAGTCCTGGATCTTGGCGAGATCGACCGCGTCGGTAAACGGAACGCCTCTCAACCTCTCGCCCAAAGCAGCGAGGCGCGTAGGCCAATCGTGCGCCATCGACCTAGCGTCCTGAAAGATCGGAGGAATCGCGAAGACCAGAAACAGCGTCAGCGAAGTCGCCAACGCAAGAATGAGGACCAGCAACGCGATTCCATGCCCCGGCCGCCATTTCCCGATATGAATGCGGCCGATAAGTTGAATGATCGGCGAAAGCACGACGGCGAACAGCGCGCTCACGTAGATCAGCAACAGAACGCTGCGAACCACGTATGCCGCATACAGGGCGCCCAATATCGCCAACGTGAACAGAATGTCGGCGCGTCGTTTTGGCGTCGGGTTCAGTACGGGTGACACAGAATTGCCTCTTGCCAGACTATCAGTCGCGCGTTACTTCAACTTTTTCTGCCGGCGCGACAATTCGCACCAGCTTGTCTTGATCGTCAAGATAGAGCATCCATTCGCTGCCGTCAGTTTTCATGAGAAACGAACTCACCTGAAGTTCGCGTCCTTTGAACTGGATCTTTTGCGGGCCTTTGAAGTCGACGGTCACCGCTTCAGAAATGTGTTGGGCGGGAACCAGTACTCCGAATTGCTGGCTTGATAGCGCGCAACTGAGTCCTTGTGCCTTCGGCGTGCATCCGGCTGCAAGATATCTCCACAGCAGAATTTCTCGGTGGAGAAAGAAGTTGTCATCGAGAATGGGAGTGGAATGCGGGAGCAGATGTGGGACGTTGTATGCCTTTTCATTCGGGCCAGTGCCGGCGCCGACTTTTTCAGTCAGAAACTCGTCTGTAGGTTCAACAGACAGCTCAGATTTCACCGGCTGCAGTTGGTGCCAGGTGTAGTGGAGAATGTCGCCGCGAGAATCCAGTTGCATCTCGGACTGCTGAGCCACGTCTGCGTCCGGAACCTTTAGTTCCGAGCGCGCAATGCTGAAATCGCTCCGCTGCTCGATTTTGAAGGTCTCAGTGGCAATCCTTTTTCCATTGAGGAAGACACCGAAACTTCCAGCATCGACGACCTGGCTGCTCGGGGCTTTGGTCGCGGCCATGGCTGACGTTGCGCCCACGACTGTAATACAAAGATTGGCCAAAAATCGTTTCATCGGACCTCCTGATCACTGGGTGTTAATTGCAGTTTCAATGCGATCTCCTGCGCGACTTCCGAAGGTGACTTGCCTCCGGTCTGAACCTGAAAATTCGCAGTGCGATAGAACGGCAAACGCTCTTCGTAGAGCAACTTCATCTGGCTCGGATCACGCAGCAGCGGACGCGAACCGGGCGCGGATGCGCAACGGCGCACAGCTTCGTCCAGATCGACGTGAAGGAATACCACAGTGGCGGAACGGTCGCGGATTGTCTGCCGGATGCTTTCCTGCGCGAAGGCGCCGCCACCCAGAGCGATGACGGCCGGCTCGTCTTCGAGCGATTCAAAAAGTTCGCGGAGAGATTGCAATTCCAGTTTTCGGAATGCGGGCTCTCCCTGTTCAGCAAAAAGTGTTGCAACGGAACTGCCGGTACGCGCTTCGATCAATGCATCCAAATCGTAGAAGCACCAATTCAGCGTGCGTTCTAACTCTCGTCCCACCGTAGTTTTGCCCGCACCCATAAAACCTATGAGCAATACCAATTCAGGTGGCTGCATGATTCACCGCCGCCCCAATTCTCGTCCCTTGCTGAGGCGGATTCTATCACCGGAATTCCGGGCTTAAATGCGGAACGTGCGCCTGCGGAGTATCTGCAAAGGTGCGCCGTTGCGCTCGGAAAGCAGAGGAAAACTGCACGTGGAAAGCGGGGGAGAAGCATCTGCTGAGAACTTAGCAGAGATGCTGCTTTTACGGGCAATACCTTTCGACACTGTACCGGGTAACTGAGCTCGCTTTGCGGCGATTAGGAATGGAAGAGGATCAGAAACGTTTTATAAGGCCGGGCGCAAAAAGGAGCGCAAGCGATCCCGCGCGTTTTACCAAAGTCATGAACCTTCGGCTAGTTTTTTTTTTCCGGCGACATGCGCCTTAGCCTGTGGTTGAACCAGTCCTTCGCGTTCGAGCGAATTTTGGATGTTGTCCCAAACCTGTGGACTGGGATCGCGCAGCGGCAAAAGCAGCTTTGCCTGATCGGCAATGTAGCGAAGATCCTGGACCAAATCCGAACAGATCTGGCAGGTCTTCAAATGTTCCATTTCGCTTGCATCCCCGCCGTTTTCAAAGATATACGGCAGGACTTCTTGAAACTCAGCGCAAGTCATCGTTCTACTTCCCCCCGCTCGCCTCATCGGCGCGCTGCCTTTTCTGCCCGGCTTTGCTTCAGCAAATCGCGCAGCTTCATTCTCGCTTTGTGCAGCTGCGATTTGCTGTTTCCGATGGAACATCCCATCATTTCCGCGATTTCGTTGTGCTCATAGCCTTCGATGTCATGCAGCACAAAGATGATGCGGTAACCCGGAGGCAGATTTTCAATCGCGCGTTCCAGATTCACCCGATCGATGGAGCCGGCCAGCACGTTGTCTCGGGCGCCAATGTCTTTTTTCGGCCCATCTTCCTGCTGCGGTTCCAGCGTCTCCTCAAGCGAAACTTCGGGTAAACCCTTCTTTCTCAGATGCATCAGGACAACATTGACCGACAAGCGGTGCAACCAGGTCGAAAACGCCGATTCTCCCCGAAAAGTGGCTATTTTCCGGTAAAGCTGGAGAAAGGCCTCTTGTGTAAGATCTTCGGCTTCGGCAGTGTTTCCGGTCATGCGCAGGCAGAGAGAATAAACCCGCCGCTTGTGCAATCCGTAAAGCTGCTCAAATGCAGCAGCATCGCCGCCCTTAGCACGTTCGATTGCCTCGGCTTCGGTAATTCCCGGAGCCGCAGTCGCCTTCTTCGCTGTCGTTGTCGCCCTGATGGAATCAACCCTCACAAATTTCGATGCAGCTGAGTACCCGCCTGTTGTATCAGATTGGAAGTATTGGAGATATCTGTGGAAAACTCATCGTAATCCTTCACGGCGTCGCTTGCAAAGCAGGACGGGTGAACGCAATTTTCCGGTGGTGGGACAGTTTGAAATTCTTGGGACGAGCGCGAATATAGCTATTCACGGTTCGGACCGCCCTTAGGTCTTCATGTGCTCTATGGAGGTTCTTCAGAACGCGAAGGAAATCTTTCCTAGGGGATCCCGGGCATTTAGGCAAATGCGCACAGTTCCTTGTCCGTGACACGACCCTCAACGCGGGAATACACCTTGCCGGTCGGGATATCCTCCACGGAAAGAAACAATTTGGCGCACGGTCGCAAACGCTCCAGCGTTGGCTCAAGCTGCCCAATTTCGCGTAAACCTTCAAGGTGGGCCTCAATGCCATCAGCAAAATTCCTCTGGGCCACTTCGAGTGAATCCCCAAATACGGCGACGGCCAGTTGTTTGGTGACACGGTTCCAGACACCCGCGCCCTCATCTGACCAAAACTTCCACAAAATGGGCACGTTTTCGGCGTTGTGGAATGGGTGACGATGTGCCTTGCTACGATTCACAAAATCCTTCGGCGTTACGAACGTGCCTGCGGCTGAAATGTAGCAAAGAGCCAGAGTGCGAGGCCTGTCAATTCTCGCAGTGCATTTCCAATA
This sequence comes from uncultured Terriglobales bacterium, assembly GCA_964559345.1. Lineage (GTDB taxonomy): Bacteria > Acidobacteriota > Terriglobia > Terriglobales > Acidobacteriaceae > Gp1-AA112. Next base: position 5,666 of record CAZLIE010000008.1, read on the forward strand.
AGCAGCGGTGGATGCTAAATCACCGCGACTCTTAAATTGCGATACCGATTCTCAGAGGTTGAGAGAAGGTAGTTAGGAACAGGGAAAAGCGGGTTACGGATACCGCGAAACCGATACCCGGCTGGCAATGTTCTGGTACTCGTCCTCAGAGATTGCGCGCTTCGTTACTACTTCATGTGCATCGTGGTACGGACGATGGGCGATGATCGCGTCCGCGCGGGTGCCTCCGATGCCGGGCAGCGCCATGAGTTGCTGCCTGGTAGCGTGATTGAGGTCCAGCGATCCGGAGGATTTGTCATTGATGCCATCCTTCACACCTTGTGCCACCGCAGTCAGATCGGTGCGCGCCTGTTCTGCGCCCTTTTTGACTTGCACTGTCGCGTCCTTGCTCTCCTGCTTAAGCTTTTCAGTTGCATTCGCGGCCTGCTGACGCGTGGCATTTGGGTCATTCGAACATGCGACGCTGGCGAGCAGCAGCGCACAAGGGGCGATTCGGATTAAATTGCGGACCAGCATTTCAGCAAATGGGAAGCTCTGAAATCCAGAACGGTTGCACGGTTCAGATGTATTCTCATTCTGCTCAACCTCAGCCTCAACGAAGAGCGGCCCACTCGCGCCGTTTTCGCGACGTGGCGGTATCACGCGTGAAGTAATGAAGAATCTGTTTTATGTCGGAATCGTATGTGTCGGGTTGGGATTGTTGTCGCTGTTTGTCAGAGTTCCTCACGCGGAGCGCCCCTCTTCCGACGACGGCACGATCATCATCCAATCCGCACAGAATGATCAGCGGGGGATATCGCCGTACGTAACTGTAATTCTTCTCGCTGGCGGACTCGGGATGATGATCGCCGGTTGTCGCCAGCGGAAGAGCGATTAGCTATTGTGTCTGGACAACGAGCCCGCCCTGCTGCTTGCGATCTCTATAAATCGCGTTTTTGGCGGGAACTTCGGCGACTACGTCCGCATGGACCACGTACTGTCCGATCGGCAAAGTTGAAGTGAACCGCAAATCTGGGCTCTCGGTCTCATGCGCCAGAGTGAAACGCTCGTAGCGCAAGGCCGTTGCTCTTCCGTATTCGTTCACTGCAACGACGATTACAGTCAAATCGAAATCGTCTTTGCTGCCATTGCTTACGCGCAGGGCTCCCGTGATATTTGCGCCCTGCAGTTGCGGCTTCGCCGTCCAGTCAATGCTGAGTGGCGCGGCGGCGCTGGCAACCAGGAGCTTGATGTTGGTCAGCGGTGGATTCCCGGAGTCGATCACTTGCACCACGATCGAGAACTCCTGGTTCGACTGTGGAACGCCGGAGATGAGGCCAAGATTTGCGTCTAGCGTAAGCCCAGGCGGAAGAGGTTTCGAACTTGGCGCCAGCGACCACTGATAAGGCGGCTGACCGCCGATCGCCCGCAAACGTGCTTGGTACTTTTGCCGGGCGACCGGTGGCGGTAAGTTCGTGTTGAGTATCTGCAGCGGATTGGCCGACGATCTCGTCTGCGCCGCAGATCCCACGGCCACGAGCATACTGACGCTCAAGAGCAGCCCGGTCGAAACTCGTGTGATGCAGAACATGTTGAGCGTCTTCACGCCTTATGAAATTACAAAGGCCCGCTCGAAAGCGGGCCACGAAATAACAGCGTGAATACTACTACGATTGCCGGGCTACGGCTGAGTGACCTTCACGCCCCTGACTCGCGGATTTTTTTTTAAGCGAGGGCGACTCTGCCTGTTGCTGACGCTCCTGCCGTCGGTCTTGGTGAGACACGAGCAACGCTTCGATCTGCCGCAGCAAATCATTGGTGTTCATCGGCTTTACCAGCATTGAGTCGGCGCCCTCTTCCTTCCAGTCGCTGCCCAGCAGCGGGAAGGCCGTCAGAATGGCGACCGCAGGATCGTAACTCTGCTTCTTGGCCTCACGGATCACGTCATAACCGGCAGTTTCTGTCTCCATCCGCATATCGGTAATGACCATATGGTAGGAATTCGACGCCAGTTTGCTCTTGCCTTCCTTGGCCGAGGCTGCGGTTTCAACCTCAAATCCATTGATTTCGAGAATGGCTTTCAGCGTGAGAAGGATGGCAAGCTCATCATCAACCAGCAAAATACGACGTTTCATTTCAAGCTCCAGGGGAAAGTTGCCAGTAGGACCGACCAGCCGGACGGTCGCAGAACGCGAAACGCTGATTCAGAGAAGATCAGATGCACTAAGCAGCAACTCGGGTTGCGAGAACTGAATACATCGCCTTCGCGGTTATGATAACACCGTGAGCAGTTACCACATTCAGAACTTTGGCTGTCGCTCCGCGCAGGCCGATGGCTCTGCCATTGAGCGCCAACTATCTTTATGCGGAATGGAGCGAGTGGATGCTTTGGAGGCAGAAGTTGTCGTCCTCAATACCTGTACGGTAACTTCCGCGGCCGATCAAGATGCGCGCGCGGCCATTCGCCGCATTCGAAAACAGACGCCGAATGCCAAAATTCTTGTTACCGGATGCTACGCACAACGCGCGCCGGACGAAATTGCGCAACTTGAAGGCGTCACTTGGGTGGTCGGAAATTCGCATAAGCATCAAATTGGCGACATTGTTAGCCAGGCAATTCCTAAGTTAAGAAATGATTTCGTTTCACTTAGATCGCTATCCCGGCCGTCGGAATTAGCCGCAGCGCAACGTTTCGCGCCGGAAATTTACGCCGGCGACATCTTTGCGCATACCGAATTTACCGCGGCGCCGGTCTTCGACGACACGGCCCGTACGCGTCCCAACCTCAAAGTGCAGGACGGATGCGATAATCGGTGCTCGTTTTGCGTGATTCCGTCCGTTCGCGGGCGCAGCCGATCACTCCAAACGGACGAGGTTTTGAGCGAGTTGGACGTTCTGGAACGCGCCGGCTACCGCGAAGTCGTTATTTCCGGCATTAATTTGGGCCGCTGGGGGCGCGATTTGTCGCCGAAAAGGACGTTCATTGACCTGATTTCGGCCATCCTGGAGCGCAGTTCCATCCAGAAATTGCGGATAAGTTCCGTAGAACCAATGGACTGGACTGACGATGTAATCGCGTTAGTTGCCGACTGCGCCCGTATTGCCAAACATGCTCATGTGCCGCTTCAGTCCGGCAGCGACCAGGTTTTGCGCCGCATGCACCGCAAATATCGGCCGTGGCATTACGCGGAAAAGATCGAAAAAATCCGTTCACGGATGCCGAACGCCGCGATTGGGGCCGATGTGATGACAGGTTTCCCCGGCGAGAGCGACGAATTGTTCGAGGAATCGCGCAAATTTATAGCCGATTTGCCGTTTACTTACCTGCATGTGTTCACATATTCACCACGTCCGGGCACTCCGGCGGCTGCAATGCCGGGGCAAATCCCTGTAGAAACGGCGCGCAGACGCAATCGCATATTGAAAGAACTCGCGGCGGAAAAAAACTTGGCGTTTCGCCGCAGCTTTGTCGGCAAGACTCTTCAAGCTATAACTCTGGAAAGCATGAATGCGGGATCAACAGAAGCTCTCACGGACAACTATCTCAAGCTGCAACTTGACGGCGAGCATCATGCGAATGAGTTACTTAGCGTCAGAGTAACGGCCGTCAGCGAGCAAGGATTGCTGGGTAATCGGGTCGAGTAAGTCGGCGAAAAATTGCCGCTTCGCTGCGTTCACGCGACCGCGAATCCATCAATTTACCCGTGCTATACTCGGGCAGATTTCCACACTCAGGGCTGAACCCTGGAATAACCATCGGAGGAATGTATCGATAAGCGTTTTATCCGCACGAACGACCGGATTCGCGCTCGCGAAATCCGGGTGATAGACGAAAACGGAGGCCAATTAGGCGTAATGGCGCCGTTTGAAGCCCTTAAAATTGCCCGCGAACGCGGTCTTGATCTGGTAGAAATTTCCGCCAGCGCCAACCCGCCCGTCTGCCGAATTCAGGATTATGGCAAGTTCCTGTATGAGAAAGAGAAGCAGGAGCGCGCTGCCAAGAAGAACCAGAAAGTCATCACCATCAAGGAAGTCAAGTTTCGCATCAACGTTGACGAGCACGATTACGAATTTAAGAAGAACCACGTGCTGCGCTTCCTTGAACAGGGCGACAAAGTAAAGGCCACAATTTTCTTCCGTGGCCGCGAAATGACACACACAAACCTCGGCCGCCAGGTGCTGGAGCGCTTATTGACCGAAGTCGGCGACAAAGCAGTCGTAGAATTCCGTCCAAGAATGGAAGGAAATACTCTGCACGCGATCCTCGCGCCGCCTAAAAAAGTCGAAGGCAAGAAACAGCAAGCGCCGCCGCGTCCGCCGCAGCAAGGCAATCCGCCCGCCGCGCAGCAAGCCTGAGTCGCACTTCGCCGTTATAAGGCGGTGAAATCGGCTGCAATCCGAGTGCTTCCGGGCCGCTTCGCTGGTCAGAAACTGCCTGCTTCGCATATACTTAAGCTGTTCCCCAGCAACTTGTATGCGCTGGGGATTTGATTTTCTGTTTCAAGAGGCACAATGCCGAAACTCAAAACCCATAGCGGTGCTGCAAAGCGCTTCAAGAAGACCGCCAACGGCCACGTGAAGCGCGGGCACGCGTTTATGCGCCACATTCTGACGTCGAAGTCCAAAAAGACGAAGCGGCGCCTCGATCTTGACACCTTGGTGGACAAGGCCGATGAGCCCAGAATTAAGCGCATGATCCCGTACTAAAGCTTCATTGTTCGAAGCTGTAAATGAGCCCGAAATCGGGCGCCCTGTTTAGTCTGATCAGAAGTAAAAGATTCTTAGATGAGCATTGCTCGTCCGGGGTAAATCGGCGAGTGAAGAGGTAATTAATCCTGCCTCCAGCCGCTTAACCGTAGTCGAAAAAGGAGACTAGACATGCCTCGCGTAAAACGCGGAACCAAGCGGCGCGCCAAACGAAAAAAGATCCTTGAGCGCGCAAGTGGATACTTCCTTACAAAATCTAAACTCTACCGTTCAGCGAAAGAGAGCGTCGAGCGCGGTCTCAAGTTCGCATATTCCGGACGTAAGCAGAAGAAGCGTCAATATCGCTCGATCTGGATCGTGCGCATCAATGCTGCAGCCAAGCTGAACGGTATCAGCTACAGTCAGTTCATCAGCGGATTGAAGAAGTCTGGCGTCGAACTCGACCGCAAGGTGCTGGCCGAGCTCGCCGCGAACGATGCGCCGGCATTTGCTACGCTGGCGGCGAAAGCAAAATCGGCGTTAGCCAAAACCGCCTAATACCTTTTCACGGTCAACTTGAAAGAGCTGTAATCCTGAGCGAGGGCGAATGCCCTCGGCGAAGGAACCCCAGAATGCGTTCCGCTGGAAATTGCGGCGACCGCATTCTCTCCAGATCATGTATAGCGTTCCGCATCTCACGGAATTTTCTCCCGCAGCGCTCGACAGCGCAGCGCGCGACCTGAAATCCGGTTTGGAGAGCGAGTCGCGGCAGATCACCAACGAAGCCGATTGGAAGATCCTGCGCGATCGCTGGATGGCGCGCAAGAATGGCATTCTGACGCAGCTCAACGAGCAGTGGCTCAAAGCTGCTCCTGGACCGGCGAAGCGGGAAGTTGGTCTGCGGGTAAACGAGTTAAAAGCAGTCGTCGAATCTGAGATCGATCGCGCACTGGCGGGAATTCAGTCCACAAGCTCTGCAGCGAAACTCGAGCAACACCGCATCGATGTCACACTGCCGGGAACGCGCCGGAAGCTCGGCGTTGAGCATCCGCTCATTCGCACCATGAATGAGATCGTCGGCGTGTTCAAGGGGATGGGCTACTCCGTCGCGGAAGGGCCCGAGGTCGAAACCGATTACTACAACTTCGAGTCGCTGAATTTTCCTCCGAACCATCCTGCGCGGGACACGCAAGACACGATCATCATCGCCGGGCAGCAGAGCAAGCCGTCGCGCGAGCGCCTGTTGATGCGCACACACACATCGCCAGTGCAGATTCGCGCGATGGAAAAGCAGCCGCCGCCGATACGCATTGTCGTTCCGGGAAAAGTTCACCGCGCCGATACCGCCGACGCGACCCACTCGCCGATCTTCCACCAGGTGGAAGGCCTCGCCGTGGATACCAACATCACCTTCTCGGACCTGAAGGGCACGCTGGATCACGCGATGAAAGCGCTATTTGGATCGGACGTGAAGACGCGATTCTATCCATCGTTCTTCCCGTTTACTGAGCCCAGCGCCGACGTGCAGATTTCTTGCTTCAAGTGTGGCGGAACTGGTCGCCTCGATGGCGGTCGTTGTGGACTGTGCAAGGCCAGTGGTTGGATCGAGTTGCTCGGTTCCGGCATGGTTGATCCGAACGTTTTCTCGTTTGTGGGCTATGACCCGGCAAAGTACAGCGGCTTTGCGTTCGGGATGGGCGTCGAGCGCATTGCTATGCTCAAGTACGGCCTCGACGACATCCAGCTCTTCTATCAAGGCGATGTCAGGTTCTTGCAGCAGTTTGCGTAGCGAAGTCCCCGGCTATCTCAGCTTGCAGTTCACTCTTTAATTGAATGAAGATTTCTCCCCATTGGCTTCGCGAGTTTGCCGATCTCTCTGTCGATGACCAGCGACTCGCGGAAGACCTGACGCACGCCGGGATTGCCGTCGAAGCCATGAGCGGCGCAGGCGATTCGACCGTCTTCGAGATGGACATCACCACCAATCGCGTAGACGCGATGAACCATTACGGCGTCGCGCGCGAATGCTCGGCGATCTACGATCTTGATCTCAAACCCATCAAGCCCAAGCTGCCGGCGTTTATCCGCGATGAGCCGTTTCCTATCGAGATCGTGGAACCCGATCTCTGCGCGAGATACACCGGACGCGTCATATGCGATGTTCGGATCGAGAAGTCGCCGCGCTACATCGCGCAGCGGCTCCTGATCGAGGACCATCACGGCATCAACAACGTTGCCGACAGCACCAATTATGTGCTGATGGAGATGGGACATCCCACGCATGCCTTCGATCTCGATCTGCTGGAAGGCGGCAAGATCATCGTCCGTCGTACGAAGCCTGGCGAGAAGCTCAAGACGCTCGACGGCGTAGAGCGCACGCTGCACCCCGATGATCTCGTGATTGCCGACGCCGTGAAGCCGGTCGCATTGGCCGGCGTGATGGGCGGATGGGACACGATGATTACTCCCAACACGCGCAACGTGCTGATTGAAGCTGCATGGTTCGATCCCGGAACCGTGCGCCGAACCGCACGTCGTCATGGAATGCACACCGACGCTTCGCACCGGTTTGAGCGTGGCGCCGACTGGGGTGCGACGACGGTTGCCTGCGATCGCGTCTCCGAGTTAATTCTTGAAGTTGCCGGTGGCACGCTTGGCGAGTATCACGATGCTGTCGCCCGCGATCTTCGGCGTGCTCCGATTCAACTGGATCGCGCCGAGCTGCGCCGCATTCTCGGCAAAGACATTCCCGATGTAGATGTCGCCCGAATCCTGCGCCGATTGGGATTCGGGACCACGTCGGCGGGACGTGTGAGTTCGGTCGCGAGCGCCGGGCCGTCTCCGCTTGCGGTCGTCGAACAGCCCGAGGCATTCACCGTCGAGATCCCAACGTGGCGCATGGATGTCGAGCGCGAGATCGATGTGATCGAAGAAGTCGCTCGCGTGTACGGTTTCAACAATTTCGACAACACTCTGCCGGCATTTTCCGGAGCAGTGATTGAACAACCGCATGCGCGCGCCGAGGCGAATACGCGCACGCGTCTGCTCGCGTTGGGCTATGACGAGGCAGTCTCGTCCACGTTCATCTCTACCGCGGACGCGGAGCGTTTTTCTTCTACCAGACCGGTGCCGCTCGAGAACCCGCTCAGCGAGGAGGCTCCTATACTGCGCAATTCCCTCGCTCCCGGCATGCTCAACATGGTCGCCTGGAACTTCAATCGAGGCACCACCGACGTGCGCCTGTTCGAAATGGGAAATGTTTTCTCGTCAGTAGCTGAGCTTGTGGATCAGCGCAAGCGAGTTTGTGTTGCAGCTACGGGATCTGCTGCAGCCGTCGGTGTCGAACACAAGCCGCGAGTGATCGACTTCTTTGACTTGAAGGGAGATGTCGAGAACCTGCTTGCACTCTTCTCGCATCGCGACCTGAGCTTCGATGCTCCAGCGGATGACTACTTTCATCCCGGACGATCGGCGAGAGTCATCCTCAATGGCCATATAGTCGGGCAGCTTGGACAGTTGCACCCGAACATAGCCGCTGAACGCAAATTCACGCAGGAAGTCTGGTTGGCCGAATTCGATCTTGATCGGCTCTTTGCTATGCCGCTGCATGAGCCGCGCTACGACCGGCTCTCACGTTTCCCATCAGTCGAGCGGGATTTTTCGTTGCTGCTGGACAACAGCATCACTTACGAGCGTCTTCGCAGGACGATTGAAGCGTTGCGCATTCCTGAGTTGATTTCCATCGAGCCGCGCGAGGTGTTTCGCGGCGCCGGGGTGCCGGAAGGGCAGTATTCGCTGCTGCTGCGGATCACCTTCCAGTCAACCGAACGCACACTGCGCGATGACGAAGTGGCCGGCTGGTCGGAGCAGATTATCGCCGCAGTCAAGGCGCTGGGCGGCTCACTTAGAAGCTAAGCATCGAGACCGTAGCCGTGGAACTATGGCTTTTCAACATCGATTCGGCTGATGTACGTGCCCCAGTTCGAGAGCAGTGTTCGTGTACCGTTGGGAATGTACTCGACTCCCATCCACAGCGAGCCATCGGCATCGGCGACTGCGGAAGAGTAGTCGCCGGTTCGTCCGGATCCGCCTCCGCCGAAATACGAATATCCGCTGAAACCATCGCTCGGTGCGGCTCCGGGTGCCACGACTTGCACGTCGCTCGCTAAACCGGCGGCGGTGATTGCGGAAAACGCCGCACTGGGAAAGTAATCAGAGCCCGCCAACGTGAAGCCCAGGCTTGCCTTGCCAGCAGCATCTGCGGCGATGGCTGGGTAGAAGACGTCATTTCCGGCAACCGCGAGGTAGCCCTGCTGCGCAACTGAGGCGGTCAGCGATCCGTCAGCGCCGATGGAAGGCTTGAGCGCGAAGTAAGCGATGCCCGCGTGCGGAGTCGCATCGCCTTTGAATGCGACCGCCGTGGTCAGCGCCGACCAAAGCTGTCCGCGCGAGAAGACGGCCTGCTGCATTCGATGGTCATTGGTCGCGAGCAACTGCTGTTTTTCGCCAGCCAGACTGCCTAGTTCGGTCGATCCAGTCTTCTGCTTCGCGTCCGGAGGCACGCCGAAGGCTTGTGTCTTCACGATCACAGATCTCAGCTTTACGCTCGGATTCGTATCGGTCAGCGAAGCTGTGTTCGTCATCGCCCAGACAGCGACGCGGTTGTCGAGCAGGTTGCGAATGTCGGCAATGCTGGTAAAGAACTCGACACCGTGATTCGTGTCGTCCGCCACAACCGCCGGAGAAGTCGCTGGCTGGACGCCAAAAGGAAATCCGCCAACGCCGCTGGGCCCGTTGAAATGTGCGACCGTCGGCACGGCACCCTGCGCCAGCAACTGCTTGGAGAGCGCATATATCTGTACTCCGGCAAAACCTTCGCGCAGGCTAAACGCATTTGTGCTGATAAAGACGCCATGCGCATCGGCGCCGATCAGCGGCTGATCTCCGAAACACGGACAGCCCTCTCGGCCATCGTTGGTCGTATCCAGGCTGTACAAATTCCACTCGTCAGTCGGATCTTTGGACTGCGACACTGCAATCAGCAGCCGAGTCGGCGCTACAAACGCGCCCGTCTTCGGATCGGTGGCAATCGCCAGCGTGGTCAGGAACCAGCGTTGGAGTTCGCCGTCGTAGTACGCCCGCGGATCACTGGTGAAATCGCCGAAGGTGGATGTCAGGCGGTTGATCTCAGGGCGTAGGTGGAAGAATTGGTTGAGTGCAGTGGGCCCTTTGAGCATGCGGCCGTTGGTGTCGTAAATTGCGAGCGCGGCGTTCACCGCTTGAACTACAAAGCCTCCGCCGACTGCGAGCGCCTGGTCCGGCGGTTCGGTCGTGAACTGTGTGTTCGCATACGCGCCCGTGCCGGCGAGGCGTTGGTCGCGGTGCGTAAGGCCATCAAATCCTGCAGTCCTCCGCGCCACGCGTACGGACTGCGGCGCGGCAATCACCGGAACGGTCGCGGAAAGAGGACCGCGGTAGATGCCGGTAATGTCGGCGTCGGCTTCTGTCCGCGGACTGACCTGAAGATCGTCGAAGGGAACGCTGAGCGTCCCAGCCGAATCGAGTCGCGAGACGCCGAGATACTGCAGCGTCTCTTTGCTGCTCTGCGCCGCCGCCGAGGCAAGCAGGGTGAGCGACGCCCCGAGCCAAAGCGCCAGGCGAGCCAATTTGGGCAGATTTTTAAAGGTCGTACTCAGGCCAGCCTCTTCTCGAACGCGCAGCACTCGTTGCTCTTTTGAATGCTATTTGCGTATTCAGGATGGCGCAAGGTGCGTTTCGTAACATGCTTCAACGGTGTTAAGGTGCTTTGATTTACGGCCCTATTCCTGTTGAATGAAGAGGTTCGGAGGGCTCTTGGGACCAGTTGACGACAAAGCGGTGCGCGCGCAGCGGAGCATCGCTCTCACCTCGGTGAAGCAATGGCAGGACGGGGCGGTCACCCAACAGCAGGACTACCTCGCCGTCGAGGAGCCGCTGGAAATCCGGCTTGGCGAGGTCCCGATCAGCGTCACCATGCGCACTCCGGGACACGATCTCGAACTAGCAGCCGGATTCCTCTTCACGGAAGGAATCATCGGCGGGGCGTCCGATCTGCAGTCGCTCGACTATGTTGCGGACGCGACTGCCGGCAACGTCGTCTCCGCGCAAATCCGCGGAGAGGACGGCGATCCCTCCGAGCGATTCCAGCGCAATTTCTTCGCGGCTTCGAGTTGCGGCATCTGCGGCAAGGCGACCATCGACTCCATCCGTGTGCGCACGCCCCGAACTCCCAATCGTGACTTCAAGATCACCGCCGACCTGCTCTGCGCTCTTCCCGACAAGCTGCGCGCATCGCAAGCTGTCTTTGGACGTACGGGCGGACTGCATGCCGCTGGCGCATTCACCGCCTCGGGCGAACTTCTCGTGCTGCGCGAAGACATCGGTCGCCACAACGCGGTTGACAAGGTGATTGGTTGGGCGCTGCTGAAGAAGAGTGATTTGGGTGACTGCGTGCTGATGGTTAGCGGACGCGGTGGCTTTGAGATCGTGCAGAAGTCGATCGTCGCCGGAATTCCGGTGCTCGCATCAGTCTCTGCGCCGTCGAGCCTTGCCGTCCAAACCGCGCGCGAACTCGGACAGACGCTCGTCGGATTTCTTCGCGGACGGCGCTTCGTAATCTATAGCGGCCAAGAGCGCATCACGTAGTCGCCAGCGCAAAAGAAAAGCCCCTTCGACCGAGTCGAAGGGGCAGATGGATACGATCTTGTTACTCGCCGGGTGAAGTGCGCGACGCGAGCGGAACATTCTGATCCAGTCGAATGCGAATTTCGCTGTACTGCGGAAGCTCGACGTCCTTGCCTTTGCTCGCGAGGATGTATCCGCCGCCAGCCAGGGCGCCAATCGCCATCGCGCGCCACGGACCTCCAATCAGCAGACCAGCGATGCCTCCAATGCCCGCGCCAACACCCGTTCCAGCCACCACGGTCGAAAGTTTAGGTCCGGATTGAACCTCTCCCTCAGCCGTGACGGAACCAGTTCCACCGTGTTGATTGAGTGAAATCAGCGTGGCCGATATCGGCATCGTGACGCCTTGCGGCAGCGTTATGGACACGAACCGTAGATTCATCTTGCCGCGGCCGCGGAACTGAGGCAGGTTCTTGCCCTGCTCGGACTCAGTCACTTGCCCGCTAATGCGCGAGCCCTTCGGGATGATCACGTTGTCGTCCGAGTCGCATATCGGCGCGCTCACCAACGCGGTGAAACGCTCACCAGTCTGGGTCGTTTTGGTCGAGAGTGCGGTTTCGAGCGTGGCGTCAATCTGCGTGCCCGATGGCAACGTGCTCCAGTTGGTCGCGCCGCGTTCACGTCGAGTCAGCTTCGGAGAACTTGTCGATCCGGAAGTCGATCCCGTGCTCCCGACAGCGAACTGTCCGCCGGGCTGCTGGTCATATTGCGGCTGGCCGCCGGTCGCGATCGTGCGAAAGGTCCCCACCTGAGACGGGCCTTCGTCGAACTGAAAATAGTACGTCGTATTTGGCTTCAGATTGGCAACGTGCACACGATGGTCAACCACATTGTCGAAAGTGCCTGCGGTGTACAGCAGGTTCGTACGATCATCACCGTAGAAGACCGTGTTGCTCGCCGGAATGTTTGTCGTCCACGAGATGACCGCGGTGGTGTCGTCGAGGTATTGGATCACCGGGCCACGCGTAAGGCTGATGTTGCTGGCGGGATTTGTCGAGGTTGACTGCGTGCCATTGGTGCTCGCCGTCGAATTATTCGCGACCGCGCTCATCGGACTGGCCGCACGATTCCGAATCGGCGTGCCTCCGATAGCCACCGTCTGGAACGCCAATGTCGGCTGATCCGCAGACGATGACCCGCCATCCACGCGGAAGTAGTAACTCGTGTTCGGCTGCAGATTGCGCAGACTCACGCGATGACTGGTGCCCAATAACGTGCCGCCGTCGGCCACCTGCTTTAGGGTCGCGTCCTTGCCATATTGAATGCGGCTCGGCGACGGCTGATCGGTGGTCCAGGTAATCACCGCGAACTGATCGTCGGCGTATTGGATAGTCGGACCCTCCGTGACTTTGGCGCTCGCAGTTGCGGTGCTGCTACCCGGCGATGCCGGGGGAACTGGTGTCTGCTGCGCAATGGACGAAGTGGCTGCCAGCAGGATTAGCGGGAGCACGATCCCAGGTCTTCTTGCGAAGAAATAACGCATTAGAAGTCTCCTTCTCGACTCGTCTCGGGGTGAGATGTCGTCACCGCTATTTTGACGCAGCTCAGCCGCCGATGGCGCTAAGGGCACCACACTCGATACTCAGATAAAATTGCGAGTGCCCATGCCCGCAAAATCATCCGCTGCTGCGAGAAAAATCGCCAAGCCTTCGGCCAGGCCCCTGGCGAAAGCTAAGACATCCGCGTCGAAGTACAATCCGGTCGCGCCCGAGCGCGTCAGCGAGATCCTGAAGCGCTTGGCAGAGATGTACCCGAAGGCCAAGTGCGCACTCAATCATTCCAATGCGTGGGAGCTGTTAGTGGCGACAATCCTGTCGGCACAATGTACGGACGTCCGCGTGAACATGGTCACGCCCATCCTCTTCAAGAAGTATCCGACGCCACAGGATTTCGCGCGACTCAAGCCCGAGGAACTCGAGCCGGACATTCGGTCCACAGGTTTCTTCCGGAATAAGTCGAAGTCGTTAGTTGGAGCCGCAAAGAAGATCGTCGAGGACTTCGGCGGCAAGGTGCCCGAGACGATAGAGCAACTGCTCACCGTCCCCGGCGCCGCCCGAAAGACCGCCAATGTCGTCCTTGGTTCCTGGTTTGGAAAAGCCGAAGGCGTCGTGGTGGACACACACGTTCACCGCATCTCACGCCGCCTCGAACTCACGCAAAACGATGATGCACGCAACATCGAGCAAGGCTTGATGCGCGTAATTCCGCGCGACCAGTGGATCGACTTCTCTCATCGCGTGATCTGGCACGGACGCGCGCTCTGCGTAGCACGCAAGCCAAAGTGCCTCGACTGCAAACTGGAAACGATCTGCCACGCCGCCGACAAGACCTGGTCGACAGTAGAGATCCACAAGAATGCCCAGCCCTAGCTGAGGCGCGACTTTCGCCGAAGGATCTTGCGGTTGGTTTTGGCGTTGGCTTTCTCTAATGCAAAATTGCAATATCACTGTGGCTCATCTTGTGCCACAGAACCCTGGTTTGCTTTGGCATGTGGACAGTGTCCCAGATGAACGATCATCTCCGACAACGAAATCTGAATCACCCTGCTCTGCCTCATCCCTTTCAGAATTGCTGGTACGACACTCCGCTGCCGCCGCGCTGCAGCGATCTTGCGATCGAGGTTCTTACAGGTCCCACAACTCATGGAATCAAGCCGCACATAGTAGGGTGTCATTTCTGTCGTGCCTCAGCTTCCTCCAGCCATCCACGCCGCAGCTTCTCCGAAGGAATGCTCGACAGGTAAGGCTTGATATCGAGAATCGGTGTCCCGTCGAGCATATCGACGCCTCGAACATGCAACTCGAGACCGTCACGTCGACGGAGCTCCACCACTGTAAGACCAATCGGGTTCGGACGTCGCGGAGATCGGGTCGCGAACACGCCATGCGGACGATTGTCGGATGGCGGAGTGCCCAGCAAATCGAATCCGTTGGAGCGGTCGAATTCCCAGATCACGATCAGATGTGAGAAGCCCTCGATGTCAGTGAGCCCCGGCTCGAACTCTGGCAGGATTTTGAGCACGCCATCTGCTTCATGTTTCGCGCCGAGACCTTTGGGAACTTCGCTCGCCTGTTTGTACGGACTACTTACGGTTCCGATCGGCCGCGTGGTGAACATTCAAAACACCCTCTCGGCTATGTTACCGCCTCGAAATCTCCTTCCATTGCTGGGAATTTATTTCTCCTCAAAGTCGTCTCCTAACCAGAGGGAAATAACATGAGATTCACGATTCCGACGCTAGCACTTTTGGCTGTTATGGCGGCTTCGAACGTCGTTGCACAACAGACCGATGAGCCAACGCCTACGACTACTCAGAGCGCAGCGCCGCAGCAATCTCAAACCACGCAGGCTGCGAAGGCGGACGACCAACAGAAGCAGCAGGACGAAAACGCCAACTCTACAAGCAAACACAAGAAAGCAAAAAAGGAAAAGAAGAGGAAAGAAAAGAAGCAAGAGCCCGAGCCCGACAACAGTTATCTGTACTGAACGAGTTTTAATAAGTGGTTGCCGGTGACGGTTCCACAACACGGTTTGGAATCGGTTGTCGGCAGCCACTGGCCATAGGCAGGTTTCGTATGAGGGTTTACAGAAGCGGGCACCCCACTCTGGCGCGGTTTTCGTGAGCGTTGGGTGACAGAGTAAATACCTGATGGGTTGATGTAATCAGTCCGAAGTTGCCGCAGATGTTTCCGGTGCGAACATCCCAACCTGCTTCCTCATAGGCATGGTCGTGATTACGACCACGCTGATCAGGACACACACCGTCCCGACAATCGTTCGCTGATCCAGCGCTTCGCCGCCGAGAGAGTATCCGACCAGCACGGCCACCACTGGATTCACGTATGCATAAGTCCCGACTTTTGTCGGCGATTCATGGTGAAGCAACCACACGTATGCGGTAAATCCAATAATCGACCCGGCAACGATCAGATAGAGCAAGGCAATCCAGGCTCCGCGCGAGACCGTCTCTGGATGAAAATTACCAAACTCACCGAACGCCGCAGCCGTGACAAACAGCAATACTCCTCCAGCAAGCATCTGCGCGCCTGAGCTCATCACCTTGGAAGCGGGCAGCGGCAATCTGCGCGTGAGTGCCGAGGCAACCGACCAACTGATCGACGCAACAATAATCGCTACCGCTCCCGCGCGATCGATCGGTGCGCCACCGAGGTTGAGCGAACGGCTGATCAGCACTGCCACTCCTGCAAGACCAATCAAGAGCGCCACCGTCAAGCGAATGGTGAGCCTCTGCGTTCGCAGAATGATGATCTCCGACAGTGCCGTAAATGTCGGAATCGTCGCCATGGTGACCGCGGCAATGCCAGAAGGCACACGCTGCTCGGCCCAGAACAACAACCCATAGTCGATCACGAAGATCAGCACTGCGAGTGTGGATGCCGACATCCATTCCCGCGCGCTCGGCGAGGGCTCCCCATGCGCGATCATCCAGCCATAGAGGACGAGTCCGGCGACCAGGAACCGCATTCCCGCCAGAGTAAGAGGCGGAACTTCGTGAACACCAATGCGAATCGCAAAAAAAGTCGAGCCCCAAACAAAATAGATGATGGCGAAAGCCAGCAGCGTCTTCCAGGTAGGACGATGGGTTTTGGATTCCATAGGGAGCGGTACGAGCACCGGCACAACAAATGTATCTCACTCGTCCGACACCTGACGATCCACCACACGGCCCTTAGCCCTGCCATTTTGCGGCGCAGCTCGCTAGCGGAGGTCAACAGAGACAAGAAAATAGCGCCGCGCGGGACGCGACGCTTATCGGGATCTAAGAGAAGCTCAGGCGTGGGCTCCACGCGCCTGAAGAAGACGAATGATTTCACCCGGCTGTGGCATGCGTCCCGTCTGTTTCTTTGAGAAGATCTGGTCCTTATCCAGATACACGTCGAACGATCCCGGGGCGCCCATGCGAATGTTAGTGGGAACTTTCAGTTGACGCTCGATAGCCTCTTTCAGGCTCACGGCCTGAGCTTTGATGTCGCTTCACATGAAGCAGCGCTTGATTTCGATTGACATGGCATTCTCCTGCCGGAGAGTTTAGTCGAACGGCCGCGCACATCGCCATGTTTGCCGCTACTGCGAGTAGAACTCGGCAATCGTTGACTACATCACGGCTTGTGAGTAGCATCCTCCCGGCTCGTTTCAACGACTAGATCGAATCGACAGGAGAGAACACATGAGAACCAGGATTCAAGTAGTTTTTTTGGTGTTGTGCACCAGCCTCTGCTTGTCTTCACTGTCTTTCGCCAAAGATAAGAAGAACGCCGCGGGTGGCGAAGACCAGATCAAGGCCATGTTGGAGCAATCGAGGCAAGCCACTCTGAAGGGGGACAGTTCGTATATTGAACAGAACGCCTCGGACGACTACACCAGAGTGAACCAGGATGGAAAACTCTTCAATAAGAGCGACGCAGTGAATGCCCTGAAGAGCGGCGACTTGAAACTTCAATCGGTTGAACCGGGTGACGTCAAGGTCCGTGTCTATGGCGACGCGGCCGTGGCAACGTACACTGTGGACGTAAAGGGAACGAACAAGGGCCAAGACATGAGCGGCCGCCATCAGCTCACACGCGTGTTTGCGAAGCGCGGAGGCAAGTGGCAGGAAGTAGCGTTTCAGTCGACCAAAGTAGCTCAGTAAAACCCAAAAACGTGGGTGCGGCCGTGGACGGTCGCATCCTTTTTGCTCGTGCAGCAGCAAAGTATCGACGGAAAACGCGGGCGAGAGAGACGGATAAAAAGAGCGGCTATTTGCAGCGGCGCCCCGCCTTGTCTTCTTCGTCGTTCGACAGCTTTCTGGAAGAGGCAGGAATTCGCGAGGAAGGCGATCGGGGACGTCCACGCGCGAATCGCTGCGCAGAAGCTGCGATCTGCTGATGCAAGTCGGAGCAAAACTGACCGGATTTGTAATCAATGGCGTAGATCTCGGCTCGGCAGATGCTTATTACTACGGCTACGCCCGGAACGACAAACGCTACAACCAAGCAGCGCAGTCGGCCAAAGGTTCTGGATGAGAGTTAGACCAAGCGTTTCTTGAAGCCGCTGTGCGTTCCGCCAAACCGTACTTCATTACCCACCTCCCACGCTTCCTCGCATATCCCGATAATATGAACGCAGATGCCTTCTGCGTTTCCACGTCTGCGGCTTTGGTTTGGTGTTTCGGCGCTGCTCTTGATCGCGGTCGTCGCAGGCTTTTATTTTTATGCTCGCTATCGGGTCCACCGGGCGCTGCATGATCTTCCGGCGAAGCTCGGAGCAGACATTCAGCAAAACACGCAAGGATTTACTTACTCACAATCCGCAGCCGGACGGACGATTTATTCTGTCTCGGCTTCGAATGCCACTCGATATAAACAAGGTGGCAAAGCCGAATTGCATGACGTGAAGATCATCTCTTATGGACGGGATTCCGACCGTATGGATCAGATCTCCGGCGACAAATTTGAATACGACGCCAGCACTGGTGAGATCGTGGCGGAGGACAGGGTCTTCATTGAGCTCCAAGCCGCGGAAGCGGGGACGGCGAAGCCCGGAGGCAAACCGCACGCGATTGGCAGTCCCCTGAATCTGGAGACGAGCGGTCTTACTTTTGGTCAGAAAACCGGCATTGCTCAAACGTCCAAGCTGATCACGTTTCAACTTCCGCAAGGTTCGGGCTTGGCGCAAGGCGCAATGTACGACTCCAAGAACAACACGCTGGAGTTGCAATCGGACATCCGCCTGACCACGCAAGGTCCAAAGCCGATGAACCTTCAGGCGCGCCACGCGCTCTATCTGCAGCGCTCCAACGAGTTGAATCTCACCGGAGTGCAGGTCCAATCGGGCATGCGTCGCGAAACGGCTGAGCATCTCGTGCTCTATTTGCGTGACGACAACACAGTCGAACGTGCCGAGGCCAGTGCCGGAGTCCAGGCGAAGTTTGCCGGTTCGCGTCCTGCTGAGTTGCACTCGAACAATGGCGTCTTTGTTTTCGGCGCGAATAATCAATTGCGAGCCGGAGAATTGAGCGGCGGTGTCACCTGGACGGTCGGCGGCGCGGCCACTTCTGGCGGCAGTGCGGGCCGCGTTTCAATGCAATTCGGCGGCGCAAATCAGATTCGCGCCACGCAATTGCGCGACAAAGTTGAAATCACTCAATCGTCTGCTACTTCTAATGCGGGCCAGGGAACTGAATTTCGCGGCGACGAACTTGATCTGAGCGTGCGTGCGGGACGATTCCTGCAGACGGCGAACAGCGTCGGTCCCGCGGAAATCGTACTGGCGAGCGCCGGAGATGCGAAATCGAACCATGCTGCCGGTAAGACGACCATCGATTCGAGCCGTTTTGATGCGCAATTCTCCCGCGACAATCGTATTTCAACGCTGAAGGGGAGCTCGCCGGTCAAGATTGTGTCCGCAAATGTCGGCAAACCGGACCGCGTTAGCACCAGCGACAGCCTCACGGCGGTATTCACGGAAGGCAAAAATCAGTCACTTCAGGAGGCCGTTCAGACCGGAAATGTGCACATCCAAGACGGTCAGCAGACCGCTTTTGGCGATCGTGCAGCGTTCAATCAAGCCAAGAACACGCTCACTCTGACCGGGAATGTGCGCTTCAAGGACCCGGAAACGGGCGCTTATTTGACCAGCAAAAGCCTGGTTTTGGACCGTCAAAATGGCGAAACTATGGCATCTGGGGACGTTAAAACCTCGTATTCGGAGCAAAAAAGTGATGCTTCCGGCGCGATGCTGGTGTCTTCACAGACCATCCATGTCACTGCGTCTCAGATGGTTGCAAGCAATCCGACCGGAACCGCACGCTATTCCGGGGGGGCCCGGCTATGGCAGGGAGGCAACATCGTCCAGGCGGCGACCATAGAACTGGCACGAAATAAGAGAATTCTGGACGCGATTGGACAAGACAAGAGCCGCGTTTCGACCGTATTTGTGCAAAACGGGGGGCAAAATGGCCGACAAACTCCCGTGGAAGTCACCGCTGACCATCTTCATTATGACGATAACCAGCGCAAGGCGACCTACGATGGGGCCATTCTGGTCCACAGCGGGGACTCCACGCTGCACGCAGACCGCGCAGTAATCCTGCTAAAACCGCAGACGCAACGCAGTACCGCTGCCTCCGGTCCTCCCAGTGAGGTGCAAACCATCACCGCAACCGGCAATATTTTGATCCAACAGCCCATCCGAAAAGCCACTGGGACCCGTCTGGTGTACACCGCAGATGAACAAAAGTTCGTATTAACCGGGTCAGCGGCCACACCGCCGAGCATTTTTGATGCCGAACACGGCCATGTTACCGGCGATTCGTTGACTTTCTATACCCACGATGATACGGTGCTCGTCAGTAGCAATTCAGGCACCATTTCCACCTCCCGGGTCAAAAAATGATCCAACAAACGCTCTCGACCGACGATATAGGCAAGGCATATCGAGGTCGCAGAGTAGTGAATGGGGTCACTCTCCACATCAATCAAGGCGAAGTTGTAGGGCTTCTTGGGCCGAATGGCGCAGGAAAAACGACCTCTTTTTACATGATTGTGGGGCTGGTCTCGCCGGATACCGGCCGGATTTTGCTCGATGGCAATGAAATAACCGACATTCCCATGTATCTGCGGGCCCGCAGCTATGGGATCAGCTACCTTCCCCAGGAACCCTCGGTTTTCAGAAAACTGAGCGTCGAGGAGAACATTATGGCCATTCTCGAGGCACAACCGCTCTCCTGGGAGAACCGCCGCAGCCGCATGGAAACCTTGATTGAGCAGTTAGGCCTCGGACATATCCGCAAAACGCGCGGTTATGCGCTGTCGGGCGGCGAGCGGCGCAGGGTAGAAATTGCGCGTTGCCTATGCATTCGGCCCACATTCATCCTGCTCGACGAGCCATTTTCCGGCATAGATCCGATCGCTGTGCTGGATCTTCAGAAGATTATTTTCGATCTAAAAGCCAGCGGGATTGGTGTTTTGATCACAGATCACAACGTGCGCGAGACTCTGTCGGTCACGGATCGCGCTTACATCATCAATCAAGGCCGAATTTTCCGGTCAGGAACGCCGGAACAACTCGGAAACGATCCAGAAGTGAAGAGAGTTTATCTCGGAGAGAGCTTCTCGCTGGTCTAGCTTCACGCCAATAAAGACCCCAAAATGGTCCTTCTTCAGCACAAACTGAACTTAAAAGTCTCGCAAAGGCAGATCCTCACACCGGGACTCGTGCAGATGGTCAGCGTTCTGGCGCTGAATAAGCTCGAGTTGAAGGAGATGATCAACGCCGAAATCGTCGAGAATCCGGTGCTTGAGGAACTGGATGAGAACATTCCGATCATCGATCAGATCGCTGGACGCGAGGCAGAACGCGAGCGACCGGAGGCGGCGGACCAACAAATAACCGCCGGCGAGAAGAAAGATCCGTTCGAAGAGATAGATTTCGGCAGCTATTTCAAGGATTATCTCGATCCTGGATTCCGCAGTCCGAGCGATTTTGAGAGCTCCGATCGTCCTTCGTTTGAGAATTTTCTCTCGAAACCGGGCACGCTGACCGACCATTTGATGTGGCAACTTGGCGCTCTCGCGCTGTCGGAGCCTGTTCGCGAGGCCGCCGAACTGATCATCGGCAACTTGAATGAAGATGGCTATCTGGTCGCTTCGGACGAGGAACTGATGTCCGCAGCTTGCGGCGAGTCCATGGACGCATTGTCCGCGCGCACTCTTTCAGAAGAGCAGGCCGTGATTGCGGACGCTCTGGCCGCTGCAAATCCAGTTTCCGAAGACGAAGAACAGCCTGAAGAAGCGATTGTCGGCGGTTTGGCAGATTCAGAATCCGAGCCGGAAGCCACTTCAGCGCCGCCACAGCAAGCTCAAGCGCCGGTGCAACCTGCTGTGGAGCGTAAAAAGCATGCGCGATCGTCGGCGCCTTTCACGATGGAACAACTGCGCGAGGGCATTGAAGTCGTTCGCCAGATGGATCCGATTGGTATTGCTGCCCGCGATCTGCGCGAATGTTTGCTGCTGCAGTTGCGAAATCTCGATCAGCAGATCAACTCCCGAAAGGTGAATGGCAATTCCGAACTACATAATCAGCACCTCATTCAGGTCGAAGACGCCATAGCGATCGTCGATACGCAGCTTCGCAACCTTCAGAATCGCCAATACAAAGACATTGCGCGTGCAATTTCGCGTCCCTTGGATGCCGTGATGGACGCATTGGGCTTTCTTAAGACGCTCGATCCCAAGCCGGGACAGCGCTACAACCAGTCAGAACCTAAGTTGATCGAGCCGGATGTAGCGTTTGTGAAGCAAGGCGATGAGTATCTGGTGATGATGAACGAGGATGACATCCCGGTTCTTCGTCTGAATCCGGGATACAAGAAGCTGTTGAACCGCGATGCCGCAGAAAAAGATGTTCGCAATTACGTAAAAGAGCGTTATAAGTCAGCTATTCAGTTGATAAAGAACATCGAGCAGCGGAAACAGACGATTCTCCGCACCTGCTATGCCATCATCGGACGGCAGCGCGACTTTCTCGACCACGGAATCGACCACTTAAAGCCAATGATGATCAAGGATGTTGCCGAAGAAATTGGCGTTCATCCTTCGACTGTGAGCCGCGCAGTCGCCAATAAATACGTTCACACGTCACAGGGCGTTTACGAGTTGCGCTATTTCTTCAGTGAAAGCGTCAATGGACCTGAGGGCGGCGGGACGTCATTGATGATCCTGAAGCGCCGAGTGAAGAAGCTCATCGACGAAGAAGACCCGAAACGGCCGCTGACAGACGAGCAGATCACGAGAATTCTCCAGTCCCAAGGCATAAATGTGACCCGCCGAACGGTCGCGAAATACCGTGAAGACATGAAGATTCCCAGCACGCACCAAAGGCGTGTGAAGGATTAGCTGTGAAGTGCGGCTTGCCGTATCTCAAAAACGTAAGGAGGGTAAGGGAACCGAAACGCTGGAATCACAAACCTGAAAGCCTTCAATCCACAAACAAGTATTGAGGAGCGAGTTCATGAACGTCGAGTACACCGGAAGGCAGTACGAAATCACTCCCGCAGTGCGCAAGCAGGTGGAACACGGCTTGGGCAAACTCGAAAAACTCTTTGGAAGCAGCTTCGATTCACACGTAATCCTCACCCTCGAAAAGCACCGGCACATCGCCGAGATTACTGTAAATATCCGCAATCATCCAATCGTCGGGCTGGCTGAGGCCATCGAAATGACGGCCGCAGTGGGCGAAGCGCTCGACAAGATCGATCGCCAGGCAGTCAAATACAAGAGCCGCTGGCGCACCAAGAAGCGCCAGTCGCGCAAAACGCAGTGGCCCAAAGAAGCTCCCGTCGAGCAGGCACGCCAGGTTGCGGTGGGAAACACTGCGTCCACCGCCGTGCCGGTTGTTGTCCATTCATTCCCGGCAATCGCAAAGATGACGGAGACGCACGTGGTGAAGTCGGCGGATTCCGTCGCGATGCGTCCCATGACTCTCGAAGAAGCCGTCAAAGAGGCGGAATTTCGCGATCGCGAAGTATTTGTGTTCCGCGATCCGGAAGGAAGAGTGAAGGTGCTTCATCGCAAAAAAGACGGCAAGATGGAATTGATAGAAGCGCCGTAGGTGGATCTGCGTGGACGCGGCCAGCCTCGGCCGCGTCCTTTCCTGTTCAATACTCGCTTGTCGTGCTGGATACCCTCAAACTGTCCAACCGACCAGAAAAGAGGCCACTTAGCCGTCCAAATTGGCGCTTTCGAGGCCGCCCGGCAATAACTCTTAAGGTAATATTGAGAGAACTTTCACGGTCCTATGAGTTCAAGTAACTCCAGCTTCGTCACTGCGCTTTCGGCCCGTCCCGTCTTGTGTGACGGAGCTATGGGTACGTTGCTGTATGCGAAGGGCGTTTTCATCAACCGTTGCTATGACGAACTGAACCTTTCGCAGCCGGATTTGATCTCTGGGATTCACCAGGATTACCTGCACGCTGGCGCCGAGGTGATCGAGACCAACACTTTCGGAGCGACAAGTTTTCGACTTTCGCGGCATGGATGTGCCGATAAAGTACGCGAAATCAACCTGGCTGGGGCGAAACTAGCCCGCGATGCAGCAAAAAGTTTTCAGGCGATGGTCGCGGGAGCCGTTGGACCGGTTGGTGTTCGCATCGAGCCGCTGGGAAAAGTGTCACGAGAGGAGGCCCGCGAGGGATTCCGCGGACAGATCGAGGCACTAGTTGAAGGCGGCGTCGATCTCATTGTGCTCGAGACCTTTGGCTCGCTTGACGAATTGCATCAGGCAATTCTTGCCGCGCGCGATGTCAATCCCGAAATTCCGGTAGTCGCGCAGGTGACCATTGACGAAGACGGAAGCTGTCTGGATGGTTCGACTCCTGAAGTTTTTGGCGCCAAGCTCACCGAATGGGGCGCCGATGTGGTCGGAATCAACTGCAGCGTCGGCCCGGTTGCGATGCTCGATGCCATCGAACGCCTGCGTCAAGTGACAAATAAGCCGTTGTCAGCGATGCCGAATGCCGGAATGCCGCGCAACGTTGAGGGGCGAAACATCTATCTTTGCTCGCCCGAATACATGGCCAGCTATGCGCGAAAATTCGTCGCCGCGGGTGTGAGATTTGTCGGCGGATGCTGCGGAACGACTCCCGAGCACATCCACATCATGAAGTCGGCGATCAGGGTTAGCGGCGCGAAAGCTGCAACCGGGCAAGTTTCGTCCATCAGCAAGCCGCCATCAGCTCTTGAGCCGGTTCCGCTGGCGAAGCGCTCCCGAATCGGCGCGAAGATTGCTGCCGGCGAATTTGTCACGATGGTGGAGATTGTGCCTCCGAAGGGAGTAAATCCGGCCAAGGAAGTGGAAGGCGCCCGGTATTTGAAGTCGGTCGGCATTGACGGCATCAATATTCCCGACAGTCCGCGCGCCTCGGCGCGCATGAGCAATCAGGCCCTGTGTCTCTTGATCCAGCAGCAGGTTGGGATTGAGACGATCCTGCACTACAGTTGCCGCGATCGCAACGTGCTCGGCATCCAGTCTGACCTGCTTGGCGGATACGCGATTGGGTTGCGCAATCTGATCTGCATCACTGGCGATCCGCCGAAGATGGGAAATTATCCCGACGCAACGGCTGTCTTTGACGTTGACGCAATCGGCCTGGTGAACATCGTCAGAAATTTGAATCAAGGGCTCGACGTCGGCGCCAATCCCATAGGCAACGCCACTGCATTCGTGATCGGCGTCGGCGCTAATCCAGGCGCGCCGAATCTGGACGAAGAAATTCGCCGATTCGAGTACAAGGTGGAAGCCGGCGCGGAGTATGCGGTCACCCAGCCGGTCTTCGATCTCAAGCTGCTCGAAGTCTTTCTGCGGCGCATTGAGCATTACAGGATTCCTGTGCTCGCAGGCATTTGGCCTCTGGTCAGCGTGCGCAATGCCGAGTTCATGAAGAACGAATTGCGAGTGTCAGTGCCGGATTGGATACTCACTCGAATGGCTTGTGCGACCAACGCGGAGTCGGCGCGCGCCGAAGGCGTAGCCCTCGCGCGCGAGATGCTGATGGCCGTTCGAGGCCAGGTGCAGGGAGCGCAGATCAGCGCTCCGCTGGGCCGGTACTCCTCTGCCGCGGACGTTCTCGAAGCATTAGGGAACAGCCAGCACGCCATGGCCATGTCTTAGGCGGCGGGAAACTCCCGCGCCTCCAGTGCTCAACCTGTAATCTATTAGCGAGGAATCTCTTGCATCCGTTTCTAAAAGCCGTCAACGAGCGAGTCGTGATCTACGACGGCGCTATGGGTTCGCTTATCCAGGAGATGAACCCGACTCTTGACGACTTCTGGGGTAAGGAAAACTGCAGCGAGGTCTTGAACCTCAGTCGTCCGGAGATGATCCGCGACATCCATGAGCAGTATCTTCGCGTCGGCGCGGACGTTATTGAGACGAATACGTTTGGCGCGACCGACATTGTGCTTGGCGAGTTCGGACTCGAAGACCGCGTCGCCGAGATCAATCACGCTGCGGTGAGGCTTGCTCGCGAAGCGGCGGACAAGTTCTCTACTCCTGAGCGTCCGCGATTCGTTGCCGGATCCATTGGACCCACGACCAAGCTGCCCTCGCTGGCCCACATATCATTTGACGTGATGCTCGCCAGCTATCTGCAACAGATGCGAGCGCTGATTGAGGCAGGAGTCGATGTCCTGCTCATCGAAACTTCGCAGGACATTCTTCAGACCAAGGTAGCAATTGCGGCCGCCCTTGATGCGATGGCCGCCGAAGGCAAGCGTGTGCCCCTGCAAGTGCAGGTGACGTTGCAGGAATCCGGCACGATGTTGCTGGGTACTGAAATCAATGCAGCGCTTACCACGCTCGACGCTTATGAGATCGATATCGTCGGCCTAAATTGCGCGACGGGGCCGCGGGAGATGAACGACGCCGTTCGTTATCTTTGTCACAACACCTCAAAGCATATTTCGGTTCTGCCCAATGCCGGTCTGCCCCACAACGAGGGTGGACGCGGTGTTTACAAGCTGACACCGCAAGAGCTCGCCGATTACCATAAAGGCTTTATCGAGGAGTATGGAGTTCGCGTGGTGGGCGGCTGTTGCGGAACGACGCCGCGTCACATCGAAGCTGTTGTCGAGGCATGCGCTTCTCTAAAACCTGCGGTTCGAAATGTGAAGCCGCGCTCGGAGGTCGCCAGCGCTTACACTTCCGTTCCCCTTGAGCTCGACGGACAACCAGTCGTAGTCGCCGAAGAGATGAACACGACTACGCGTGTCGAGCATTTTCGAGATCTGGTGCGCGCAGCCAAGTACGACGACATCCTCGCGCTCTCGAAGAAACTGGCCAGCGAAGGCTCGCACATGCTTGACCTCTGCTGCGCGATTGTAGGGGAAGATGAAAAGGCCTACATGAGTTCGATTCTCGAGAAGATTGCAACTCGTGTGCCCGCGCCCATTCTGGTTGATTCCACCGAGGCAGACGTCATCGAGGCCGCACTGAAGCGCATTCCGGGGAAGGCCGTTATCAACTCCATCAATCTGGAGGATGGTGAGAAGCGGACCAGCAAGGTCTTGCCGATGGCAAAGCGCTATGGCGCCGCGGTAATCGCGCTCACCATCGATGAAGACGGAATGGCGCTCACTGCGGACAAGAAAGTCGCCATCGCCAAGCGGATTCACAAACTCGCGACCGAGAAATACGGACTGCGCTCCGTCGATCTGATCTTCGATGCCCTCACTCTGCCAATCTCGACTGGGCAGGAGGACTATCGATCCGCGGGAATTGAGACGCTCGAAGCCGTGCGCCGCATCAAGCAGGAATTGCCGGAATGTCGGACGATTCTCGGCGTCAGCAACATTTCTTTTGGCCTGTCGGTGTACTCCCGGCGGGTGCTGAACAGCGTCTTTCTGCGCGAAGCGGTCGATCGCGGGCTCGACTGCGCGATCGTGAACTACTCGAAGATTTATCCGCTCTATAAGATTCCCGAAACGGAAGTTGAAATGGCGCGGCGGCTGATCTTCTACGACACCTCGAATGGCGATCCCCTGCAGGCGTATATGGCTTTCTTCTCCGGTGTAGCGAAGAAGACCGATTCTGCAGGCGAGGACCTCAGCGGTCTCGGAGTCGAGGACAAGCTGAAACGCTGCATCGTGAATGGAGAGAAATCTATCGGCAGCGGTTCGGCCAAGCAAAGCTTGCAAGAAGTGTTGGACCTCGCGCTGGCCAAGTACAGCCCGCTCGATTTGATCAATACCGTGCTCCTCGACGGCATGAAGACGGTCGGCGAACTGTTCGGCGCGCGCAAGATGCAGCTGCCTTCGGTGCTCGACTCCGCTGCCGTGATGAAGCAGGCGGTCGCTTATCTCGAACCGAAAATGGAGAAGGTGGAAGGTTCGCGCAAAGGCACTATCGTCCTCGCCACGGTCAAAGGCGATGTGCACGATATCGGGAAGAATCTTGTTGACATCATTCTGAGCAACAATGGATATGAGGTCGTCAATTTAGGAATCAAGCAGCCGGCAGACAGCATTATCGCCTCCGCCCAGAAGTACAACGCTCATGCGATTGGCCTCAGCGGACTATTGGTTAAATCCACTCTGGAGATGAAGTACGTTATCCAGGACTTGCAGCGGCTGAGCTTGCAGTTTCCGGTGATCTGCGGCGGAGCCGCGCTGACGCGCAAGTACGTTGAAGACGACCTGCGCCGTGAATATTCGAGCTCCGTGTTTTACGCCGACGACGCCTTCACCGGCCTGCACATCATGGACGACCTCACATCTGAGAACGGCGCACGCGAAGCTCGTCTGCAAGACGGCCGCGTGGTCAAGCAGTTCGCCCGGGCCGCTGTGGCCGGAGTCGGCGATGGCAGCGCCTCGACCGAGCGCTCAGTCGTGGTGACCAGCGCTCCAGACATTCCCAAGCCTCCATTCGTTGGTCGCCGCATGCGGACCGATTTCGATCTTGATGAACTGTTCTCGTTCATCAACGACACGGCGCTCTTCAAGAACCAGTGGCAGCTTAAGACGGCGTCCGCTACCGATTATGCGCGGCTAGTGGAAGAGAAATATCGCCCGATCAAGCACGAACTTCAAAAGGAAGTTGCGAAGCGAGGGCTGCTTGAGCCCAAAGTGGTCTATGGGTTCTACCCGTGTCACAGTCAGGGCAACGACGTTATCGTGTACGACAACTTCGAGACGTTGCGCGAAATTCAGCGGTTCACGTTCCCACGTCAGCGGGAGGGGCGCAAGCTGTGCATCTCCGACTTTTTTGAGCCGGTCGGAACAGGCCGTGTGGACGTCATTGGGTTCTCTGTTGTCACAATCGGCAGTAGGGCCAGCGAAGAGACGAAGCGCCTGTTTGAGGCCGGCGAGTTCACCAAATATCTCTATCTGCACGGGCTGAGCGTTGAAACCGCCGAAGCGCTGGCCGAGTACATGCACAAAGAGATCCGTAAAGAGTTGGGGATCGCTGGCGAAGACGCCCCGCGCGTCACAGACCTGTTTCACCAGAAGTATCGCGGATCGCGGTATTCGTTCGGCTACCCGGCGTGTCCGAATCTGGAGGACCAGACCAAGCTGTTCGCGATCCTTCATCCGGAAGAGATTGGCGTCACGCTAACAGACACGTTCCAGATCGAGCCGGAACAGTCCACGTCGGCGATCATCGTGCACCATCCCGGTGCCAAGTACTTCGTTGCGTAGCTCGCGACTGAGACATCTACCTGATTTTGTGGTCGCTTCAGTTCCTTTAGAGTGTTAAGAGTAGTGTGGGTGACAAACGTTGGGGGCGCGCTCAATGAAAATCGCAGTCGTTGGCTCCGGATATGTGGGACTGGTCGCGTCCGCATGCTTCGCTGAACTGGGCCATAGCGTCATCTGTGTGGACAACGATCCCGAGAAGTTGGCGGCCTTGCAGCGGGGTGAGACGCCCATCCACGAACAGTACCTGCCGGAACTTCTTGCCCGGCATCGCGGGCATCGGCTGACGTTTTCTGGCTCTTTGTCGGAAGCTGTGTCGGCCAGCTCCGTCATTTTTATTGCGGTGGGTACTCCGCCATTGGAGAGTGGTGATGCCGATCTTTCATACGTCGAGATGGTCGCCCGCGAGGTCGCTCGAGCCATTAACGGATACAAAGTCGTCGTCGAGAAGAGTACGGTGCCCGTTTACACCAGTCACTGGATAGGTCGAGTGATGCAGTTAACGGGAGCTGACACGGCAGATTTCGACGTGGTCTCGAACCCAGAGTTCCTGAGGGAGGGAACAGCGGTCACGGACTTTCTCTATCCCGATCGCATCGTTGTAGGCGCAGATTCTGAGCGCGCGGCAAAGGTTCTGCGCGAGGTCTATGAGCCGCTCACAAGCGGAAGCTATCACGCGAAAGTTACCACCATGGAGCCGGTGGGCGCGCAGAAGCCCGCTCGTCTGATCGTGACGAGCGCAAAAAGCGCTGAGCTCATTAAGCATGCCTCTAATGCTTTTCTCGCGATGAAGATTTCGTTTATCAATGCAGTCGCCAATGTTTGTGAGGCCGTCGATGCGGATATCGAAGAAGTAGCTCTCGGAATCGGAACGGATACTCGCATTGGACGAAGGTTTCTTCGTGCCGGCATCGGCTATGGCGGCTCCTGTTTCCCCAAGGACGTCGCCGCGTTTCAATCCGTGACGCGCGAGTGCGGCTACGAATTCGGCCTTCTTGATCATGTGGTCCAGATCAATGAGGAGCAGCGGCAGCGGTTCCTGCGCAAAGTCAGGTCTGCATTATGGACATTGCGCGGCAAGCGGCTTGGAGTGCTCGGCCTGGCTTACAAAGGAGGCACGGACGATATACGCGAATCGCCTGCGCTTGAGATTGTCCGCGCACTTCTGGCTGAACAGTGCTCAGTGGTCGCGTACGATCCTGCGGCGATGGAACGGACTCGGCAGGTTCTGCGTGGCGACATCACCTACGCCGAGAGTGCATACGAAGTCGCCGTCGGTGCGGACGCTCTTCTTATCCTGACGGATTGGGATGAATTTGCCTCGCTCGATTTGAAGCGGCTCAAGAGTGTTCTCCGCTATCCCATCATTATCGACGGTCGGAACCTTTACAGTAACGAAGTCATGCGAGAGCAGGGTTTCATGTACGTCAGCGTGGGACGTCCGGCAGCCCAGCTGGAGTCCGCTGCGACCATGATGAAGTCCAAGACGTAAGCTACCTAGTAGCTCTGCCGAGAGTCGAGGTGTTCATGCATTCTGCGCGCTCTGATGTGGAAAAGATTTCAAACAAAGTGTTCGCGCGAATTCCGCCGGAAGAGGCATGCATTCTTGCGTGGCCGTTGGTGTGCGGATCCAGTGTTGCTGAACGCACCGAAGCGGTGGGGTATTGCAATGGCGTCCTCTTCGTGAAGGTCTCGGACCGGAGTTGGAAGTCGCAGCTTGAGTCCTTTGCTTCGCAGTATTCAAATAAGCTTTCCATCTTGCTCGGCAGGATGGTGAAAGTCGAATACCTGATCGGCGCTGCCGCTGAACGCTTTCGTACCACTGCGTCCGGACAATGAAAATCACTCAAAAGGACGTGCAGTACGTCGCGAACCTCGCGAGCCTGGAACTCACTGCGCAAGAGACCGCGCCCATGGAGAAAGACCTCACGGCGATTCTCGACTACATCGACCAATTGTCAGAGGTCGATACCAGCGCAGTTGAACCCATGACCCTGGGCGTTCAAATCGCCGCAATCGACAGCGATCCTGCCCTGAATCTTCGTCCGGATGAAGTTCGCGACTGCCTTCCACGTGAAGCGGCACTGCAAAATGCGCCACTCGCAGCCGATGGATTCTTCCGCGTTCCAAAGGTAATCGAGCGTTAGGCGCATGCCCTCCGAACAAGGTCTCGATGTCCTGACCGTCAGCTCAGCTAGAGCAGCTCTGCAGGAACGACAGGTCACTGCCACAGCGCTGGTCGAGGACTTCTATCGCAAGATCGAATCCGAAGATCGTCAGCCCGGACAAGTGAACGCTTATTTGACGCTGACTCGAGGCCGAGCACTGGAACAGGCTGCGAAACTCGACTCAATGGTTGATCGTGGGGATGCGCTTCCGCCCCTTGGAGGCCTGCCCATTGCAATCAAAGACGTGATGATGACGGGCGCAGCGCGCACTACTGCGGGATCCAAAATCCTCGGGAACTTCATCGCGCCGTATGACTGTACGGCAGTGTCACGGCTTGAAAGCGCCGGAGCAATAGTGTTGGGGAAGCTGAACTGCGACGAATTCGCGATGGGATCTTCGAACGAGAATTCCGCCTGGGGCGTAGTGCGCAATCCCAGAGATCTGACGCGCGTGCCCGGAGGCTCCAGCGGCGGTTCAGCGGCAGCCGTCGCTGCCGGAACTGCGGTGGCAACACTCGGGTCTGAGACTGGAGGATCGATTCGCCAGCCGGCTTCATTTTGCGGCGTCGTTGGCCTCATGCCGACGTACGGTCGTGTTTCTCGCTATGGACTCATTGCCTTCGGATCGTCACTCGACCGCATCGGACCACTGACCAAATCCGCTAAAGATGCCGCCATTGTGCTGAGGCACATGGCCGGCCATGATCCTCTGGACACAACATCGGCGCGTGTTCCTGTCCCCGATTACGAGCAGGAGATCGGAAAAACCGTGCAGGGTCTGCGTCTGGGAATTCCAAAAGAGTACTTCGGTGAAGGAGTCGATCCCGAAGTTCGAGCGGCGGTGGAGCAGGGAATTAGCCAATTGGCGGGCGCAGGATGTGAGGTGAAGCCCATCTCGCTTCCACACACGCGTTACGCCATCCCGACGTACTACGTCATAGCCACGGCGGAGGCCTCTTCGAATCTCGCGCGCTTTGATGGTGTGCGCTACGGCTATCGTTCGCCGAATGCGACGAACCTCTCAGAGATGTATCGGCGCAGTCGTGACGAGGGATTTGGGCCAGAGGTGAAGCGCCGCATTATGCTGGGCGTATACGTCCTCAGCGCCGGATATTACGATGCGTATTATCTGAAAGCGCAGAAAGTCCGCACGCTGATTGCGCGGGACTTTCTGCAGGCCTTCGAGCAAGTGGATGCGATCGTCACTCCGACGACGCCGACTACGGCATTTAAACTCGGCGAAAAGTCTGACGATCCTCTCGCGATGTATCTTGCCGACATCTTTACCGTGACGGCTTCGCTCGCGGGCATACCCGGAATCTCGGTTCCATGCGGCAGGTCGAGAGACGGCCTGCCCATTGGCATGCAGATTCTAGGCCGCCACTTCGAAGAAGGGATGATCCTTCGCTTGGCGCACGCCTTCGAACACGCTCGAGCCGGTCAGGCAATTCAGAGCGATTAGTTAGTAGTTCTGACGTTCACCGCCTGCGGACCCTTCTGGCCCTGGGTGACATCGAATTCCACCCGATCGCCCTCTTTTAATGACTTGAAGCCACCACCACCTTGAATTTCCTTGAAGTGGACAAACAGATCCTTACTTCCGTCCTCCGGAGTGATGAAACCATAACCTTTCGAATCGTTGAACCACTTCACTGTGCCTCGTGCCATTGCCTGCCTCTCTCCATTTCTAAAGTTACTTCTTATTTCTGCTTAGTAGGATCGTCCTGCGGGTTGATGTAGTTGAACTTCACCGGCGCCACTCCGTGAATCTGGACAACTGTTTCCCCGCTCGCACCAGCGTAGTGATGCATGCTGGGATCTAAATAAGCGAAGCTGCCTTGAGGGAATTCGGCCATTTTGGAGTCGTCCCACTTGTCTCCCATTCCCACCTTCAGCGTGCCCGAGACGACGGTTACATCGCGGTGTGGATGCCAATGAGGGGAAATCTTATACCCATCGGGCATCTTCAGGCGAACAGTGTAGTTTTCGGAGCTGCCCATCGGATTGCCTTCGAGCACCGCAAGCCGCGCTCCCGGAGGCAAGAAGTTTGGGGCCGGTCCGTACTGGATCTGGTCAGGAGTAAACGCACTCTTTGCCGCACTCCCATGCTGATGCGATCCCTTGTGCGCTTTCGCTTGTGCCAGCACCTGCGAAAGCGTGAAACAGATCGTCGCCAGCAGCACGAAGACGGGCATTCTGACCTGCATTTACGCCCTCCCCAGAGTTGCCGGAGTATACGGGGCGATGTGCCCCAAAAGCAAATCTAAGCTGCGTTGACAGGCCAGCTTGCATCGAAACAGGCCCTCGGGCATCGTATCCTTGTAGAGGAACTATGTCAGAAAAGATCCAGAAGACCGATGCTGAGTGGCGGCAGCAGCTCGACCAAGAACAGTACGAAGTCACCCGCCGACAGGGAACGGAACGTCCGTTCACCGGCAAATATCACGACGTCAAATCACCAGGGACCTATGCGTGTGTCTGTTGTGGCCAGGAACTCTTTAGCTCAGACACGAAATACGAATCCGGCAGCGGATGGCCAAGCTTCTACGCGCCTCTCGCCGAGGACCGCGTCGCGCTGCACGAAGACGACAAATACGGCATGAGGCGGACCGAAGTCGTCTGCAATCGATGCGACGCTCACCTCGGACACGTCTTTCCCGACGGCCCGAGGCCAACCGGTCTGCGGTTTTGCATGAACTCAGCCGCTCTAAACCTGAAACCCAAAGAATAGTTCGATCGCGAATTAGTTTCGCAGACGAGGCGCATGGCGGCAGTTGATTACGCACTGCCGCCTGAGTCGTTTTCAATATCGCAGTCGCATCTCATTGTCTTCGCCTATGGTAACTGCTACCCAAACTCTAGACCAGAGCGGATCCGCTGCATGGAAAGAGGTAAATCCGTGGCTGGTAGCGATTGCCGTCATGTCCAGCACCTTCATGGAAGTGCTGGATACGACGATCGTCAACGTGTCACTGCCGCACATTGCCGGCAGTTTGTCGGCCACTCCCGACGAAGCTACGTGGGCGCTTACCTCGTATCTGGTCGCCAATGCCATCGTTCTGCCTATGACCGGATGGCTGGCGAACTACTTCGGTCGCAAGCGACTGCTGCTGTCGTCGGTCATCGGGTTTACGGCAGCGTCATTTTTGTGCGGACTGGCGCCGACACTGCCGATGCTGATCGCCTTCCGTTGCATTCAGGGCGCATGTGGAGGCGGTCTGCAGCCGTTGTCGCAGGCCATATTGATGGAAGTTTTCCCGCCGCAGGACCGCGGCAAAGCAATGGGATTCTGGGGACGCGGAATCGTGGTGGCTCCCATGCTCGGTCCCGTCCTCGGCGGATGGCTCACTGACAGATACAGTTGGCGTTGGGTGTTCTACGTCAACGTCCCAATCGGCATTCTGGCCGTCTTTCTGACGACCATTTTCGTCTTCGATCCGCCTTACATACGTCGCGGCACGGGCAAGATCGACTACTGGGGAATGGGATATCTGGCCCTCGGCATCTCGTGTCTGCAGATCGTGCTCGACAAGGGACAGGAAGATGACTGGTTCAGCTCCCACTTTATTCTCACTCTGACCGTCTTCGCCGCTATTGGGATCACGGCCTTCATCATCCGCGAACTTACGACCGAGCACCCCATCGTCGATCTCTCGGTGTTCAAGATACGCACGTACGCGACCGGCGTATTCCTCATGACGGTGCTCGGATTCGTCCTCTACGGCAGCACCGTGCTGATCCCGCTGCTGCTCCAGACGCTCCTCGGGTATCCCGCGCTGCAAGCCGGCATAGCCATGCTTCCGCGCGGTCTGGGATCGTTCATCGCAATGCCCGCAGTAGGCGCGCTGATGAGCAAAGTACGTCCGCGATATCTGCTCATCTGCGGCATCTTCCTTGGCTCATTTGCTATGTGGAGGCTCGCTCATCTCAACACGGACGTGGGCTATTGGGACTTCTTCTGGCCGCTGATCTGGCAGGGAATCGGCATGGGACTCATCTTCATTCCGCTGACCACCGTGACGAATGATCCAATTCCTCTGCACCAGATGGGCAATGCCACCAGCATCTTCAACCTGATGCGGAATATCGGCGCGAGCATCGGTATATCGATTGTGCAATCGATCCAGACACGCCATCAGCAAATCCACACCAACACGCTCACGGCAAATCTCGTGCCCAGTAATGTTCAGGCCCAGGGCGTGGTGAACGGGATGAAGGGCATGATGATGTCGCAAGGCGGCGCCGATCCGGTCACGGCACAACGCATGGCGAACGGAATGCTCGAGAACATCATCCGGCAGCAGGCCACCATCATGGCGTTCAATGATGTTTTCTGGCTGCTCGCGATCATCTTCCTCTGCATGCTTCCACTGATCTTCCTCATGCAGCCACCCAGGAAGAAAGGTGGACCGGTGATGGTCCACTGATCCAGTAACCCCTCGGGGCACTATGCCACCCCTGAGCACTCGATTGCCACTACCCCATGATTTTTCGCCGAAAATGAAACCTCAGCTTTCGGGGTGCGATCCCAAAACAAGTTCGAAGATAAATCGATTTACCTTCCTCCAGGACCAGCGGTTGGGACCTCCAGAGTAGGAGGCCAGCTTCGACCTGCTCAGAATCGCTCTATCAGCCTGCAAACGCCGAATCTGATTTTGACCTAAAAATCGAGACCCTATAAAGAAGGAGGAAAATGTACGTCAACACGGTGTTCGGAATGAAGCAGTACTGTCCGAAATGCGCACTTTTAAGCGCCGATAGTGGTTCGTTTTGTGGCGTTTTTAGCGTCGAGAGTTGGCACCTAAGCGTTTCGACGAACCCGATTTGAAGCGACACTCCACGCCCAAATGCGTGAGCGGAGGAGCAACGGGCCCGCCAATCACTGCGTCGGCTGCGAGACTTGCTTTTCCGCTCTCACATCGTATTCCGGATGCGGAACTCCGTTGATCCACTTGTCGAACCATCCCACGATGTGATCGAGGCGCTCGATGCGATGCCAAGGTTCTCCTGAGCGTGAGAGCTCGTGCGTCTCGCGTGGAAACATCACCATTGCTGTTGGACGCTTCAGGAACTTCAACGCGCGGAAGAGTTGTTCGCCGCCGGAATCGGCCGGAGTGCGAAAGTCGGCTTCGCCAAGCACGAACAACACGGGCGTGTGGATGTTGTGGACATACGTAATTGCCGAGCGGCTGGCGTAGTCCTGCGAATCCTCGAATGGCGGCGCCTTGAACCAGTATGGCTGGAACATCGTGAAATCTGCCGTGTACCACCACGAAGCCCAGTTCGAAATGTCGCGTTGCGAGACGGCGGCCGCGAAACGATCTGTATGCGTGATCGTCCAGTCGGTGAGGACACCTCCACCGCTGCCGCCAGTTACTCCAAGTTTCTTCGGATCGATGTACCCGCGCTTGAGCAGTTCATCCACGCCGGCCATCAGGTCACGATAATCGTCGCCGGGATAGCGATACTGAATGATGTTCCCAAAATCCTGGCCGTAGCTGGTGGATCCACGCGGATTCACATACAGCACAACGTATCCCCTCGCGGCCATCCACTGGAATTCATGGTCGAAGACCCACCCATACGCGCTGTGGGGACCGCCATGGATATTGAGAATCAACGGATATTTTTCCTGAGCATCGAAGTCCGGCGGCTTCTGGATCCATCCCTGGATTGTTTTTCCGTCGAAGGTCTTGTATCGGATCTCCTCCGGCTGAGTGAGATTCAGCTTCGACCAGAGTGCTTGATTCACGTTGCTGATCCGGCGCTGCGTCCGATCCTGACCAATCGCGAACAAGTCATTAATCATGACAGGGTTCGAAATCAGGGCGACGATCGAGTTGGCGGTTGGCGCAACGGAAAAATCCATCACGGCCTGATCGCCCGAAGAAATTTCGCTAAGCTCGCCGGTTTCCGTATTCACACGAACCAGAGCTGCGCGTCCTTCTTTTGCGATCACGTCGAAGATCGACCTGCCGTCGGCGGACCAGTAGAGCTTGGCGCCTCTTCCACCTCGCGGAGCCGCGTTGTCTCCGCCCACGCCGGAGCCCATCTCAATGTCATACTTTGCTGTCAGATTTCTCGGCTGCGCATTCGGCGACAGCTCCATCGTCCACAGCTGAGGCTCCGAGTAAGAGCGGACGGGCTGCGTCACTGCGCCATGAAAGGCGACGCGTTCGCCATCGGGACTGAGCGCAATGTCTCCAATTCTCATTGGAACCGTAGAGACTTTCTGTAGCGCTCCGCCGGAAGCCGCAACCCAGTAGATATCGGTCGTCGGCAGCTCGTAATACGGTTCGTCGATGCGTGTGGTCAGAAAGTAAATCCGCGATCGGTCGTGGCTCCAGAAAGGCTCATGCTCGTCGAAATCTCCGCTGGTGAGCTGCACCGGGTTCGTGAGCTCGTCGGAAGTCGTGGGAACGACGACCACCCAGACATGCGCGTGCCGCTTGGGATCGAGATAACCTTCGTTGTTGCTGCGATAGACTGCGCGGCTGATCAGGTGCACGTCTGACTCGTGCTGGCTATCCGGCTCCGGCTGCCGAGAAACAGCGGTGTTCTTCGCAGTGTCCGGCTCTTTGCTACTCGCTGGCTGCATATCGCTCGATTCGGTGTCGCTGGCTTTGCCGGCATTCTGTTTGCGATGGAGTTTCTCGAGATCGGCGGGCGTGGTCGAACTCAGAAACGCAATGCGCTTTCCATCCGGCGACCAGACCGGATTACTGGCGCCCTTCGGCAAATCTGTGATTGTCCAGGCCTCGCCGCCACTGAGAGACAGAATCGCGAGTTGCGGCGGACGAGGTTTACCGGTCTCGTCTTTTTCTCCACCGCGAGCAAAGGCAATATGATTTCCATCCGGCGACCAGCGCGGTTGCGAATCATGTTTGCCGTTGGTCAGACGCACCGGAGCTTCGTTTCCCGAAGTTCTTACCGTCCAGAGCGAAGTCTCATACCCGGTCCGTTTCTCATCGACGATCACCCGAGTAAATGCGACCCGCGAACCGTCGGGCGAGACCTCCGGGTTTGCGATCCACACAAAGTTAAAAAGATCTCTGTCGCGGATCGCGCGCTTGGCAGAAGAAGTGGAAGAAGAGGAAGACGATGCCGCAGCTTGCGGCGACGCCGATTGGGCGGCGCTCGACAGAATCGAGATCTGGTCAATAAGACAGCCGGCAAGTATTGTCAACGAACACAAAAAAGGGGAACGGCGAACCAACATTCGGGTCCTCGGTGTGGATTTGTGTATTCAGCGAAGCGGCATTGTGCCCGCTCCGAATACTACAGTCAAATCGGCTGGCCGCAGGATTCGCGTACAAGAAAAGGAAGCTGTTCGAACCGGCGTTGCTGATTTCGCATTTAGGAAGAGAGAGCGCCGGAGGCACGCAACGAAATAGCCCCGTACGTGTGGGGTCGGTGCGCAAGAAGAAGCGAGTGCTGGAGGCAGGCCACTCGACTCGAAACAACTCGGAGTTGGTGGGTGTCAATGTGCATGCTCACCGACGCACCAGACTCATGTGGAAGTGGGCGCCCTCGTCCGGCCTTTGACTTTGTTTGCTGCGCCTCTACGACAAGCTGTGGAATCTCACCCTGGAGCTTTCACGTTTTTGTTCAAAATGACAGGACCTGATGGCCACCAGCGAACATCAACGCCTTGGGCGAGGGCGTCAGCGTCCACATGAGCATCGATAGTCCGGTCATCAAATCTTCGAAGCCGGATGGAACTCCATCTTCCCTATCTGGTGAAACTCGGTCGAGGCAACAGCGGAGACAAGATCATTGAAGAGTTCTTGCCCGAAGCTGCTGCCTGGCTGAGGCCATACCCACCTGTTCCGAGTCAGAGAGATAAAGACGCCCTCTGACTCGGATTCTTTCACCCCGCACTCGATTGATACCTCTATGTTGGTTTCCAAAAGGAAACGTGCTACGCTTCCGCTGTACCTGTTGGAAACTCAGAGAACAACGCTATGAAGGAAAAGACAGACGTTCGGCAAGGTACATTGGCGCTCATGGTACTCAAGACGCTTGACGTTTTGGGTCCTCTGCATGGATATGGCATTGCACGACGGATTGAGCAGATCAGCGGTGATCTGCTGGCGGTTAACCAAGGAACGCTCTATCCCGTTTTACTGAAACTGGAGCAGGAAGGCGCAATAGCTTCGGAGTGGGGTGCTTCCGAAAACAATCGCAAAGCTCGGTTCTACCGCCTGACGCGTGCCGGACGGAAACAGCTTCAATCTGAAACTCGTGGTTGGCAACAAACGGCCGAGATTGTCGGCCGGTTCTTCGCAGCAAGGGCGGAGGATTTGAAATGAAACGCCTGAAGCAGTTCCTGATTCGGTTTGCTAGCGTATTCACCGCGCAGCATCGCAGCGAAGAGCGATTGAAGGCAGAGATCGAAGAGCACGTAGCACTTCAGGCACAGGAAAACATGCGCGCGGGAATGCCGCCCGCCGAAGCCCGCCGTCAGGCGCTGCTCAAGTTCGGCGCCACTGAGGCCGTTAAGGAAGCCTATCGTGATCAGCGCGGTCTGCCGCTTTTGGAAACCTTGCTTCAGGACATCCGATACGGCATTCGCGTCCTCGCCAAGAACCGGGGGGTCACAATTGTCGCCGTTCTGACGTTGGCGCTGGGTATTGGTGCAAATACTGCTATCTTCAGCATCGTCTATGGCGTGGTTTTCCGGCCGTTACCGTACCCCCAGCCACAGAAGATCGTGCAGCTTACGCAATCTTCGCCTCGCGGTAGCGACGAGCAGGATGTCACATACCAGGAGTTGCAATTCCTGCAGGAGCATGCGTCGCCATTCGAATCTCTTGCCGGATACACCGTTATAGGATTCAATCTCCGGACTCATAACAACACGGTTCGGGTGAAGGGCGCGCCGGTATCGGCGGATTATTTTCGGGTACTCGGAATTAAGCCGCTGCTGGGACGCGATTTTCTTTTGCAAGAAAATCTGGGTGACGGTGCGCGCGTGGCCATTCTCAGTTACGGCATATGGCAGCGGCAGGCGGGTAGCGATCCGAACATCGTTGGCCAAACGATCATGCTCGATGCTGAGCCCTTCACCGTAATTGGGGTAATGTCGCGGGAGATGGAGGTCATAAACGATGACTCCATTCTTCCTGGTAAGACTGAGGTCTGGACTCCGCTGGC
Organism: uncultured Terriglobales bacterium; assembly: GCA_964559345.1. Lineage (GTDB taxonomy): Bacteria > Acidobacteriota > Terriglobia > Terriglobales > Acidobacteriaceae > Gp1-AA112. The sequence continues at coordinate 45,567 of CAZLIE010000008.1, forward strand.
GCTGGTCAGGAAGACGGCAGGCACTGGTGAGAACATTGCGGTCCTCGGCCGTCTTCGCGCCGGAACCTCTCCGGCGCAGGCTGCCGCACAAATGCGCAGCCTGACTGCCGGTTTTCGCAAAGCATTTCCTCTGGAGCTTGGCCCGGCTACAATCCTGAGCCTTGAGTCTTACCAGGCGTTACTCTCGAGCGCGGTGAGGCCAATGTTACTGACGCTCTTTGGAGCGGTATTATTCGTTTTGCTGATCTCGTGCGCCAACGTAGCTAACCTTCAACTGGGGCGGACCCAGGCACGCAGCCGCGAGTTTGCAGTGCGCGCAGCTCTGGGCGCTTCTCGCGCGCGACTTATTCACCAACTGCTTGCCGAAAGTGTTCTGCTTTCACTCGGAGCGGGGTTGCTGGCGCTGCTATTGGCTGGCAGTGGAATGCGTTTCCTGCTGGCCCTCAGCCCTTCAGATCTGCCACGCGTATCTGATATTCACTTGGACGGTTGGGCCTTTGGGTTCACTCTCATCGTCGCTGTCGTTGCCGGAATTCTCTTCGGCCTGGGGCCGGCTTTCCGTGTCTCCGTGGGGCAGATTAACGAGAAACTGGGCGAACGGTCTGCTCGCACAGGCAGCGGAAGAGAGCACGGGCGGCTGCGCTCGACGCTTGCGGTTGTCGAGGTGGCGCTTTGCATGGTGCTGCTGACCGGCGCCGCTCTTTTGATTGAAACTTTCTGGCATGTGCTGAATACCGATCCCGGCTTTAATCCCAACCGCGTGCTGTCGATCGAGGTGTGGCTTGGCGGTCCGCGATACGATTCCACTGCCGCTATCGAGCGTCACTATGACGAAGTCCTGCGCCGGATCAGATCCTTGCCCGGAGTGCAGTCGGCTTCCGTCGTAGCGGCTGGCCTGCCGCTTGAGCGTGGCGGAAATGCCGGCGTTTCGCTTGATGGCAAGCACATACAGGCGTCATTCGGACCGCGGATGATTGATCCTGATTATTTTCACACCATGGGCATTCCGATCGTGCTGGGCCGGTCTTTCTCCCCCGCTGACACTGCCGATTCATCAGCAGTTGCTGTGATCAGCCGGTCAACCGCCAACCTATTGTTTGCCGGCGCGAGCCCAATCGGCAGCCAAATAAAACTTTTCGACGTACAACGCGAGATCGTGGGCGTGGCTGGCGACGTGAAATCCTATCTTGACCGGCCCTCGGAACCGATGGTCTATATCCCGCTTAGCCAGTCGCCTTTCAACGCCCTGAGCCTCTTCGCGAGCTGGTTTCCAACCAGCGTTGTGATCCGGACTTCAGCCGAACCGCTAGCGCTCACTCGCGCCGTTCAGCAGCAGCTCTCCGATATTGATCCCACAATAGCCGCCGGACACCCGCGGGCGATGGACCAGTTGCGCTCGGCCAGCGTTGCTACACGCCAATTCGATATGACCTTGCTGAGCATCTTCGCAGGCCTGGCTCTCGTGCTGGCAATGATCGGAATCTACGGCGTGATTGCTTATGGCGTAACCGAGCGCCGTCACGAATTCGGCGTTCGGCTGGCCATGGGAGCAAATCCCAGCAACATTCTTCGCCTTGTGCTGCGCCAAGGCGTGGTTCTAGCCGGGTTGGGTGTTCTGATCGGGGTCGCAGGAGCCTTAGCCTTGGAACGTCTTTTGAAAAGCTATCTCTACGACGTCGCTCCCTCCGATCCATTGGCATTGGGCGGAGCGTCGGTGGTTTTGGGAATCTTCGCCGTGCTGGCTTCGAGCATCCCGGCGCACCGCGCCACGAAGCTTGATCCTATGGTGGCGTTGCGCTGTGAGTAGAACAGTGGGAAATCGGGACGTATTCTCATCGACGATCACCCGAGTAAATGCGACCCGCGAACCGTCGGGCGAGACCTCCGGGCTTGCGATCCACACAAAGTTAAAAAGATCTTTGTCGCGAATAGCCCGCTTGGCAGAAGAAGAGGAAGATGCCGCAGCTTGCGGCGATGCCGATTGCGCGGCGCTCGACAGAATCGAAATCTGGTCAATAAGACAGCCGGCAAGTATTGTCAACGACACAAAAAGGGGAACGGCGAACCAACATCGGGGTCCTCGGTGTGGATTTGTGTATTCAGCGAAGCGGCATTGTGCCCGCTCCGAATACTACAGTCAAATCGGCTGGCCGCAGGATTCGCGTACAAGAAAAGGAAGAGCTTCAGCACGCCTAAGCGCGGTCTGTTCTCACCCAAGCTTGGAGTGCCGCCCGTTGGCGGCGCGGCCGAGTATTGTCCAGGGAAACGTTGGCTCCCTGCTTTGGATTTAGATTGCTCGGCATGTCTTTTAAGCGGACTCGGAAAAAACGATCAGGCTCTACTCAAGAGGGCCAAGACGATATCCGACCCCGCGAACCGTGTGAATCAACTTCACGCGGTGCGTTTGGTCGATTTTCTGGCGCAGCCGATTTATATAGACCTCGACCAAGTTGGTCTCGCTGTCAAAACCGTAGGACCAGACGCGTTCTACGATTTCTGTGCGTCCAACCGGTTCTGGTGACCGCGTCAGCAACAGTTCGAGGAGTGCGAGCTCCTTGGAAGTGAGCGGGATTTGCAAATCGCCGCGCGCTGCCAATCGGCGTTTTAGATCCAAGACAAGATCCGAGCACTGCAATTTCGTGTTGGCTGCGCGCCGCGTAAGGGCGCGAACACGAGCGTGCAGTTCAGCCAACGCAAACGGCTTCGTCAGATAATCATCCGCGCCGGAGTCGAGCCCCTCTACGCGCTGCTCAACCAGGCCCCGCGCAGTCAGAATGAGTATAGGAGTTTCTACACCTGATTCCCGCAGCTCGCGGCAGACCTGAATGCCGGTCATCTTGGGTAGGCGAATATCCAGAAGGATAGCGTTGTAGGACTTACGGCTGGCGAGCTCCAGACCTTTCTCACCCGTGTCAACAACATCGACAGTATGCGCATTCTCGCGCAAAGAACGCGCAACGAAGCTAGCGACTTTTCGCTCGTCTTCTATCAGCAGCAAATGCATGCGCGCATAATGCTCTCGGCCCGCTTACGAAGTCAAACTCCCTGTCCACACGCATGCCTGTTGCATAACCTGTTAACGGTCTCTGGTTCCACTATGCAGTACTGGCGATCGGGATGTGCACTTCTTTACGATCCGGCGTTTCCGCTGCATCTACTTTCTGATCTGCCCGAACAAATAGAAAACACATTGCAGATGCAATCGAAACTACAGCCGCGCAATCGAGAGCAACATTCCAACTGAACCGGGTCGCGAGATAAGCAGACACAATCGGAGATAACCAGCCACCAAGATTGCCAAAAGTATTCATCAACCCTGAGAGCGATCCAGTGAATTCCTCGGTTAAGTCAATACAGGTCGCCCAAAAAGTCGTCGCAGCAAACATGTTGAAGCCTGCCCCAAGCGCAAGGAGAGCGATGGCGGTTGCACTCCGGCTAGCGCCGGCTCCAACCCACATAAACACCGCGGAAGTGCCCATTCCAACGCTCACTGCCAAGCGACGGCCCGCCCGTTTGCCAAGTTTGCGGACCGCATAATCTGAGAAGATGCCGCCAATTGGAGCGAGTAAGGCGATTCCGATATATGGAGTGGATCCCCACATCCCCCCTTCGGTGATGCTCAGATGACGGATGCGTACAAGATAGATAAAGAACCAGGTGTGATAGAAGTAGATTGGAAATCCCTGGCAGAGATAACCGAGCACCAGGCCCCATACGGATCGGTTCGATAGCATCTTTCTCCATGGCGGTCTCCTCATCTCATTATTGTTTTTTCGCTGAACACTAACTCCGGAACGAATCAATGCCAGTTCTTCATGGTTGACTCGGGTGTGTTCCTCGGGAGTGTTCGTTACATACCATTCCCATATCAGTACGACGAAAAGTCCGAGCAACCCGGAGATGTAGAAGGACGATCGCCAACCCCAATGTTGCATAATCCAGGCGATTAGGGGAGGCGTACATGCGCCCCCAATACCGATGCCCAGGATGGTAAAGCTGCTGCCGATTCCGCGATGTTGTGAGCCGATCCAGTTGCCGATGATCTTGTTGTTGTTCGGAGAATTCGCGGCTTCCCCCATACCGACAAGAAAGCGCACCAGCATGAATGCTCCGGCTACGCCGAACCAGCGGCTGATGACGAGGTCCGGGGCCAGACCCGTTAATGCCGTAAACAGTGACCACAGGAGAATTGCGCCGGTAAGAATGTTCTTGGGTCCAAAGCGGTCACCTGCCCAGCCAGCAGGAACCTGAAAAATTGAGTAACCCAGCAGGAATGCGCTGAAGACCCAGCCCATCCTGTGTGTGCTAAGCCCCAGTTCATCCTGGATATATTTGCCCGCGATAGCAAGGTTCAGCCGGTCCAGATAGGTGAGGATGGTGATCATGACCACGCAAGCCATAATTCCCCACCGCACCCTGGTTGCACCCTTCATCACAGAAGTTTTGGGGATTCCCATCTCAACTCCAATCGTGTGAACAAGACAAAATGTCCTGGAACCAAATTCGCAGTTCAACGATACGGAGCCCTTATAAGCGAATATGGCGATTAAGGGGCGATTAATTTTCGTTAATGTGATAGCAGCAGCGCCGCCAAGGCGAATTCCCGAGGCGATGATTGATGTAGCGCAGAGACAGCGTTACCATCGTGGCCTGCCGGGTGCATTAGCTTGATGCCGCCGATCACATTGCGTCTGCGAATGATCCTGCTGTTCTGTGTTGTGATAGGAGTGTTCCTGGCTGGTACTTACGAAATTGTATACTCCTCCTTCGTCCGAGAGGTTCGGACGAGCCTGGATGACCGGCTGCTTGATGCATCCAAACCGATTATTGCCGAGTTGCTCGCCAATCCTTCAGAACATCCCCTCTCCCGACTAAAGATCTCTGGCCAACTGCTGGAGTTGATTGAGCCAGACGGTAAAGTACTGGATCATTCGCTCGGCTTTGAAGAGAACTTAATAGTACCGGCCTCGTCACAAGAGCATCGTCCCTCCTTCATTACTTTGCACACTCCTTCCAATAGTTTAAGAGCCGCTGTTATTCCGATTCGCATTCTGGAGCGGCCGCATTGGTTTGTAATTGCCGAGTCCACTGGTAAGGTCGATCGGATAGAAGCGGATCTTCGGGAGAAGTGGTTTGGCGTCTGGACAGTAAGTCTATTGCTCACCACTTTGATTGCTGTTTGGTACGTTGGCCGAAGTTTAAGCCCAATAGTTGCTCTCAACCGGCATACCGCGTTGCTGACAATCAAAGCAGCGAGCACGCATCAAGAGCTCGATGTGAGTCTGCCGATTGTCAACCCCAACGACGAAGTTGGCATTCTTGCCACCAACTTCAACGTGCTCTTCGGGCAATTGGGAGCGGTCATGCGCCAGCTTCGCCAATTCGTTTCCGATGCTGCTCATGAGCTGCGGACCCCGCTCTCTGTGGTGCGCGGAGAAACACAATTTCTGCTTTCGCAACCGCGCACCGTCGAGCAATATCAGCGGACCTTGCGAACCATTGATGGGGAATTGACGGTCATGGTCCGGATGATTGAAGGATTATTTACTTTGTCGATGGCAGATGCCGGGCAGCTGCGACTGCAAACCGAAGTTCTCTATCTGCACGAGGTCATCGAGGAGGCAATGGGAATTGCGGCCTCGGCAGCCCGCAGAAAGAGACAACGAATAGAACGTACGCAGTGGACAGAGATTGAGTGCTCGGGTGACCCGGCGCTACTACGACAAGTTTTTCTCATCTTGCTGGAGAACGCGATTAAGTATTCACCCCCGGACACGACGATCGGTGTAGGAATGGCACTAACCGGCGACCAGGCGCAGGCGGTCGTCAAAGATGAAGGTTACGGAATCGCACCGGAACATTTGCCTCATGTCTTCAAACGTTTTTACCGTGCTGCTCCCGACTGTAACGATGAAACCCGCAGCGGAGGGCTGGGGCTTGCTATAGCCGAGGCAATCATGCACGCTCACGGCGGACAAATTCGCTGCGACAGCGAGCTGGGAAAGGGCTCAAGTTTCAAAGTGGTCCTTCCTTTCCGGAATCATCCAGAACGATTCAACGAGGAAACGCAACTCTCGACAGAACGTGCAATCACTGCCGAATTGACAGATTAGATCGGTGGATGTGTATATAGTTCTCCCTTACCCTCGCACAATCTGAAGCAGTCCGCGTCTGGCTTCTGAAAGCAGCAGTTATGCAGTATCGGCAGCGACGCCGAGCAGAAACGTTCGACTGTCTCAATCGGAAACAGTCTGCAAAATCCACCCGCTTTTGAGTGCCGATTGGGCGCGCCTCGCCCGGCATTACAGTTCGGTCTCTGAGCCGACAATTTAAAAGCTAAAAGAAAATTAATCTTGAATTAAGTTGCTTTGTTTCCTTCGAAGCACAACAATACGCACGATTTTTGCTGCGCAAGATTTCAACGACCGCTGTGCGGGAACTTAGCCGGCAAACGGCCCTGGTGCAATGAATACAGTCTTGTAAGAGCTACATTGTCAGCCGATGGTCAGAGACCTGTCGCAGATAGACCTTGCAAAGGATGAGGTTGCAATGAAAGACGACCGTGCGAGAGCCATTCCGATCACACCCAACGTATTCGCCAAGCAGATTATTTTTATCGTTCTCACTGTTGTTCTACACGCGACGTGGCCGGGATTCGCGAATGCCCAGGCGGTGGGCGCGACTCTCTCGGGAGTTGTGACAGACTCGTCGGGAGCAGCGATCGCTGGCGCCAGCGTTTCGATCAAGAACACGGGAACTTCAGAGATGCGCGATGTGGTGACAAACAGCGAAGGCTTTTATTCGGCCCCAAATCTGTTGCCTGGGACCTACGACGTCACCGCAACCGCCAAAGGCTTCAGCCAAGTGAAGCAGACCGGGATAACGTTGAGTGTCGCCGCTCAGCAAGCTCTCAACATGAGTCTGAAGCTTGGACAGGTCACGGAGATTGTAGAGGTGACAAGCACGGCCCAGGCCGTCCAGACTACGTCTCCCGCAATCAGCGCGACCGTCGATTCAAAAACTATCCGGGAGTTACCGTTGAACGGACGTGACTGGACCTCTCTGGCTGCGCTCGAACCTGGCGTGATCAGCGTTCCAAATCAGGCAACGACATCGTTTAACGCTAATAAGGGAAACCGAGGCTTCGGCAATCAGATGGCCGATGCTGGGCACCGGCCGAACGAAAATTCTTATCGCCTGAATGGAGTCTCGATCAACGATTACACCAATGCAGCACCGGGGGGCTCTACAGGATTAAATTTAGGCGTCGACTCCGTTCAGGAATTTTCCGTAATTACCAGCGGCTACACGGCGGAATATGGCCGGACTTCCGGGGCCGTCATCAATGCCATTACCAAGTCGGGCACAAACAGGTTTCACGGAACCGGCTTCTTCTTCGATCGAGATAGCGTTTTCGACGCTCGAAACTATTTTGACGGACCAACGGTCGCTCCATTCCGGCGCATTCAATTTGGTGGATCGGCTGGAGGACCGATCATTAAAGACAAAACCTTCATCTTCGGAAACTACGAAGGATTCCGGCAGAGCCAGTCAGCATCGGGCACAATTCGCGTTCCTGACGCGGCCTCTCGCGCTGCGGCGGTGAGTGCGATCCAGCCTTATCTGGCGCTTTGGCCTGTGGCACCGGCGGGCGCATCCGACGCGAACGGGATTCAAACCATGAATGTAAACGTGCGCACAATTGCGAACGAGAATTACTTCATCACACGACTCGATCACCGGGTTTCCAATCAGGATCAGCTAGCCGGCAGCTACTTCATTGATTCCGGTCCGCAATCGCAGGGTGATCCTCTGGGAAATACCGTTCACCAGGTTTTTTCGCGTCGGCAGACGGGTACATTTGAAGAAACCCACATGTTCAATGCCGCTTTGGTGAACACATTCCACGCAGGCTTGAGTCGCGCGATCGGCAAGATCAATGATCCCGTTTCCGGAAATGCGGTTGCAACAAATGCTGGTTTGGCGATCGCACCAGGAGCGAAGGCCACGCCGCAAATTCCTATAGCCGGCCTCACGACGGCTTTCGGACTGGGTGGATTCAATAAGTTTTCCCACGCATGGAACTCGCTTCAGATCGGCAACGACGCCTTTTGGACCCACGGCACTCATGCCACAAAAATCGGCTTTGCCTTCGAGGGCATGCAATACAACGTTCTCGAACAATTGAGTCCGAATGGCCGCATGAATACTTACAAGAGTCTTGCTGCTTTTCTGAGTAATGCCCCAGACAAACTGAACGCTCTCGCTCCCGGTGGGTCCCATGAAGTCGGATTTCGTGAAAAACTTTTTGCCGGGTATGTGCAGGATGACTGGCGCCTGCGGTCCAACCTCACTGTGAACCTTGGTTTGCGCTATGAAGCGACCACGAGACCCACAGATGCCAACACCGTTCCGGGATATACAGTTGCGGGCTACACAGTCGCCGCGGCGGGATTCCAGGAGATCGTCAGCCTGTCGAACTGCACCCAGAGCCCAACCGCGTGTGGCCCTGTTGGAGTGGATAGTCCGATCCTGTCGAATCCGACTACCAAGGACTTTGAACCTCGCATCGGATTGGAATGGGACCCCTTCCACGATGGTAAGACGGCCATCCGCATGGGGTTCGGAATGTTTGACGTGTTGCCGCTTCCATATGAATTCGGATTGAATACAGCCGCTACTGCTCCATTCCAGATCATTGGATCCGATGCTAAGGCAACCCTGGGCACTGGCGCGCCGGACCCGAACGTCAGCTTTAACGCGCAGAAGATTAGAAACCGATACATTGATCCCAATCCGAAACGTGCTTACGTCTCCAATTGGAATTTGAACATCCAGCGCCAGTTGGGCAAGGACTGGATAGCGTCGATCGGGTATGTCGGCTCGCGCTCTGTCCACCTTTCTGCCGCTGCTGACGACATCAACCTGGTTCAGCCTACGCCGGTTGGCGGAGTAGGGCTCGTGTTCCCGTGCAACCCGTCACAGCTAAGCGGCACCGCCACTTGCGCAAGCGCGCAAACAGGGACGCGAATTGATCCTAATTGGGGAGGCGGGGCTGGTATTCGTCCAGTGAAGTTTGATGGGGCCTCCTCC
>CAZLIE010000009.1:0-52045 GCA_964559345.1 uncultured Terriglobales bacterium
ATTCGCCTGAGCGAGAGCCGGCGCGTCATTGGTGCCGACGCCGGTCATGGCGACGAGCTTACCGTCGGTCTGCTCGCGACGAATGAGGTCCATCTTGTCTTTGGGCGTGGCCTGTGCGAGAAAGTCATCGACGCCGGCTTCGCGCGCGATCGCCGCGGCAGTGAGCGGATTGTCGCCGGTGATCATCACTGTGCGGATGCCCATGGCGCGCAGCTGCGTGAACCGCTCCTTCATTCCGCCTTTGACGACATCTTTCAGGTGGATCACGCCCATGGCATGGTTGCGCTCGGCAACCACGAGAGGAGTGCCGCCCGAGCGTGCGATGGTCTCAATCGATCCTTGCAGCTCTTTCGGAATTTCGCCGCCGCTTGCCTGAAGGTATTTGTGAATGGCGTCGGCGGCGCCTTTGCGAATCTGTCGCCCATTGAAATTGAGCCCGGACATTCGTGTTTGTGCCGTAAAGGGTACGAACTCGGCAGCTAGCGCCGTGAGATCGCGCCCGCGCAATCCATATTTTTCTTTCGCGAGCACCACGATCGAACGACCTTCGGGAGTCTCGTCGGGCAGTGAAGAGAGCTGTGCCGCGTCTGCCAGTTGATCGCTGCTCACGCCCGGAGCAGGTATGAATTCTGCTGCCTGGCGGTTGCCGAGCGTGATCGTTCCGGTCTTGTCGAGCAGCAACGTGTTGACGTCACCGGCGGCTTCTACCGCTCGCCCAGACATGGCAAGCACGTTGTGCTGAATTAGGCGATCCATGCCGGCGATCCCGATCGCGGAGAGGAGTCCTCCGATCGTAGTCGGAATCAGGCATACCAGCAGCGAAACGAGGACAAAGATCGTCTGCGGGGCTCCCGAGTAGATTGCGAAGGGCTGCAGTGTCACGACCGCGAGCAGAAAAATGATCGTGAGTCCCGCGAGCAGGATGTTGAGCGCGATCTCATTTGGAGTCTTCTGACGCTCGGCGCCTTCTACCAAGGCGATCATGCGGTCGAGAAACGTCTCGCCCGGATTCGAGGTGATCTTCACCTTTATCTCATCGGACAAGACACGCGTACCGCCAGTGACGGCCGAACGATCTCCGCCGGCTTCACGAATCACCGGGGCAGACTCGCCGGTGATCGCGGACTCATCTACTGACGCAATGCCCTCGACGATTTCGCCGTCCGACGGAATGAAGTCGCCTGCGCAGCACACGACCATGTCGCCCGCGCGCAGCTTGGAACTTGGGACCTCCTCCGTAGCACCCTTGGCCAGCAAGCGCTTTGCGACGGTTTCCGATCTCGCTTTCCGCAGCGTGTCGGCTTGCGCTTTGCCGCGTCCCTCCGCCATGGCTTCGGCGAAATTTGCAAACAGAACGGTGAACCAGAGCCATAACGTGATTTGCAGGTCGAAGCCGAATCCGGAGCGGTGGTGAGTGACGTTACGGATCAGCAGGATCGACGTCACCACGCTGCCTACCTCGACAACAAACATGACAGGATTGCCCATCATCTTGCGGGGGTTCAGCTTCACTACGGAGTCCCATAGCGCCCGGCGCACGATCTTCCATTCCCACACTGCCTTCGATCTGCTCATGAATACCTCAGTAAACCTTTCCCGCGGACATCAGCAGGTGCTCGAGGATCGGTCCCAGACTCAGCGCAGGGAAAAATGTAAGCGCCCCCACAATGAGAATCGTGCCAATCAACAGCACGCTGAATAGCGGTGTGGTCACGGGAAACGTTCCCAGTGACGGCGGCACGTATTTCTTGCGCGCAAGGCTGCCCGTTATCGCGAGCATGGGTATGATCATCAGGAATCGGCCGATCAGCGTGTTCAAACCCAGCGTGATGTTGTACCAAGGCGTGTTCCCGTTGAGTCCGGCGAATGCCGAGCCGTTGTTGCCCGCCGTCGATGTGTACGCGTACAGAACCTCGGTAAGTCCGTGAGGTCCGGGATTGCTGATGCTGTTCGTTCCGAATCCGTGCAGGACGGAGATGCCCGTCAGCGTCAGGATCGCCAGCGGAAATACCAGTGCGACCAGCATCGCCATCTTCACGTCGTAAGCTTCAATTTTCTTCCCGAGATACTCGGGCGTGCGGCCCACCATGAGACCGGCAATGAAAACCGCCAGCACAATGTAGATCAAGACCCCGTACATGCCGGCTCCGACGCCGCCGAAGATGACCTCGCTGAGCATGATGTTGACCAGCGGCACCATGCCGCCGATCGGAGTGTAGGAGTCGTGGAGGCCGTTCACGGCGCCGCAGCTTGCGTCAGTGGTGACGGTGGCGAAAAGAGCTGAATCCGCAATGCCGAAGCGGACCTCTTTGCCTTCGATGTTTCCGCCGGATTGCAGCAGGGAAACTTTCTGGTCAGTTCCCGCAGTCAACAACGGATTGCCGCGCGCCTCAGCCCAGTAGGTAGTGGTCACGCCTGCGAGGAACATTGCGGCCATTGCCGCCCATACTGCCCATCCGTGAGCCTGCGATCCGGTCATACGGCCGAGCGTGTACGTCAGCCCGGCCGACAGCGCGAAGATGCAGAACATCTCGAAGTAGTTGGAGAGTGGAGTGGGATTTTCGAATGGATGAGCGCTGTTCGCGTTGAAAAATCCGCCCCCGTTTGTGCCCCATTCCTTGATGATTTCCTGAGACGCAACCGGTCCCTGCGCGATGGTCTGTTGTGTGACGGTGTCCATTAGAGGTTTTCCGGCGGCATCGACCATCGGCTTGCCGTCCGCACCGGTCTTTTGCACTTGCTGAGGCTCAACCAGCTTTACCGTGTCGTAGGCTTTCAGGTTCTGCGGCACTCCTTGCCAGACGAGAACCAGTGCGCCAATGATCGAAGCCGGCAAAAGGACCCAAAGCGTGCAGCGAACAAGATCTACCCAGAAGTTTCCAATCGTCTCCATCTCGCGACGGGCGATGCCCCGGATGAACGCGATGGCCAGCACGATTCCGACCGCCGCTGATGCGAAGTTGTGATAAGCCAGTCCGGCCATTTGCGTGAAGTAGCTCATTGTGGTTTCGCCGGTGTAGTTCTGCCAATTCGTATTCGTCGTGAATGAGGCTGCGGTGTTGAATGCGAGGTCAGGTGCGACGCTCGCGAGTTTCTGCGGATTAAAAGGCAGATGCGCCTGCAGACGTTGCAGCAGGTAGAGCATCAGCATTGAGACGAGGCTGAAGAGCAGCATGGAGGATGCGTATTCCGTCCAGCGCATCTCGCGATCTTCATCCACTGCAGTAATCCGATAGAGCAGCCGCTCGATCGGCCGCAGTATGGGATCCATGAAGGTCCGCTCGCGATTGAATACGCGAGTCATGAAAATACCCAGAGGCTTCGTAACGGCGAATATCAGCACCAGGTACAGGATGATTTGGAACCAACCGTTGGCGGTCACCTCAGAATTTCTCCGGACGCAGGAGAGCGTAGAAGAGATAGACGCCCATCAACACACAAATTGCCAGCACTACCATTGATTCAACATGCATACAATTGCCTTACTTCACCCGTTCACAAAAGCGCACGTAGGCGAGCGATACGATGAAAAACAAGATCGTCACGACGATGAGCGCTAAGTCCCTCACGATGTCTCCGTTACCATGCACCCTGTTTTTGTCCCATCCACCACACAAGGCCCACAGTGGCTGTGTTCTGTTCTTTCTTCAACACGTTCCGGCGGTCGGTAAGGAAGAAGGGACGGTTTGAAAAGTCGCGCCGATACTCGGTTCGCATGAGGAACCCGTCGGCAAATTTGTATTCAGCAGTAAAGGTGTTTTCTTTCAAAGCCTGGCTGATGCCGCTGAACAGGCCGCCACGGTCCGACAGATACTCGGCCCGAGTCGCCAAGGCGACTTTAGGAGTGAGCTGATAACGAATATAGCCTGCACCACCGTCCACATGCCCGGGCGCAGACTCGGCGAACATACGGTTAACAACGTAGTCCCCCTCAGCAGCGACAGTTAGCGCCGGAGTCACGTTCCAGCTCATGTAAGTATCAAAGATGTGCTCTCGACCATCAGGCGCGGGAACGATGTTCGTCACCGGCAAACCCGGCTGTATGGGAGCCGAAGGCAATCCGGGATTTAAGACTGTTACAACATCCCGCTGCTCCTGTCCAAAGTAGTAGTTCAGATTCCACGAGACTCTACTGTTCGGTTTGATCGTGAACAGAAACGCTTGCGACTTGAACCCATTGAAGTCTTCGGTCTGCTGCGCTCCGTTTACCAGCCAGTAGCTAACCACCAGCTTCGGATTGAAGTTGTAAGTCGTCCGAAATCCCGTGTGATAAAAGGGCAGAAAATTGAAGAAATACGAACGCGAGTAGTTGATCTGGTCCTTGTTGTAATTGTTTTCGGCTCCGAGCTGGCTCGCCCATTTCCCGAAATCAATCGTCAACCCGCTGCCCACCGGCGCAACGTAACTTCCATAGGCTTGAAACAGCGGACGGTACGCCTGCGGGCGTAGTTCGTTGGCTGGATTGCCTTGCAGGGTCTCGGTAGCTTGTCCATATTGCAGGTCGATGCGAGCGCCGAGCCTGCCTCCAGATGAAGGATCCGGAGCCTGTTCGAGGATGAGATTTGCCTGACTGATGCTGAAACTGTTGCTGCTGACGGCGTACGCTCGCAGCAGATTTACTCGTCCGATCGGATGGTTGAAGTTGTATGCGTAATAGCCATCAACCGCGAAATTGATGGTGGTGTTGCGAAAGAACTCCAGGATGGAGCGGTCATCCTTGGGGGATTCAGCATGTGCCTCGGCCGCAGACTTCGAATCGCTCGCGCTCGGTTGGCTGCTGGCTGATGTAACGTTCGGTGTCGAGACCGGCGCGGGACGATCTCTCTCCAGCTCTTCCACGCGATGCTGCAACTGCAAGACGAGAGACCGGAGCTCTTGAATCTCTTGTGCCCGATCCGGAGTCTCAACCGTTTGCTGACCGTGAACGCGGGTTGTTCCCAAGAGGAAGAGTGCGACTGTGACGACTGCGGCTCGAAGGTTACCGGTCTTCACTCCTGACGCTGAGGTCGTCAACTTGAAAATCCTTCTATCGCGATGAAAGTGAATCATCTGGTCTCTCCTGTTACGGCCAGTATCCTCCAATGTTCCGCTGCTGGGTTGTGCTCCCCTTCGCGTGCTCTCCCGCTGCAAAGCCCAGAGGAAACAAACAAGGAATAGAATTCCCGCTCCGCAGATCGCTGCCAAAATGCAAATCAGGATCACGACTCACCGCCTGCGACGCGGGCACCCATCGCACTGATGATTGGACTCGATTTGCTGTAATGAAACGCTAAGAAGTTTGTAAGAGCTGTATAAAGACGTGCTGCTTATTCACCGGGACAGAAGCGATATCCGATCCATGGTTCGGTTACGATGTAGCGGTTTTCGTTCTCGCCCGATTCGATCTTCTTGCGAAGCTGGCCCACAAAAACCCTCAAATACTCGTTCTGGTTGACGCTCTGCGGACCCCACACAGAACGCAACAGGACGGCATGCGTGATGACTTTTTCCGGATGACGGGCGAAGTACACCAACAGATCGAATTCTTTTGGCGTGAGCCGGACTTCTTCTCCGCGCACGAATGCGCGATGTCCTGCTAGATCGATACGAAAGTCGCCTACCTCAATCTCAGCCGGTTCGGCTTCGGGAACCTCGACACGCCGCAGGTTGGCCCTGACGCGCGCCAGCAGCTCATTCATGTTGAATGGCTTGGTCACATAATCGTCTGCGCCGGCGTCAAGCGCCTGGATCTTCGAGCGCTCCTCACCGCGTACTGACAAGACAATGATGGGTACTTTCGACCTGCTGCGAACTTTCTCAGTGAGTTCAATGCCTGACATGTTTGGCATCGTCACGTCCGTGATGATCAAATCAGGAGGCCAGTCGGAAACCACGTCCAGCGCCGCATCGCCGTCATTGGCGACGCGAATATCGTAACCGCGGCTGGAGAGTGTGGTACGCAGCACCCGCGTAATCTGCGGCTCGTCGTCCACTACCAATATTCGTCGTCTCTCGGCCATGGCTAATCACTTCTCTGCGTCACAATGTGAACGTCCACAGGCGGCGCGTTGCGCAAGAATCGCTGAATCGCTCCAAGATATAGATATTCTCGCCAGCCGCGCGTCGCAGAACGTCCGAAAACTACTTGGGTAATCTGCTGTTCGCGGACAAAGGCGGCGACTGTGCAAGCGATGTCCTTGCCTCTAAGCCTTACAATCTTTGCCGAAAGGTTTTCTGCAAATCGGACGTTGGCTGCAAGCGCTCGCTTCCGTTCCAGGTCGCTGTCCTTTTCTCTTTCTACATGAATTACAAAGAAATCAGCGCCAATGCGGTCGGCGATCCGCGCGCCGCGAGCAATTAATTGCTGCGATTCGGGATGCGAACTGATGCACACTGCAAGGCGCTCGCGCAGACCCCAGTTCTGATCGATGTTCTTCTTCTTGAGATAAGCGTCGAGGTTGCGGTCGACGGCATTGGTCACCTGTCGAAGCGCCAGCTCGCGAAGCGCCATCAGATTTCCAGGGCGGAAGAAATTCTTAAGCGCCTTCTCAGCGCGGTCCGCGGGATAGATGTCTCCGCGCTGCATGCGGGTCTGCAACGCCTCCGGTGTCAAATCTGCCATTACGACTTCATCGGCGCGCTGCAGCACCCAGTCTGGGACCGTCTCTCGCACTTGAATACCAGTGATGCTCTGGATGGTGGGATTCATGCTCTCGAGGTGCTGAATGTTGAGCGTCGAGAGGACATCGATCTTAGCCTCCACCAGAGCAAGCACGTCTTCGTAACGCTTGCGATGGCGGCTGCCCTCGACATTGGTATGCGCGAGCTCGTCCACCAGTACTACCTGAGGTTTGCGTTGGAGAATTCCGTCAAGATCCATCTCCTCAAAGATGGTGCCTCTATATTCGAGCTTGCGGCGGGGCACGACTTCGAGTTGCTGCGCGAGATCGGCCACCCCTTTACGTCCATGCGTCTCGATCACTCCAATGACCACATCTTCGCCGCGCCGATGACGGCGGATGGCCTCGCTCAGCATGTTGTAAGTCTTGCCGACTCCGGGAGCATATCCGAGGAAGAGTTTGAAGACGCCGGCCTTTTTCTCCGGTGCTGTTTGTTCCAGCCACTCTTCGGGCGTTTGTGCCATCGGCTTCATTCTGCGTGACCCACGCTCAATTGTCGAACCTTTCGTGTCCCGGAGCGCCCAATCCTTATGAACTTCTTACGACTTTCTCCAACAGTCGGGCTTGACGCCTCGAGTTACTGAAATCTGGTCGCTGCACACTCAGCAATGAGACTGAGAGATTCCAGATAAAATCCCGCCGTGACCTCTTTGCGAAAGCAGGCCGTGCAATTGGCAATCGGGGTAACGATCGTAGCTGCGATTGTCGCGATCTACACCCGATTCCTACACGTGAATCCCACTACGGTCGCGCTCACGTTGCTGCTAGCGGTCCTTGTAGCCTCCGCCCGATGGGGACTTCCGGTTGCAGTCGCGATGTCATTTATCGCGGCGCTGGCCTTCAACTTCTTTTTCCTGCCTCCGGTACTGACTTTCACTATCGCCGATACGCAGAATTGGATCGCGCTGTTTGCGTTTCTCTTCACTGCCGTGATCGGCAGTAATCTCTCCGAACGCGCACGCCAGCAGGCGCGCGAGGCGGATGCCCGCCGTCACGAGGTCGAGCGTCTTTATGCTTTCAGTCAGCAGTTACTCGTCAGTGAGAACGTAATCGAGCTGCTGAATCTGATCCCGGGATATCTGGTGGAGACTTTCGGCGTCTCCGGCGCCGTGGTTTACATCATCGAACGTGACCGAATCTATCGTTCGGCGTCGGACAATGCAGAAATCACCCATGACGATCTCAGGATCGCCGCCGCGCGCGCAGAGCTGGACATTGACCGAGAGCGCAACCGAAGTCTGGCTCCGATCCGGCTAGGAGTGCGCACCATCGGCGTGCTCGGGATATCAGGCTCACTCTTATCGAACGAAACGTTGGAGGCTATCAGCGGATTGATTGCGATCGCTACCGAACGTGCCGGGGCTGTGGAACAGCTCACAAGGACCGAAGCCGCCCGGGAGAGCGAACGCTTGCGCTCTGCCCTGCTCGATTCTGTGACCCACGAATTCCGCACTCCGCTTACTTCCATCAAGGCCTCTGTCAGCAGTTTGTTGGGCGAGACGGCGCTCGCTCCCGATCAACGTCAGGAGTTGCTGACTGTAATCGACGAAGAGAGCGATCGCCTCAACCGGCTGGTCGGCGAGGCCGTCGAGATGGCGCAACTCGATGCTCACGAGGTGAAACTCGACATCCAGCCACATGCGATCCGCGAAGTGATCGAGTCGGCGATGGAGCAGTCGGCGGATGTTCTTGAGCAGAACCCGGTGGAGCTGCGGCTGCCGGACGAACTGCCGCTTGCCCTGATGGACGCGAACTGGATCACCAAAGTCATTCGCCACCTGCTGGAGAATGCGGTGAAGTACTCACAACCCGGATCGCCGATCTTCGTGAGCGCGGAGGTAAAGAACCAGCGCCTCATCATTAATGTGGCTGACCGCGGAAGCGGAATCGATGATCTGGAACGCTCACTGATCTTCGACAAGTTCTATCGTGGGCAGAGCCAACGCTACCGGGTGCAGGGAACCGGGATGGGACTCGCCATCGTCAAAGCAATCGTAGAAGCGCATGGCGGAAGGATTGGCGTCACCAGCCAACTCGGACAGGGATCGGTCTTCTCGTTCGGTCTCCCCGCTGGCGAACTGAGCAACTCAGGGCAGCGTCTCTGAACGAGGCTCAAGCCGCTTGATCTTCCTGTTCCGCATCTCAGAACACGTGACCCGCGATCCCCAGTTCGAGCTGGTTGACCCCGCTCCAGAGCAGCCGGTGCATGCGCAAATCGAGGAGCATAAGGCGGAGTCTCTGGTCGATTATCTTTCAGCCGTGTTCCACGTTCGAGACAAGGCTCCCCGACGCAAGAACCGGTGCCCTGAGTTGTGGTTTCGCGGCGCCGACCGCGAGCACGATCCCATTCCCAGTTTGTTCCGCTACCGCAATGCCGATGAATGGGAGATTCGCCGCGAGTTCCGCCGCCGCGGACTGCAGATGCTCTCCGAACGCGAGCCGCAGGACGATTGGGAGTGGTACTTCCTCATGCGTCATAACAATGCTCCGACCCGGCTGCTGGACTGGACTGACAGCGCGCTAATCGCTCTGTATTTCGCCCTGCGCTCGCCGCGTGTGGAGGATTTTCCGCCGGCCGTGTGGGTACTCGATCCCGTGCGGCTGAATGAGATCGTCTGCAACACTGACTCGGTGGTACTCAGCGACGAACCCCAGGCTGCCGGATATCTGACGGAATCGCCGCGTGAAGAAGTCTTGGCCGAGTTGCCGATTGCGGTGGATCCCATTCATGTTTCGCGGCGTCTGGCTGCGCAGAGAAGCCGGTTCACCATTCACGGCACCGACAGAAACGGGCTGATCACCGTGGCATCGCGCAATCCGGGAATTCTGTTCCGGGTGACGATTGAGCACAAATCCATTTCTGCGGTGCTGTCCGATCTCAGGACCTGTGGCGTATCTGAAACCACAATTTTCCCGGATCTGGAAGGGCTTTCCAGGGAGGTAATGCGGGAGTGGCAATGAGGTGAGTTGAACCCTCAGCAGCAACCCTGTTCTTTTTTTCCACAAAATACTTAGCACCGCGCAAGTTGGGCCGCTGTTCCGCATCAAACAAGAGGTACTTCGTCCGAAAATTCAATCGTTTCGAGCGCCACCGTGCAGTGGGATTCTGCCATCACTCTTGCCTATGCTGCTGAACAGCTCTTTGCAGCCGCCCAGCTATTAACCAGCGATATCGTGCCGTGGAACCGCGCGTTGCGAATCGTCCACGAGCAGCATCTTGCGCCGCTTCTGGAAAACGAGCGTTTTCTGCCGGAGGGGATTCGCGACCGTCTTCTCGACGCTTACCGTTCCTATTCAATGGCGAAGACTGCTGGGATCACGAGAGAATACGCCCGGCAACTTGCCGCCGAACTCATGAGTATCCTCGGCGATACGAGCGCGATGCTGAGCGACATCTCGCGTGGCCCAAGCTGGTCAGGCCCGCGGGCAGCGTAGTCGCACAACTACTTCTTGTTGCGCGCCTTTGGTTTTTTCTGAGCCTTTGGGCCGCAATGGTGGGTCGCTTCGGCCAGCCGTAACTTGGTTTGCGATGGAGCTGCGCCGACAAAAGCTCCGCAATCCGCACAAGTGGATACCACCAGCTCTGAATTGAGCGGACTTGTCCTGCGGACGAAGTGAGGCTTCAAAGCCAAGGGCAATGTGTTGAAAACGCCGGGAGTTTAGCTGCGGATTCTAACGTCGGATTCTCAAATTGACAACGTACAAGTTGTGCGTTTTGGTTGGAGTCCAACGCAAATGTGCAACAACTAAGTGAAAGGCACTAATTTTTGCCACGTTGACCCGAGGGGCGTTTTATTCCACGCGCCTTATGGCTCTGCCGGGGAGCACCGCTGCAACTGTTCCCGAACTTGGTTGATACTCTCGACCCGCGGAAGACCCCGCGTGGCATAGACTCCTGCGATATCCATCAGGATGGCGCTCATGCGGGCATTACGTGCGCCGAGGTAGTCGATGGAATAGATGTCCCCGATGTACACGCTGCGCTCGGCTGGGACAGACAACGCCTTAAGGGCAGCTTCGAAGATTTCTATCGCAGGTTTTTCGTAACCGACATTGCCGGAATCGATGACCGTCTCAAAGCAGCCACCCAGTCCGCAAGAATCGAGCAGTTGCGCCATGCGACCGTCAGAATTTGAGATCACTGCCAGGCGATAGTCCTTACGCAGATCCCGCAGGAGTTCTTTCGTGTGTGGACGCAGTCGCGTCCAGTTGGCTGAAGTCCGCGCGAGCGTAATTAGTTCGAGGCGAAGCGAAACGTCGCTGATCCTCAACGCCGAGAGCAGGTGAGCGTAGTAAGTTTCCCAATATTGCTGGTCCACTTTGCGCGCTCGAGTAATCAGCAGATCCATCTCCTGCCTCGCGACACGCTCGGCAGAGTAGAGTTGTGCTTCGGTTGGGCGGAATCCGCGCTGCCACAACGGAGCAAGAGTCTTGTCATGGTCCTGGAAGAGAAGCGTATTACCAGCGTCAAAAAAGACGGCCTCAATTGTCATGTGAAGTTAATTGTGAGGGATTGTCGGCTGTTGCTCACGCAACCGTCGCTTGGTGGCGGTGCTTGGTCAGCAGGTAATAGACGGCCGGTGTGACCAGAAGGGACAGCACCATCGAGATCAGGATGCCACCAATGACCGCAATGGCCAACGGCTGCAGCATCTCCGATCCGGCGCCGATCGCGAACGCCAGGGGCAGCATTCCGGCAACGGCGGCAAGGGCCGTCATGGCGATGGGACGCAAACGTCGTCGTCCGGCGTTCATCATGGCTTCTTCCGGAGCAAAGCCCGCGCGCGCGAACTCGTGCTCGGCATCGAGGAGAAGAATTCCATTCTTCGCGACGATACCAATCACCATGATGAGTCCCATGAACGAGGCGACGTTGAATGTAGTGCGCGTGATGAACAGCGCCAGAAATACACCTGAGGTGGACAGAATCGCCGATGCCAGAATCGCTGCCGGCGCGGAAAAGCTGCGAAACTCGAACAGCAGAACGATCAAGACGAAGGCCAGCGCCATTACGAATACGAAGACGAAGTCACGAAAGGTCTGTTGCTGGTCTGCATACTGTCCGCCGTATTCGATCCGCACAGACGACGGAATCTTCATCTTCGCAATCGCGTCCTGCACCTTGCGTACACCGGTGCCGAGATCCACGCCTTCCAGTCTGGCCGTGACTTGCAGATCGCGCTGCAGGTTCTCGCGCCGAATCTCTGTCTGACCAGGCAATTGCGTAATCTGGGCTAGCGAGCCTAAGGTCGCAATTTTCCCGGTGGAACTCGTGAGCATAGTGTTGCTCATGGCTTCGAGAGTCGATCGATTCGCAGCAGGAAAGCGCACGCGGACTGTGTACGCACGATCATTGAGCACGACCGGAGTCGATGCGGGCTCGCCTTCGAGAATCGCGGTGGCGTCCACGGCAACCTCGTCAGGCATGAAGCCAGCGCGTGCGGCCACCGCGGGATCGACCTGGAAGTTCGCCGCCGGACCGCTGGTGGTGTTCTCAACTCCATTTTGCACGTCCACGACGCCCTGAATCTTGCTGATCGCATCGGCAACTTGCGGTCCGAGCTTCTCCAGAAGCTGCTGGTCCTGCGAGAAAAACTTGATGACCACCGGCTCTGGCTGGCTGGTGAGATCGCCAATCATGTCCTGAAGCACCTGGATGAATTCGACATCCAGCTCAGGCTCCTGATGCTTTAGCTTTTCACGCAGATCGGCGATGACTTCGTCCGTTGATCGCGAGTGGTTGGGCTTGAGCTTCGCGGAGATGTCGCCGGTATTGGCTTCTGTTACCGCAGCCAGTCCCAACTGCAAGCCAGTGCGCCGTGATGTGCCTTCAATCTCCGGCTCAGAGCGAATGATCTGCTCTACATGTGTGATCACCCGGTTGGTCTCTTCGAGCGAGCTGCCGGGCGGCATGATGTAGTCAACAATGAATCCGCCTTCGTCCATGGCGGGCAATAGATCGGAACCAAGTCCGCGATAACAAAGGTAAGCGACAACCACAAGGATCAAACTGAACGCACCCAGCAGCAGAGGACGCTCCAGCGCGCGCCGTAGCCAGCGCTCGTAAAAATTAACCACGCGGTGGAAGAAGCGGCCATACGATGCCTCTTCCGCTTCGATCATGTGCTCGAGCCGTTCGCGTTCGCTTTTCTCGCCGAGCGTGTCGCGATCTCTTGCGGGCTCGTCTTTCATCTTGCGCCGCACAAAATACTGGCTGAGGTTCGGAGTCCACGTAAGGGCGAGCGCGAGAGACCCCAGCAACGAGACGCCCATGGTGACGGCAAGAGCGCGGAAGAACGTCCCATAAACGCCGTTGATTGCGATGAGCGGCAAGAAGACGACGATCGGCGTAATGGTCGATCCAATTAAAGGCGCGCTCACTTCTTTGAGCGCAGTATGAATCGCTTCGAGTCTGCCTAATCCAAGATCGCGATGCAGGACGATGTTCTCAATCACGACGATGGCATCATCAATCACCAGACCGACAGCCGCGGCCAGACCGCCGAGCGTCATGAGATTGAAGCTCTCTCCCATCGCCTTGAGAATGATGAAGGTGATCACAATCGTGATCGGGATCACCAACCCCGCGACCACTGAGCTTCCCCAATCGCGCAGGAAGAGAACTAGAACGATGGACGCGAGCAAGAGTCCGATGAGGATAGCATCGCGCACGCTCTTGATCGAGTCCTGAACGATTCCCGATTGATCGTAGTAGGGCTGAAGTTTGACGCCGGGAGGCAGTGTCTGCTGGATTCGCTGCACTTCCGCGTGAACTTCATTTGCAACGGTGACCGTATTGCTGTTGGGCTGACGATTGAGCGACAGCAGGACAGCCGGCTTTCCATTCGCCGTGACTATCGTGTACACGGGCTTCACGCCATTTGTTACTGCTGCGATGTCACCAATATGGACCGGTATTCCAGCGGCGTTGACCTTGATGACGATCTGCGCCATCTGCTCGGGGCTGCGCACTTGTCCATTGATGAGACCGAGGACAAGTTGATGATTCTGCTGAATCAGTCCCGGCGAATCGACCAGATTCGTTTTGGAGACCGCGTTGAGAATGTCAGGGACAGTTACTCCCGCTTGCAGCAACTTGGTAGGATCCGGCGTAATCAGGTATTCCGGTTCTTGCCCACCCTGAACTGTGACGGTCGCCACTCCATTCAATCGGTTAAGACGAGGCTTGAGCGCGTAGGTAGCCAGTTCCCAAAGCTGCGTTTGCGGAACCGAATCGGACGTGAGGCTATAGCCCAGGATCGGGAAGCTCGCGAACGTAAGACGATGGGTATCGACTTTTGCGGTCGGAGGAAGGGTCGCCTGCACACGCGTGAGCGAAGCATCGACGAGCTGCAGCGTCTGAACCATATCGACCGTCCAGTCGAAGTACAGATCGACTTCCGCTGAGCCCCGGCTTGTGATGGAGTTGACGCGCTGCAAGCCAGGCACGCTGTTGACGGCGTCCTCCACCGGACGGGTGATCGTGACCAGCATCTGATCGATCGGCATGACACCGTTATCGATGCCGATGATGATGCGGGGAAAATCCACTTCCGGGAAAACTGAGACCGGAATAGTGAAAGCGAGGAATGCGCCGATCACAGCCAGCGCGGCAATAAGGAAGATCAGCGGCTTAGAGAATCGGGAAAACCAGTAATCGCCCGGCGGGGCAGGAGCTCCTTGCACCTGCGGTTCGTCGATTGGAGTGACCTTGGTCGCCATGCTCAGTCGTTCTTACCGTCACCTTTTGCGTCGGCGTGGTCACTCTTGTCCGCAGATTTAGTTTCGTCGGCAGATTGCGCCGACTCGGGCTTCACTTTGGTGTTGTCCGGCAAGCCATAAGCGCCCGTGCTCACCACCTGCTCACCGGGTTTGAGGCCGCTTACAATCTGCACCGAGTCTGGAGTCTGGATTCCGATCTCCACCTCGCGTTTGTGCGCGACCGAATCGGATCCGACAACCATCACTGACTTCTTTCCTTCTTCGTCGGTGAGCAGCGAGGCCGCAGGAACCACCAACGCATTCGGCACAGTCTTGGCGACAATGGATGCCTTGGCCGATGCGCCTGCCTTTAGCGCCTGATCCCGGTTGGCAGCCTGCACCCAAACTTCGACTGTCGTGCTGTTTGGGTCGAGCGCCGGACTGACCAGGATCACTTTGCCCTTTACATCCTGTCCAGACTCGGGAACGCGCAACGTAGCGGTGTCACCCTTCTTTAGAAGCGCAGCCTGACTCTGTGGCAGGTGAGCTTTCGCGATCATCTGCGAGAGGTCCATCACTGTAATGAGTGGAACCCCAGCCTGGGGGATCATTCCAGGATATAGAGGTCCGTCAGTTACCCAGCCATTGATCGGGCTGCGAATCTCGGAGTACTGAAGTTGGGCTTCGGCTCCTTTATACTTGCCCTCTGCAGCGACGAGTTGAGCGCCGGCCGACTTCAGTTCCTGCTCATGCCCGACCGTCTTTAATCCATCGAGATGCCGCTGGGACTGCTCGTATTGTGCGCGCCCCTGTACCAGCGCTACGGCTGCCGCATCGAGATCTTTGCGGGGAAGAGCGCCCTGCTTGAAGAGTTCCTGACGGCTGTCGTACAGCTTTTGCTGCGCGTCCAGATTCTCCTTGGCCGCGCGGGTATCGAGTTCCGCCTTCTGCAGCTCCTCAGGTACGGCATTGGTTTTCGAAATAACGTATGTCGCCTGCGCCTGCTCAAAGTTCCCGCGGTTCTCCTGGGCGGCCGCGGCGAGGTCCCTGTTCTCTAGCGTGACTAACAGTTGGCCTTGACGAACTCTAGATCCGCGCATCACAAACGGCTTCAGCACTGGCGAAGAAATCTTCGGCGTGATCGTCGCCTGATTGATGGGAGAGAGCACAGCATCGGTGCTGACGACCTGGGAGATGCTGCCTTGCTTCACCGGCGCGACCTGGACGGAAACCACAGGAGTGGCCTCGCCGGCAGGTTTGGAGCAACCTGAAAGCAGAGCTGTAAATGCGAGCAGGCTACCGGTTAGAAGATTGCGTTGGTTCTTTCTCAGAGTCCGCTCCTCCGGAGCCCCTCGAAGGATGTTGGCGAGAGCAGTGCCTGCAGCCTGCTGTCGGGCTTATTGAATGTTGGAGAACCATTCTGTATGCGCACCATCAGAAGGTACCCGTTACCGTCTGCAAGTTTGCGACGGCAAGCCGGTACCGTGCCTCGCCATCATCATAATTGTTGCGGGCCATGACTAAGGTGTTCTGGGCGTCCACCACTTCGAGTGCAGTCGCTTCGCCTCCCTGATATCGCAAGTTCGTCAGCCTTACGCTTTCAGCCGCAAGGTCGGCAGATTGCCGCAAAGCGTCGAGCTCCGAGCGGGCAGCATCAGCCTCTGAATAGAGCGTCTGCAAATCGCCGAGCAATTTTCGCTGAGCGGCAGAAAGTTCGACCTGCGCAAGCTGTTTTCGGTATTCCGCCTGCTTCACTTTGCTGCGATTGGCGCCCCAATTCCAAATGGGAATATTCAGCGTCGCCGCGGCAGAATAACCTAGATTTCGCGTTCGCCCTTCAGCAGTCGTCGTGTATATGGCAAAACGGCTTGCATCAATCCCGTAGAAGTAATCGAGAGTTAACGTCGGAAGATAAGCAGCCTGAGCCGCGCGAACTTCGTAGCCTGCCGCGCGCAGGGTTTGAAGGGCGGCGTAGAGCGTCGGATTTTTTGTTTTGGCCTGCTGTTCGACTTCCGAGATGGGCGGCAACGGTGGCGCGAGACGAAGGTCGTCCACGGTTGAGAAGTTCTGAGTAAAATTCGGGAATACAAGTACTGCGAGTTCGATGTGCGTGCTCTCCATCGCCAGTTGCGCTTCGCGCAAAGTGCGTTGAGCATCGTTGTTTTGAAGCTGCGCCTTGATCACGTCAGAATGGGCGACTTCGCCACCGTGCTCAAGTTTCTGACTCAGGTCAAGAAAGCGTCGCGCTTCGTCCGCGGCGAGTTCCGCATTCGCATACTTGCGACGGGCGACAATCTCGGCGTAATAAGTCTTCACCACGGTCGCGACTAGGCCGCGCGCGGCAATCTCGGCTTTGGCACGAGCTACTGCCGCGGCGGCTGCTGTCCGACCGAAATCGGCGACCTGTGTTCCGCTCACCATCTCGTGAGCATTTCCCTGCGCTATATACTCATGCACCGCGTTGTTCGCTATGTACCGGACGATGCCAGCGCCATTTCCCTGAGTGTAAAGATACTCAGTGTTGTAGGTGACGCTCGGTAGCAGCGCGGCGCGCGCTTGCACGTAATCTTCGCGAGCAAGCCCGGCGTCAGTCAGTGCGGAGCGATAAGTAGGGTCCAGATTGCGCGCCCGGGTCAGGGCATCTTGCAGTGTCAAAACAACCGGCGCATTGGTATTGTTAGGTGCAGGCTGCACTTGTGTCTGTAATGTCATTTCCTGCGCCGAGGCTCGGGAAACAGTTGCGGCTAGGCATATCAGCACCGACATTCCAAGTCGTCGCAGCGGGCGCACTATCATTCGCATCTCCAGATTAAGCAACGCATTTTTACACATGGAGGATGAGCGCATCCTTAAGACAGGCCTTTACGAAGACAGGCTTCTACGGAGCTGGCCGCAGACCGGCAACTTCCAGCCCTAAGCTCGGTACGGGCCCTTTCCTTCGAGCTACATAGATGCGCATTCTCGCTGAATCGAATGCCAACTGACCTCCTGCCGCTCCCATGCTGTCGAGCGCTAGCAGTGAATCAGTAATAAGGTAGGCCCGGTTGCATGAGCCGATCCTTAACTGTGAATGAAATTTCGTTAAGAAAGCCTCGGTTGACCATCAGGTAACTATTGATCAGTCGAGGCTAACTAGAGGCTAACCAGAGGCTATCGAGCTTCAGCGTGTGACGGTTGGTAGCGGAGCCAGCCAGACCGCGGCTCGAATCAATTTTTCCGCGCAAAAAGCAAAGGTCGCCGGGAGGACAGTCCGGCCCATTTACGGCCGACTTCCTCTCTCGGTGACCTCGTTTTTAAGCCTTCGTGGCTTTCGTGTTAACTTCCAGCTCTTAGGCTTCGACTTCCTTCAACCTGGCGGCTTTGCCCTTGAGTCCGCGCAGGTAGAACAGCTTGGCGCGGCGCACTTTCGCCGATCGGACGTGCTCGATCTTGTCGATCACCTTCGAGTTCAAAGGGAAGATACGCTCGACACCCTGACCGAAGCTCACTTTGCGGACAGTGATGCTGGCCTGCGGACCGAATTTCTGGGCGATCACCACACCTTCAAACGCCTGCAGACGTTCCTTATCGCCCTCCTTAATCTTTACCTGCACGCGGACGGTATCGCCGGGCGCGATCTTCGGTAGGTCCGTTCGCTGCAGCTTCTGCATGAGCTTGGCCATGATCGGTGAAATCGACATAAATAGTTCCTTTCGCGCATATCGCACCGACTGCTGCCGGGCTACGCCTATTATTTAGTATCAGTGTGCAGCGCCGGTGGGCGCTGGGGAAGTTCCCGGGGCTCGAACAGGTTGACGCGCGTCCACCGGACACGCCGTTGCCACAGGCACAAACACCGATTCTACAACATCCTGCCGGATTTTATGGCTTGGCTTTGTCGGGTTGCCCGCGTAGCTCCCGGAGTACTGCCTGATCGTCTTTCGACAAGGCTTGTGGATCAAGCAGCTCTGGCCGGTTTCGCAACGTCTTCTCCAGCGCCTTGCGCCGTCGCCAGCGGCGAATCTGTTCATGATTTCCCGAGTAGAGAACGTCAGGCACGGCCCATCCTCGAAACTCTGCCGGACGCGTGTAATGCGGATAGTCGAGCAATCCGCCGGACCCACATGTGGCGTTTGGAGCGCCGTTGCTGTCCGAACGATGGGCGCTCGAGCTGAAGCTTTCGTGCCGCGACGAGGCCTCGTTCCCCAGAACTCCAGGAAGCAGACGCGCGACCGTATCAACGATGATTGCGGCGCCCAGTTCGCCGCCGCCAAGCACGAAGTCGCCGATAGAAACCTCGCGATCGGCGATGTGTTCGCTCACACGTTCGTCCACACCTTCATAGCGCCCGCAGATTAGGAACAGATGATCGAGCTGGGCCAACTGCTCCGCCTCGCGCTGATGAAAGAGCCGTCCTTGTGCCGAGAGCAGGATCACCGATTCCCGTGCGCCGGCCTTGAGGCGCTCTTCACGTGAACTGATTCCGAGCGACTCCAGACACTCCATGATCGGCTCCGGCTTCAAAACCATGCCTTCACCACCACCAAAGGGGCGATCGTCCACAGTCTGATGGCGGTCCTTGGTGTAGCTGCGAAGATCTCGCACCGCGACTTCGACCAGCTTCTGTTCCTGAGCACGATGCAGCACGCCATAATCAAGCGGCCCCCGGAAAAAATCTGGAAAGATCGTGATCAGGTCGAAGTGCATGGAGATTCCGCTCAATTCTGACACAGCGCGCATTTCGTCTGCCGGGTTGGTCTGTGATCCTGCCCGATTCCTCGGGGGATCCTTTAGTTACCGATCCTGCATGCACATTCTCAGCTTGGAAATGCCATCGTTGATCTGACGGGGATTGGTGCCGCCATACCCAAGAATCAGGCCGCTTCTCGTCGGTGGTTTTAAGTAGCATGTGGACAATGGCATGGCTGCAATCCCTCTTCGCGCTGCTTTTCTTGAAATCATCACGTCGTTGATACCCGACGGCAGCATCACTGTCAGATGCATGCCTGCTTCCCCGCCAATCGGGTCGAGCAGGTCTCCCATCTGGGCACGAATCGCTCTCAACAAGGCGATTCGCCGCTCTTCATAAAGAATGCGCATTCGGCGTATGTGGCGAGCGAAGTGTCCCTCCTTGATAAAGTCCGTCAACACCGATTGATACAGAGTGGCTGAAAAGACATCTGCTGCGTCTCGCGCAGCGCAAAATACTCGGATTAAATCCTTCGGAATAACAATGTAGCCAACACGTAGAGCCGGGAACATCACTTTGCTGAAAGTGCCGACATAGACGACTCTCGAATCAGTGTCGAGTCCCTGCAGGGATGCAATTGGACGGCTGCCGAACCTGTACTCACTGTCGTAGTCATCCTCGATGATCCAGGCGCCGGAACGGACTGCCCAATTGAGCAGAAGCATGCGGCGCGTCGCACTCATCGTCATACCTAGCGGATACTGGTGAGACGGCGTGATATAGACGGCGCGTGCCTTCTGGCCGCGGCGGATCATCTCTCCTACTTGCATGCCTTCATCGTCGACTGGAACCGGAATTAGCTTGGCTCCAACACCAAGGAATGCCTGACGAGCGCTGGGATAGCCGGGATCTTCCATCCAGACTGAATTCGTTGAATCCAACAAAACCTGAGCGGCAAGCTGAAGGCCCTGCTGTGATCCGGTTGTAATCATGATTTGCGACGCCTCGCATCGCACCCCGCGTGCTGCGCCGAGGTACTCCGCGATTGCTTCGCGCAGAGGAAGATGTCCCATTGCATCTCCATAAGCCATCAAACCGTTCGCAGCAGATCGAGAATGCCGCGCCACTAGCCTTGTCCATATTTCGATAGGGAAGTGATCGAGGGCGGGCAGACTTACTCGAAACGCTCCCACGATGTTCAGCCATGAGTGCGGTGGCAACTGTGTCAGCGCCAAGCCGCGACGTGAGATTCGACGTGGACCGGTCTTCGCCTGCGAACGTTCAAGACCGTTACGCTCTTTGGCGGGCAAGGGCTTCAATGTGTCATCGGGAATCGATCGGGACACACATGTGCCAGCTCCCGGGAAAGTCTCTAAGTAACCCTCAGCAATCAATTGGTCATATGCATTCGAGACCGGAATGCGTGAAATCTTCAGTTCAGCCGCCAGATTTCTCGTAGAGGGAATGCGCTGTCCCGATCGAATTTGACCGGTGATGATGGCCATTCGAAACCAGTCGTACAACTGCCTGTAGATGGGCGCCTTCGCGCGGGCGTCCAGCGCAATAGGAGGAAGGTAGGTCGTCGGAACGCGTCTAATTTTGTTTCTCGAAAGTGGCATATCGTAACACAATAAAGTGGACATTGCGGCAGACCACTACGAGAATTAAGTTTTTCTCATGATCGCGCTCCTGCAGATTCGAACTTGTCTTGTAATCGTCAGCTTGGCGGTGCTGCCATTTCCCATCGGCATTGCGCCGCAGAATGCAGAAGTACCCGGTTCCACTCTCCAAGCCGCGCCCGCGGACCACGACGGACAGCGGGATTTCGACTTTGAGATCGGGAATTGGAAGACTCACATATCGCGCCTGGAACATCCGTTAAGTGGCTCCCAAAAATGGCTGCAATATGAAGGTACGTCCGTGGTTCGACCAGTTTGGAGCGGGCGCGCGAATCTGGTGGAACTTGAAGTAGATAGCCCAGCAGGTCACCTTGAGGGACTATCTCTGCGTCTTTACAATCCGCAATCCAAGCAATGGAGTCTCAATTTTGCCAACAGCAGAGTTGGCAGTCTAAGCCAACCAGCCGTTGGTGAGTTCAGAAATGGCCGCGGCGAATTCTACGATCAGGAGTCATTTAACGGAAAGATCATTCTGGTTCGAGGCGTCTGGTCAGACATCACTCCCAACTCGTGCCGCTTTGAGCAGTCGTTCTCTGCTGACGGAGGAAAAACTTGGGAAATGAATTGGATCGCCACCGACACGCGCGTGCAGGACGGCGCCTCACCCCAGAACACAGACCGTTCTGAGCCCGATCTTCAATCCGCCCCCTCAGCATCAGACGGAGCGCACGGTTTTGACTTCGAAATTGGCAGTTGGAAGATTCACTTGTCGCGTCTCGAAGATCGGCTCGCAGGCTCTACTCGCTGGAACGAATTTGATGGCACATCCATCACCCGCAAGGTTTGGAACGGGCGCGCCAATCTGGAAGAGTTTGAAACCGACAGTTCAGCCGGACATATCGAAGGGCTGACTCTCCGCCTCTACAACCCCGACTGCCACCAATGGAGCATCTACTGGGCCAACGGCAAGGACGGCATATTGGGCCAGCCAATGATCGGCGAGTTCAAGAAGGGAACAGGCGAGTTTTTCGATCAGGAGTCATGGAAGGGCAGAGCTGTTTTTGTCCGATTCGTTTGGTCGAATACCGCGACGAATAAACCTCACTTCGAACAGTCGTACTCCGCTGACGGCGGAAAGACATGGGAGGTCAACTGGATCACTGATCAGACTCGAGTTAGACAATGAATCCGACAAAACGCAGTGAGCTCCGCCGGGTACCGGACAGAGGATCGCACGATTGGAAAACCATCAACGAGATCCTGGACGCCGGATTTCTCGCCCACGTCGGATTTTGTGTGGATGGTCAGCCATTCGTCATCCCGACCCTTTATGGCCGAGCTGAAAGGAAGCTTTATCTGCACGGTTCTGCCGCGAGTCGCATGCTCCGGGAACTCGAGACTGGTGTTGAGGCGTGCGTTACGGTGACACAAGTCGATGGACTGGTTGCGGCGCGATCTGCATTTCATCATTCGATGAACTATCGCTCGGTCATCGCATTCGGGACCGCGAAAAGAATTGTCGATTCAGAACGGAAGCTCGAATCTTTGCGCATCATTTCAGAACATCTGATCGCCGGCCGTTGGGACGATGTCCGCGGGCCCAGCGAAAAAGAATTGAAAGCGACTGCGGTACTGGAGTTTTCGATCGACGAGGCTTCGTCCAAGGTGAGAACCGGGCCACCCGTTGACGATGAGGGCGATTACGGATTGCCAGTATGGGCGGGTGTGTTGCCGCTGCAGATTCAATCTCAGCCGCCTATACCAGACGACAGATTGCTCAAGGGTGTCCGCATTCCCGATTATGTCCGACTTTACAATCGGCGCGTCAATCCACGCAGCGACCAAGCAGCCGAAAAATCAAGTCCAGCGAAGAGATTTGTTACATGGCGGATGTTTGTAGCCATCATCGCAATATTGATCACGGGATTGATAGTTGGAGCCGCGAATGCGAAAGCGCAGGAGGCCCCATCGACGGCTCTCAACGGCCGCCAATCTCCGGAGGACGCCTGGTGGACGGGCCCGATGTTGGCGCCCTCGGCTTCGACACTACCGCGTGGCCATTTTCTGATCGAACCATATCTCTACGATGTCACTGGCGCTCATACCAACGGCTTCGGTTCACTCACCTACCTGAACTGTGGAATAACTGACAAATTAACGGTTGGGATGATTCCTACAGCAGGCTTCAACAAAGTTACGAATGCTCCAAGCAGCTCCGGTGTCGGAATGGGGGATCTCACTTTACAGTCTCAGTACCGACTCACGAAGTTTCGTGAAGGCAGTTGGGTTCCGACCACCTCCGTCGCGGTGCAGGAAACATTGCCAACCGGAAAATACGACAGACTAGGCAATCGTCGAAGCGACGGGCTCGGCGGCGGCGCATTCGTCACGACCTTAGCGCTGTACTCGCAAACCTACTTCTGGCTGCCGAACGAGCGCATTCTGCGCATGCGCTTCAACATCTCCGAGGGTCTCACGAGAACGGTGACTGTAAATGACGTCAGTGTGTACGGGACTGGACCAGGCTTCCATGGTCACGCCGACCCGGGTAGTGCTCTCTCGCTGGATGCGTCATGGGAGTACAGTCTGACCCGCCGTTGGGTGCTGGCATCCGATCTTACGTACCGCCACAGCGGCAATATCCGTGTGATCGGAAGGAACATTGCGAATGACAATGTCGTGCAGAATCCGGCCGAGATCCGGAACGACTCCGGTACCAGTGAAGCATTCGGTGTTGCACCCGCCATCGAATACAGTTGGAGACCCAGTCTCGGCGTACTGCTCGGTACCCGCATAATTTACGGCGGACACCGTACTACGACCTCCATAACTCCGGCGGTTGCGATCAATTTTGTCCACTGACTAGGGCCATTGGGTAACAAGTCACGATTCTTGTCGGTCCGACCGTTCCGCTTGCGTCAGGAAGAGGTGAATTCGTGCGAGCCGCTTTGGGCGCACCAGTTTCTGCCACCTAACAGACGGCGAAAGCTGATGCCTATGCAGCCGGGCGAAGCAGGTCGGCAACATCTTGGGGCAGTTCCTGCTTTATCTTGTCGAACGTGCGCGGTTCGATGTGTCGGCTCAGAGTAGTCAGAACACCGATCACTAACCTGTCCATCCCTCCATCGACGGCAAACTGAAATTGCTTGTGAACTTCGTCCAGAAACTCCTCGCGATGTATTTTCCTGGGCACGCTCTCCGGCTTCCAGCCCTCGTAATAGAAGCCGCGCACCAGCATTGGCAGTTGCGCAGCAAAATTTGCCGCCTCAGTGATCGCCAGACGGTCGCGCAAAGCATGCAATACAGACCGGAGCGCAGTGTATGCTTGCTGCCGGCGCTCTTCGGGCCAACCAAACTCCTCAGAGATATCGTTCAGGAGAGCAATGGTCTTCTGCAAGGTTGTGTCGAATACATCTACGCCGGTGGACATGTTCTTCTCCTTCCCGCGCCAGCAGCAAGAGTATGCAGGGTCGGCGCGTTCATTGTGATGCCTATAAGAGTGTCAGCGTAGTAATCCGTGGCGCAACACGGCATTGGCGTGCAAAAACGCAAAAACTTGGCTGAACAGGTGGGACGCATGCCTGAGGCATGCTCTTCTACGGTGGCGCCGAACTTGCACGGTGGAAGAAGCCCTACAGCGGCCTCGTGCTTCGAAGGCAAACGTCACGCGGCATGTAGGTCCCGTCTGCAGGACTGGGGCTGGCCTCGTCCCACGGTTTGTAATTCGAAATATGTTGCAATAGACCACCTGCCACGTTGCTGCGCCGACATGCGACAGGATTTATTTCAGAGCGCGCCAATTTTGCGCTGATGCGCTCTTGCATCCTTTCGAGGACTCCAAAGCCCGATGTTGATTGAAACCCGTGTGAGGTATGCTCTTCTACCGTGGCGCGGAGAGCCTCTACGGAAATTAAGAAGCGTGCTTCACGAGCGGTTTCGCCCCTGATCTTCTTACCAGTCTATTTTTCCACCCGGACAAACTTGCCCGTGGTGGCATCGATGACCACGCTCAAGTCGGGCTGGTGTGGGCGGTCGCCGTAGAGCACGTGCCATTCAAGGAGGTGATGGTAGCCGTTCCATTGCAGGGAATAGTTCACCGGCATGTGCGAATCTTTTTTCAGTTCTGCGGCTCCGCCGTGCTTCTGGGCTACGTGCAAGGCCTCATCCGAGTCGGTCTTCAGATATGCCCATTGGAACGGCTGCGTCGAGCTGTTGCCGGTGCTGAAGCTGTCTTCACTGCCGGGAGTAATTCCGGGATTCGCATCAGGGCCGGTGAGTCCCGACCACATGTAAGTCTTCATCAGGTGACGTGACGGCGAACCAAACATCGCCCGCCAGACTGCGGACTTGCCGTCTTGACCGTTGGGGGCGCTCGCCGCATCGGCTCCCGAATGCTTGTAGTTTTGCGATTCAATCCGGATGGGCTCAGTGTCGGGCGCCCAGCCGCGCGAGGTGGTGTAGAGACGCTGCAGCACCATGCGTCCCGTTTCTACCTCTGGCGGTTTCGGGGCCGGCTTGGCGGCTTGCTCGCTGGTCTTATTGCCGCTTGGCGATGATGAA
Organism: uncultured Terriglobales bacterium; assembly: GCA_964559345.1. GTDB lineage: Bacteria > Acidobacteriota > Terriglobia > Terriglobales > Acidobacteriaceae > Gp1-AA112. Next base: position 25,209 of record CAZLIE010000009.1, read on the forward strand.
CACGCGGCGAGGCCCAGGCCAAAGCAGATCACCAGACTGCTTCGCAAGAAACGCGAACGTATAATTGGGCGCATAGTCGCGGCTGCGACAGAACCGCTCAGTTGCGCCGTACCGCTGGCAGAAGCATCAGGATGCATTCGGAAATTATGGACCGCCTACTGCAAAAAGCCTATGACGCAATTGAGTCGGCAACTTCGGAGTTAACCGAGGCGCAGATGCGTCAGCATCCGCCGGGGAAGTGGGACACGGCTGCGATCCTCGAACATCTGGCGCTCACCTTCAGCAGCACTGCCAGAGTGATGTCGAAGTGCATGGCTGCAGATCAGCCGATCGTGACGTCCTCGACTATCAAGCACCATCTTGCGCGGCTTCTAGTCGTGCGGTTAAGTTTCATTCCCACTGGCCGGAAGGCGCCGAAACAGGTTGTGCCCGCTGGTATGAGCGGGACTGAAGCGCGGGAACTGATCAAGGCGAATCTGATAAAGATGGACGAGGCTCTGAATGAATGCGAGAAGCGCTTCGGAACGTCGGCGACGATTGGGAATCACCCCGTGCTCGGGCCGATTCCGGTGAAGCACTGGCGGAAATTTCATCTGCTACACACGCTGCACCACATGAAACAGGTTCGCGCGCTGGTGAAGCAGTATGAACGATCGGGGAGTGCCGTCGAAGCTCGGGCGGCGACACGCTGACTTGCTATTGGTGATCGGTGGTACTGTCTCCTGATTTGCGAGCTTCCTCAGTCATTTGGTCGAGCTTGCTCTTGGATTCCTCAAGTTCCTTCTGTTTGGCGGCAAGGTCTTCCTGGTTCTTGCGCTCCTCGTCAGCGAATCTCTTGGGATCGCGCAGTCTGGCGCTCGCATCTCCGTAGTTGTTAGAAGCTCTTACCTGCCTCTGATGCTGGAGGGCGTCAAGGTCGCGCTCGGTTTGTGCAATCTTATCTTTCTGCTTGGCGATCTTCGCGGCCAGATCCTCTTCCGGTTTCGCCTCTTTGGCTTCCGCAGGCTTGCCATCCCTAGCTTTGTCCGCGGGCTTTAAAGGATCAGGCGCAGGCTCGGTCTTCTTCTGTTCGTCAGAGACAGCGGGCTCCGGTTCGGATGGTGAATGTCTGAGATCGTCATTGGTTATTACATTGCCCGACATTTGCGGCGGATTGTCTTTGCGTAATTTCCGGGCCTGCTCGCCGAGCGACTGAGCGTGAACGGCGGTGGCTGAGAGCACTAACAGGGCGAATGCAAATGAGCGAGAGTACATGGGGTTTTCCTTCAGAGTTGCCGGATATTTTATCTCCAAAATGCCGGCGTATTGATCACTGCCTATTGCGCATTCGGTGACCATGGTCCCGCGACTTCCGGCACCCGGGCAAGACCTTCGTCGGGATTGAGAGAAAATCAAAACTCAAAATTCAACACTCACAACTAGCACCTATCGGTACAAGTTCAAATAAATGTCCACTAGCTTGTTGCCGACGAAGGTTGCGAGGATCGCCATACTGCCGAGAAATACGCCGAATGGGACTTCGTAGTAGCGAAGCATCAGTTGGGCTGATTGCCAGGATCGGCTGAGGACGTTCGGTCCTGGCTTGCGCCTTCTCCGTGCGACTCGCTTGCGCCAGACCATGAGTGTGGCGGCAAGTCCGAAAACGGTCCCGAGTACCGCTCCCGCAAAAATCGTGAACAGCGTGAGTTTGGGTCCGAGAAAGGCTCCGATCATCGCCATCAGCTTCACGTCGCCCAGGCCCATACCTTCGACGTGTCGAACTCGAAAATAGATCTCGCCGACGGCGTAGATGAACAGAGCGCCGAGGACCGCGCCCGCAAGAGAATCGGTGAGGGAGATGACTTGAAGTTTCCAGTGCCAGGCCAGCAACTTCCGGATTACAAATAACGGCAGCCCTGCTACCGGAACCAATTGACTGAAGATGATGCCGAGCAGCACGCCGGGCAGCGTGAGCACATCCGGAAGCAGATGGTGCTCGTAGTCGATAAAGATCAGGCCGAGCAACAGGAAGAAGAAGATGCAATACTTCAAGGCCATCCAGTACTGCAGAGTTCCGTTAAGAGGCGCAGAGTGGTAGTACGCCGCAACGAACAAGAAACCGCACAGCAGTTCCACGATTGCGTAGCGGGCTGTGATCGGATGTCCGCAATCGCGGCAGCGCCCGCGCAGCAGCACCCAGCTAACGACTGGGATGTTGTCGTAGGCGCGAATTGCTGTTCCGCAGTTTGGACAGGCGGAGCGGGGAGCCACAATCGAGAGTCGGCGCGGCAGGCGGTGGATAATGACGTTGAGAAAGCTGCCGAATACCAGGCCGAAGACAAAAAAGAGGATTGCGTAGAGATCGATCAACAGGTCGTGGTCACTTGTTTGGGACTGGCCGGATTATATCCGCTACAGCGTTGTCGCCATGGCCTAGGCATCGAGATGTTCACGGTCACCATTCTGGAAGATCGCTGGCGTGATCGGCTCCGACCGCGAGAGTCAAATGCAGGTAAGATGAGACAAACCCGGCAGCATGCGGTGCAATGATGGCGACAGTCACTCCCGGAACAGTCCCGGACAACACGCAGGACCGAGATCGTGATCTTGGATTTGGGTCCGTTGTCTCGCAACAGAAACATCTCCGGCTTCTGAACCGCGATGGCACGTTTAATGTCACACGTAGGCAAAGTCTTTGGACGTCGCTTAGTTCGTACCACACGCTGCTGACGATGTCCTGGCCGAAGTTTCTGCTTTTGGTGATCTGCTATTACGTGGTCGGCAACGCGATTTTCGCCTGGCTGTACCTGGCTTGCGGACCGGCGGCCTTGCAGGTGACAAGCGGGCCGGAGCCGACGTCGCCTTTGCTGAAGGCTTACTTCTTCAGCGTCCACACCTTCTCGACGATTGGCTACGGCAACATCGTGCCCGTTGGTCTCGCAGCAAACACGATCGTCGCAGCGGAGTCGTTGTTTGCGTTGCTTGGATTCGCCTTGGCGACGGGAATTTTGTTCGCCAGATTCTCCAGGCCAACTGCGAAGATCTGGTTCAGCGAGATGGCCCTCGTGGCTCCTTATGAGGGAATCAGCGCGTTTGAGTTTCGTATTACGAACGCGCGGAACAATCAGATCATTGAACTGACTGCCCGGGTGTTGTTCTCCCGTTTTGAGAACGGGCGGGATGGCTCTCGAGTCCGCAAATACCATGAGCTTCGGCTGGAACGCAGTAAGGTGACGTTCTTCCCGCTGACTTGGACCATCGTTCATCCCATAGACGATACAAGTCCGATGTATGGGCTCACTCCGCAGGACCTTGCCGCCACGGACACCGAATTCCTCATACTCTTAACCGGCATCGACGAGACATTCTCCCAGACCGTGCACGCCCGCTCCTCGTATCGCGCCGACGAAATCATTTGGAATGCGAGGTTCAGCAACATGTATGTTCATGGCGATCACGGGCAGGTTCTCAGCGTCGATATGGAGCGCTTTAATCACTTCGAGCGCGTGAATCCGTCTGCCATCGCCGATCGTAGCCCCCACTACTCGAAGGTTCTCGAATAGATGTCCAGCAGCTTCACCCGGCATAATTCCTACTTCGCCGGGTATAATTAGAGTCTCGGCATTCCTCCTTGGAGTCCACCCAAACACAATGATTAAGTTTCTTCAGACGCCCACAAAGGCGAAAAAGATCGTACTGGGCGCAATGTTGACCGTCGTCGCCGTGACGATGGTGATCACGCTCATCCCCGGAATTTTCGACAGCCTCGTTGGAGCATCCGGCAAAGGCGTCTATGCCACTGTAGGCGGGCACGAGATTACGTCGGTTGAAGTCGATCGCCAGGCTCAGCAGATGGCTCGTCAGCAGCGCCTGCCGGAAGAGTTCGTGCAGTTCGTGCGTCCGCAGGCTGCGAATCAGCTGGTGACCAAGTACGCGATCCTCGCAGAAGCTCATCGCATGGGACTCACGGCGACCGACGAGGAAGTCCGCGACTTCCTGCATCAGGGACAGTTCGGCGCAGTGCTCTTTCCTAACGGCCAGTTTGTCGGTCAGGACAATTACGAGCGCTTCGTCAGCGATAACTTCCGTCTGGGAGTCTCCGAGTTCGAGAACCTGGTGAAAGAGCAGCTACTCATAAGCAAGCTCATCGGCATGGTTCAAGGCACGGTCACAGTGCCCGAAGCTGAAGTGAAAGCGGACTACCTCAAGCAGAACCGCAAGGTGAAGTTCGACTACGCAGTTTTGACGATGGACAACATCAGCAAGCAAGTGAAGGTCACCGACGCCGAGTTGAAGGCATTCTATGACCAGCACAAGCAGGAGTACGTCAACTCGATCCCTGAGAAGCGCAAAGTGGAATATGCGGTGATCAGCTCGTCGAACCTGCCCGCAGTGACCGTGAGCGAAGATGATCTGAAGCGCTATTACAGCCAGCATCAGGACCAGTACAAGGTTCCCGATCGCGTGCACGTGCGTCACATCCTCATCAAGACGCCTGCTCCCGGCCCGGATGGAAAGAAGGACCAGAAAGCCATCGATGCTGCTCGGGCCAAAGCCCAGGACCTGCTGAAACAGATCAAGGGCGGCGCGAATTTCGAGGAGCTGGCGAAGAAGAACTCTGACGATCCCGGCAGCGCAAAGCAAGGCGGCGAACTGCCCTTTTTCCAGCATGGGGCGATGGTCCCGGAGTTCGACAAAGCCGCGTTCGCGCTCCAGAACAAAGGACAGTTGAGTGACATCGTTCAGAGCACCTTCGGTTTCCACATCATCCAACTGATCGAGAAACAACCGGCGCACTCGCGTTCTTTCGATGAAGTAAAAGCTGAGATTGAGCCGCTTGTAAAGAACGAGAAGCAATCGAAGGCTGAAGACGAGCTTGCGCGCACGGTCGAAGCACAGGCCAAAACTGAAGGTTTGCAAAAGGCCGCCGCCGCTCGAAATCTGAAAGTCCAAACCTCCGACTACTTTGCCCAGACCGATTCGCTTCCGGGTATTGGATCGGCGCCCGAATTCATGCAGGTGGCGTTCTCCAGCAAGCCGAAATCTCCTCCGCAGCTCGCGCGTCTGCCGAATGGATATACCGTTTTGGTTGTCCTCGATCAGAAGCCCGCGGCAACTCCGACGTTCGAGGAAGCAAAGCAACGGGTCGAGACCGAGTTTCGCAATCAGCAGGCGACTTCATTGCTCGACAAGAAGACTCAGGAACTCTCTGAGCGGGCAAAGGCTCTACACGATCTAAAGAAGGCTGCGGCAGAGGAAGGCGCAAGTTATAAGACCAGCGATTTCGTCACGCAGCAGAGCCAGGTACCTGATCTGGGCGCGATGTCGCAGCAAGCCGCTGTCGCATTCACGCTGAGCAAGAACCAGATCAGCGGCCCAATCATGACTGGACGCAACGGAGCCGTTCTCCAGATCGTCGATCAGCAAGAGCCGACGCCCGAAGAATTCGCCAAGAGCAAAGAGACGGCTCGCGAGTCTCTGCTGCAACGCAAGCGCGGCGAGAGCTTCCAACTGTACGCGCAGGGAGTTGTTCAGGCGATGGAGAAGGCCCACCGCATCCGGTACAACAAGGAAGAACAGCAACAGCAGCCTGGACGTTTGAATCCTGCCGGCAGCTAGTCAGCCTGAATTACCATTGAAGCTGCCCACGATTGCTGGGCAGCTTTTCCTTGTATCCAACTCATCCCAGTCTGTTCGCGGAACCTGAATGCCATTTGACCGAGCTTGCGGAACCTTGTTGCATGTAACTTCACTTCCATCGCGAGATGGCATCGGCGACTTAGGCCCTGAGGCGTACCGGTTCGTTGATTTTCTCGCGGACTCGCGTCAGCGTTTGTGGCAAGTGCTGCCCATCAGTCCCGCCGGAACTGGAAACTCTCCCTACTCTGCGACCTCGGCGTTCGCGGGCAATCCTCTGCTGATCAGCGTTGAGCGTTTGGCGGAACGTGGATGGGTGGACAAAAAGAAGCTCGCGACGCTTCCACCGCCTTCGGAGCATGTGGACTATGGACGGGTTCGCGCTACTAAGCTGCCGCTGCTGAATGAAGCCGCGGAACAGTTTCTCGATGGCGCCGATGGTGCCTCACGCAAACGCTTCGATGAGTTTTGCTGGCTCAATGGGTGGTGGGTTGAAGACTACGTTCTCTTCGAGGTCCTGCGAAATCAATTTCGAGAGAAGAGTTGGACGGAGTGGCCAGACGAACTGCGCCGGCGCCAGCCGGAAGCGATTGAGGCAGTACGACGCGAGCGTGCCCATGATCTGAACCTGGTGCGCGCCATCCAATTTTTCTTTTTCGAGCAATGGCGATCGCTGCATCAGTACTGTGCCTCGCGAGGAGTGAAACTGATCGGCGACGTGGCCATATTCGTCAATCTCGATAGTGCCGACGTCTGGAACCATCCCGAGCTTTTTCAGCTCGACGAAAATCTGAACCCGATCAGCGTCTCCGGCGTCCCGCCCGATTTCTTTTCTGAGACTGGACAGCGCTGGGGCAATCCTCTCTATCGCTGGGACGTGCTCCGCGACCGCGGTTATGACTGGTGGGTCCAGCGCATGCGGTGGGCGTTGCAGCAGTGCGACATCGTTCGTCTCGATCACTTCAGAGGGTTCGAGGCTTATTGGTCGATTCCGGCGGATGAAGAGACCGCCGTCAATGGCAAATGGGTCAAGGGCCCGGATCACGAACTGTTCCATGCTTTACGTGAAGGGCTGAAGGGCCTGCCGCTCATCGCCGAGGACCTGGGCACAATCACTCCCGAAGTCAATCAGCTCCGCCGCGCTTTTGAGATGCCGGGCATGCGCATTCTGCAGTTTGGATTCGGCAATGTCGGCGCGCACATCTATCTTCCGCATAAGTTCGAGCAAAACACGGTCGTCTATACCGGCACGCACGACAACGACACGACAGTGGGCTGGTGGAACACGTGTGCCACCAGCCACGAAAAGCGTGCAGCCTCGCTATACGTGCACCCGAATAGTGACGGCATCCATTGGGCATTCATCCGCGCTGCCCTCACGTCCGTGGCAGACCTTTGCATCATCCCCATGCAGGACTGGCTGGGCCTCGACAGCGATTGCCGCATGAACATCCCCTCGCGTCCCGAAGATAATTGGACGTGGCGTTTGTCGGGTGACGCGATCAGTCCTGAATTGGCAAAGAAGATTGCCGATCTGATCGAAGTGTCCGACCGCGATCCCTTGGCCTCAGCGCCCGTGCAGCAAAGCCACGGGAAAGTGACGGAAGAGTTCGCGGCATAGCAGGGAACCTCCCTCGGCCCGCACAGTCTCGCCGGTAAACGCGTTCTCAAACTCTCGTGGGCCCTGTTCCGGCACGGTGATCGTCGCGCCTCCCCAGACCTCTGCAAGTGGCGCGGCGGTTTTGCCATTCATCAGGGAATAGGTGAAACGCGGAGCCGCCACGATCGCCATCTCTTCCCGGCCGGCATTCTTGCCGCGTACTCGCGCGAAAGCACACACATGACGTGCCATTTCACTTGCTTCCAGAGGAAGATAACTGCCCTCGTGGAAGAGTTCAGGATGCTCTCGCCGGAGCTCCAGCGCACGCATGGTGGTCCACATCTTGACGCGCCCATCCTCCCGGTTGGCCATCAACTCGCCGCAGAGTTGGGGTAGGTTCGTGGCCCGCCGCAACGATGCGAGCAGCTCGCGGCGCAGAGCGTAGTCCACCGGACGGCGATTGTCTGGGTCAACCAGACTGAAATCCCACAACTCCGTCCCCTGATACATATCGGGATTACCCGCGGAGGTCAGCTTCAGTATCGTCTGCGACAGGGAATTCATTGCCCCGAAGTATGCAATCGGCTGCAGGAAGTCCTGCAGCACTTCGACAAATGCATTCGTGCGTGCCCCGTCCGACAATATCGCCGCGATGAAATTACGTACGGCGTCAACGTACTCCGGACACGAATTTACCCAACTCAGATTGACCTTGGCTTCGTGAATCGCCTTGGTCATGTAGTCCTGCAGGCGCTGGATGAGCTCTGCACGGTCCTCGCTTCGTGCTTGCGACGGCCACATGCCGACGAGCGTCTGATATAGCAAGTATTCCTCGTTGGCGTCGGGCACGACGCGACCATCGCTGATCGTGATCTTCCTTCCGCGATTCATCCGGCGTGCACGCATCACGAATGCCGACCACATCTTCGGCATCTCTGACAGCACGTTCAGACGCGCGCGCACATCTTCGCTGCGCTTCGTGTCGTGTGTAGATGTCGCCAGCATGGAGTTCGGCCAGCGCTCCGCCCGGCGAGTATTGCCGATGTGAAACTCGTCGAGGCTCAGGCCGAAGTGTTTCGGAGATCCCCCGACCTCATTGACGGAAATGAAGCGGTTGTACACATAGCAGGCGGTATCTTCGAGGCCCTTGGCCATCACTGGTCCCGTGAGCTGCTGGAACTTCAGCGCGAAGTAAAGCCTGCGACGATAGAGCATCTCATCGATGCGGCCACCCTTGAGCAGCAATGTGTCGCGGAGAAAGTCGAAGACGCGATCCGACGTCCCTGGGTTCAGCCGCTTGGCCTTGCGTATGGCGCGCTCGATGTACTCACGATCGCGCTGCGTGTACTCGCCACGCTCGTCGATGTACGTGCGATAGACCGGAAAGCACGCAATCGCTTCGCGAATGCTGTCTCGCAATGTCTTCAGCGTGTAATCACGCGCGCGCCGATCGTCGGACGAGATCTCTCCCAGCAGGTGCGTCAACACGTTTACTTCGCTGGCAAGCGCAGTGTGCATGATCAGCTCCTTGCTCTGATAGATCAGCATGTCCACATCGGTCATCGGACCGGCGAAGCGCAGATAGATGCGGTCGAATGCGCGCTCGTTCGCCTGATCGATGAAGATCCCGTTGACCAGATTGGTGAAGTCGTAGCCGCTCGTGCCATCCACCGGCCACTCTTCGGGAAGCTCTTCCCCCGGTTCGAGGATCTTCTCCACTACTGCATAGAACGGATGTCGCCCATACATCCAGTCGTTCTGACTAAACGCATTCTGGATGTCGAGCGAGATGCCGTTCTCCGCGAGCGGTTCCACGGGCTCAGGACCGTTGATGCGCGCGGACGCATACAGCATCTGCAGGCGGACCAGGTACTGACGCGGATTCAACATGCCATCGCAGTGGTCGATGCGGACACCGCTGATGAGCCGCTCGGCAAGCATTCGCCTCAGCATGCGGTGCGTTGCCGCAAATACTCGCGGGCTCTCCATGCGCAGACCGACGAGATCGTTGACGTCGAAGAAGCGACGGTAGTTGATCTCCTCACCCGACACACGCCAATGCGCCAGACGATACACCTGCAACTCAAGCAGTAAGTGCAGCAAATCGAAGCTGCCACTCTCGCCCGGTCTGCCATTGATCTGTCGCAATGCGCGGTCGAGCAATCCCTTCACTGCAGGAGAGTCGCGCAGCAACTCGATCCAGCGCGGCCGGATGTTGTCCCAAATCTCTGCGCGCTCACGCGCCTGCTGCTGGTCGGCGGTACTGTGCGGAGGCAGCGTGCGTAACTGCTCCACCAACTGCTTGAGAGCCTCCAAGTCGGCGGACGATCGCTCGTCTCTGCCCGCAGGCCACTCGCCCACCGCGTCGAAGATCAGCGGCAGGCTTTGCGGATCGAGTGGGAAGTCATGGTCGTAGTACTTCACCACGAGCTCGCCGTCCTTGTTCTGCACCTGCAGACGTCCCTGCTCCAGCTCCTCGCCATATTGGTCCCCAAGCACCGGCAGCAGCAGCTTGTTATGCAGCTCCGGCTTCAGCGGATTCCAATCGATGTCAAAGAACTCCGCGTACTGCGACGCCCGGCCATGCTCCAGCACATCGCGCCACCACGGAGTGCGCGTGCTCACGCCCATGTGATTCGGGACGATGTCGAGCACGATGCACATGTCATGCGCGGCCAATTCACGCGCCAGCGAGCGCAAGTCATCGTCGGTGCCAATCTCCGGATTCAGCCGCTCATGATTGATGATGTCATACCCATGCACGCTCCCCGTCCGCGCCTCGAGAAATGGCGAGGCATACAGATGGGAGACTCCGAGGTCGTGCAGATATCCAACCAGATCGCGCGCCTGCTCCAGGCGAAAGCCTTTGTGGAACTGCAATCGGTACGTCGAAAGCGGACGGTCCTTGGTCTCAGTAACGATCCGTTGCAGCAGATCAGTGAGTTCCTGGTTGTCAGGAGTGAGTGTCGGTGTCGAACTACGCATGCACGTACTTAGATGCAAATTGCAAACGGCTCTAGCTCTGCAGCAAGGAACAGAGGACAGACCGAGCCCGATACGCTGCTGAGCATGCCGAGTTGCGCACGCGAACGATCGACGAGATCGCAGGAGGGAGTAGCTACCCCGCACCCCTCTGGCCCATGCGGGAGGTGCCAGGCACACACACAGGACAGCGGGGTGAGCAGAACCGCCTGCGGTAGCCGGCGCTGTTTGTGTGCCAGGCACATACAGGAGGGTGGGATGAACCGTCCGGAAAATGCCAAATTTCCGGATTTCAGAAAGCGCGGTTCGGACCTCTTCAGGATAGCGAAGGTAAATCGATTCACCTTCGCCCAGCTTTCGTTTGTAGCTGCCCCAAGCACCGCCCCCACTCTGAAAAGCGAGAAACGCCTCCAGCAGCTTGCAAACGCTGCGGGAGGGAGATCACCAAAAAGCGCCTGAAAAACCGGAAAAGTTCAAGGCTAATAAATAAAGGTAGAGCCCGGCCCGGACGCCAAACCGCAAGACCGCAGACTTTCAAGCCTCATACCTGCAAATAAGCGAAAACTCTGCATTTCCAGTCGCCAAACAATGAGATTTTGGCGTCCGAGTAGCGGTCGAAAATGGCAGTTTAGTGGCTCTGAAGCAACCCAAAGCAGATCAATCGCCGTACCACGGATCACACGGATTCACACAGATTTCACGGATTACGAAAGCGCTGCCACGTCCCAAATCCGTGCGATCCTCGCAAATCCGTGGTGCTGTTGCTTCACGATTTTTGCCGAAAGCTCCAAACCCGCCCAAGGGCCGAACGCCGACCGTCGACCGCCGACAGCGACCCTAGACTTCCATGCGCATGATCGGTGCGAATCCGTGACATCCGTAGTCCAAGGTTTTATCCACTGGGGAACACTGCTTGTTGAAAACTAGCTGCGGACATAGCCTTCTAGTATCATCTGCGCTTCTCGGGCCCTAAAAAGCCGATTTCAATGACGGAGACTCGGGCGTGACATCGGTCGCTTCAAGTGGATGCCCTCTTTGCGGAAGTCATTGTTTTGCCTTTTCGGCTGACAAGAACGGATCTGTCGATTGGCCAGAACGACGTCTCAAAGACAGATCCAATGCGAGGAGTACGACCGGCAATCGCGTCCTGCTTATCGGTCGACTTCGTGAGCTAGCGCTCTATCGCGCCGAGGTCCTGCGTACGCACGGCTTTCAAGTGCTCACTCCCGAAACGCCTGCCGAGGCCATGGAGTTGATCCCGCGCGGTGGCTTCGATATAGCCGTTTTAACCTACACCCTTTCAAGCGATCTGGTGGAGGAACTTGCGGAAGCGATCCGCCAAAGCTGTCCCGATTGTCCGCTGATCGCAATCTCCGATAGTGAGCGGTTGGACAAGAAGATATTCCCGGACCAAACCGTCCTGGCACGAGAAGGCCCTGCGGCATTGATCGCCGCGCTTCGTCGTGTCACCCGCAGGAGCTAGCCGTAGGCGTCACCGGAACGGAAAAGTGTTTTCTTGTCGGTTTTGCTTTGCGTCGGGAAACAGCCCGGCTGTCCCCGTTTTTCCCCAATGATCTCGGCGAGCGCCTTTCGCGACATGAGCGAAAATGAGCCACCGGCGAACTGAAGCGCATCGATGTACTCTCCCATCGTCCCGAACAGATCTTCTAAATGACGTTTGCCGAATGCTGTGTCATAAGGTCCGCGGATTTCAGTGATGCCGTGTTTTCGAGGCTTTCGTTCGCGCTGGTTCTTTTTGAGAGATCCGCAGCCGTAACTATGTTCTTGTCCATAACAACTCCCGAGACACCGTCGGGAACATGAGCACTGAGAGGTGAGCTAACAACCAATCGACCTTAGAGAACGGAATCAGGATGCTTTTTGTTTCTCTGCTTCCGAACGCTCGGATTCTCTGCTCGTTTGATCCTGTGACGAACTTGATGGTTCTGTGGGATTCTTAGCAGCAACATCTTTGGTAGGCTGGCCGTTACGAGCGCCTGTTTGTGCTTCGGTTTTTTTCGCGGGTTCCTTGCTCGCGCCAGGCCGAGCCTTCGTAGACTCTTTTGAGGCTTTGGATTCTTTGGTGTCTTCGTTCCTGGCCGCCTCTGGCTTGGCAGGAGACTCCGCTGACACTCGTTTGGAAGCAGGCTCTGCTGTGACTTGCTGGGACAGGGTGAAAAGATGTTCCATCCTTACGCGCGCCGCGCCCCATTTAACGCTGGCTGCGTTTGCCGCTCGCTCCAGATATGGAGCGAGTTGCTCGTCTGTAGCAATTCCTTTTTCTTTGAGAAACTGCAAAATGGCCCCGGTCTGCGCCTCCAGTAACTCGAGATAGCCCAGCAGATCGCTAAAAACCTGATGGGCTGGATTGTCGTTCATCTGAATCTCCAAATCACGCGTTCACGCGGCTTCCTGTTTTGGTTCGACACGTAGACCGGCATTTCGCCAGGCATCAAATCCACCCTGAAGAGCCCAAACATTTTTGTAACCACGGTCGCGGAGTTTTTGCGCCAAACTGGCGCTCGAATGCTCATCTGGTCACGTGCAATACGTGACAATAGGTTTGTTTTTCGGGATTTCGTACAGATGTTTTTCGAAGGCGTCGACGGGAACGCGAATGGCTCCCGGTAACATATCATCCGATTGCGCCCACGCCTGCGGGTTGCGAGTATCGATGACCGCGAAATCTTCTCCCGCTTCGATCCTCTTTCTGAAATCGCCAATAGTGATCCTGAGGTCATCCGTCATATCGAAAATCCACCTCTTCTGGCTGTGATCTTTGCGACAGCCTGCTCTCTAAGTTGTGATGTCTCCTTTCCCGATATCGGATGGCCCACTCTGAATCGAGATTTCTCATGTCCATGCGTCAGACGGGCATGCCCGAATGCATCCAATAGTCAGGCATTCCATGCCGGCATCAACCATTTGTGGATGGCTGCCTGAAAACGGCAATAGAGAACTAACTTTTGACGAAGCCCACTCCAATCGACTCGAAACGCAGGCGCAGGAGATTTCCAGTTCGATTTGTGCCTCCTCTCATATGTCTTGGAGTCAGCGCCCTCGTGATGTTGGTGTTCTTTCACACCGTCGATCTGAAGCCGAAAGTCGGCGAAAATTTCTTCTTCTCGAAAAACGATCCGCAAGTCCGGGCCGACAACGAGATCTCCAGGACCTTCCCCCAAATGACCGAGATTGACTTGACCGTCAGCGGCGATATCGCGTCAACGGCGTATGCAGAACGCATTCGCGCACTTTCGGACGCGCTATCGAAGGTTCCCGGAGTCACCGATGTCATATCACTGGGCCGCAGCCCCGGGCCGAAGGACCTCAAGGATGCATTGAAGAGTCGCCTCTGGACGAACACTCTCATCGCCAGAGATCACAGATCCACTGACGTCATCGCTACGATCAAAGACAACGTGGGCGCAAAAACGATCAACAGCCTGCAGGAACTAAAGAGCAGATTCGACCATCCCGGCTTTCGAGTGGTGATCTCGGGACTGCCCTATGTGACCGAATTGATTTCGCGGACCCTGGAGAGGGACCTGCGAACGTTCAGCCTGGCCGCGGTTGGTGTCTTCGGCGTCGTGTTGTTCCTCATCTTTCGCTCGCCTTGGATCCTGGTGGGCACATTCGTCGCGTGTGCCAATTCGAGTGCTGCGACACTCATCATCACCCAACGCATTCACATTCCGATCGGGCCTGTCACGGCGAACCTCTCGACCATGGTGTTCGTCATGACTCTCTCACCCATCGTCTATCTGAGCTTCAACTGGAAGAGGATTCGACAGCAGCAAAAGTCGGCCGGATACGCGGCCGTATGGAGTGCCGTTAGAGAGACGGTTGTACCGTCGTTCTGGAGTGCGGTCTGCATGTTACTGGGTTTCTTCAGTCTTCTGTTTGTGAAGTCGACACCGATGAAGCACTTGGGGACCGGTGGCGCGGTAGGAGCAGCGATGGCGTTCATTGCTGCATACACGCTGTATCCCTGGTTCCTAGTTCTGGCCTCACCGCCACGGGCAAAGCTGAGCTGGACGAAGGCCTTCGAGCCGCGGCTGCGCTCGTTCTTTTCCGTACGCCACGGCCTCATTGTGGCCGGGCTGGCGGTCTTCACGGTCATCGGTGCGATCGGATTGCTTCGCCTGGATACAGACCCGCCCTTATTCGCCTATTTCAAAAAAGGAAGCGACATTCGAAGAGGACTCGAGTCGGTTGATCGCGCCGGCGGCAGCAGCCCGCTTAAACTTGTCGTCGAAGAAAAGGGAGGCGCTGCTCTAGATGACACTGATGGGTATAACCGGCTCTGGGATCTTCAGAACGCGCTGGAAAAGGACCCCGCCGTGGGCAAGGCCATGTCCCTGCCGGTTCTTCTGAGCGAAATCAGGCGCCGCTGGTACTCGATGTTTCTGTCTACAAACAAGGAGGTCAGCATCCTGGAGGCACCGAAACACGGCGCGGCGGCCCGCCAGTTTCTAACGCCTGATCACAAAAGGGCTCTGTTTCTTTTGCGGATGCGTGAGACGGTGCGAAGCACGCCGCGCGCAGACGTCATCCGCCGCTTGGAGAGAACGGTTGAACGCGAGGGCTTTCGCACGCTGCTGGTGGGTGGCGAGTACAGCTTATTGGCTCAGATGGGCCGGCTCATCACGTCCAGCATCACCTCGGGCATCCTCATTTTGATCGGCATTTTCACCATCATGGGCTATCTCTTCTCCCGCTCGTTGCGTGTGGCCGCGGCCATGCTGCTAACGCTTGCGATTATCCCCGTCGTTGTACGTGGATATATCGCTTACCTCGGTATGCCCCTGGACTTCATTACCGCGTCGGCTGCCAACCTCGATCTTGGCATGGGTGTGGACGCCATGATCTATCTGACCGTGTTCGCCAAGCGTGAGAGTGCGGGGCTCAGCTCCTGGGAAGCATGGTCAAGGGCATGCTCCCATCTGTGGCGGCCAATTGGGACATCCTTATTAGTAATTTGCTGCGGATTCGGCATCTTCCTGTTATCGAATTTTCCGCCCACCCAGCGTTTCGGGGTCTTCGTAATGTTTGGCTCCGCAACCGCTGCCTTGGCAGCCCTATTCATGTTTCCATGGCTGGCAACTATTTCCCAGAAAAGTGTGAAAACCGAAGTTGTTCCGGATCACGCACGAGCCGCATAAGGCGCCCAGCGTGTACAGCCGATATCGGTGCTTCGCCTTCGCGCTCATCTTCGTCGTATGCATTTCTGTGCTGCGATGTGCCGCTGCAGAATTGAAAAAGGCCGAAAGGCATGATCCCCCACTGGGCTGCTGTCGCTTTCATTGCTAGGACAACGCGAGGACCAACGCAGGACAGTCTGATCCGCGCAATTACTTCTCACAAATGCAAGAACGGAAAATAGGGCAGAGCAGGCTGTGCCGCCTTGGTCCAGCTTGGTACTGGTTTCACCATTGCGCTTATGTCACTTGTGGGCTGCGTGGAATGATCCGACAATCGCAGCCAGTGTCGCATCGAAAGGCTCTTGGTGTTCGTAGATCAAGCTCACCAGGTTGGTATTCTGCAGCAAGGTATAAGTTCCTCTGACTGACATTCCCGAACTGCTCGTTGTCTCCAGAACAACCGCAGGCTGGCCTCCGATGATCACATGTCGGGTTGACGGAAGGATAGATTTCATGCGGCGTAGCTGCTCCGCGGCGTAATCGTCGATGCTGAGCTTCTTTGGATTCTCGTTCTCTTGAATGCCCAATGAGATCTTCGCGTCGGGCTCACCGTCGCGATGGGGCTTTCGGATTTCCATCGTCCATACTCGTGTTTGCTTTTCAGGCTGCCCTTGCGGCCAATGGGTCCCGGAGCCCCCACCCCCCACTCCCCAAGTCTCGGGATATTTCAGTTCGAATCCGTATTCGTCGTTCCGATAAGTCCTCCAGTTCGACGAATCAACGCTATCGCGAGTGCCTCGCGAATCTGCGGACGTTTGCAACGCCGAATTCGCGTTGGCGGAGGCAGTCGTCTGACTCTGGTATGCAATTGCCGAGAGGGCAAGGAACAGCAGGGCTACGGGCGAACGACTATGGACTCGCATATCGACAGCGTAGCAAGAATTTGCACTCCTTCACTACAACGAGTCCCATTCATGTGGCGTTTTGGCGTCGATAAAATGACCCATCTCGTGGATCAGGACAAAAAGCTGGAAGTCGCAGATGGCGGACGCTCCTTGCTAATATGCACGACGGCCCAGTGGCCAGGCTGTCGGCGTTCGGCTGTAAGCGGTCGGCTCGGGCAAAGGCAACTTGAGGTAATTGGCATGTCTGCTACTGAACTATCTGCTGCCACTTCTGTTGGATTTGAGAATGTTTGTCCGGTTCTTCGCGTGCGTAGCGTTGAGGCGAGCATGGAGTACTACGTCCACCAGCTTGGATTCAAAGTTGATTTCAAGACGCCGGGATTTGTGTCGGTCTCGCGGGGGAAGTGTCACCTCTTTCTTTGTGAAGGCGATCAAGGGAATTGTGGCAGTTGGGTGTGGTGCGGTGTGGAAGATGCCGATGCCGTTTTCGAAGAATTCAGCGCGAGCGGAGCGAAGGTGCGGCATCCGCCGACGAATTACGATTGGGCGTATGAGATGCAGGTGGTGGATTTGGACGGAAACGTCCTTCGTCTCGGATCAGATTCCAGACAGGGCGAGCCGATTGGTGAGTGGTTGGACATGCGCGGCGTCCGGTGGAAGTTTGTTGGGCGGGAGTGGGTGCAAGTGTGAGGGTAGAAAGGCAATTGTAGGCGAGTAAAGCAGCTTTCGGCGTCGGCTGTCGGCGTTCGGCTTTTCAACAAACAATCTAAGTTGACGGCACTGAGATGAGTTCTGCCGAGCTGGTGGGCTCGGGAATTGGGAGAGTGTCTCCCTTCAATCCCTCAATATAGAACTGAATGGCTTCCCGGATCAGCTTTTGAGTTTCTTACTTTGAGCTTCCGGTGGTGATGACGCCGGGCAAATCAGGGCACGTAGGCTGCCCCAACCGGTGGCTGATTTTTCGAATAACACTGCGTAATTCATTGTTTGAATTTCCGCCTTAGTTATTCTATGCCGTCCCCTCCGGGGCTCTGGTCTTCTGCATCTCGGATACCCAGCCCTGCGGGCTGGACTAAATTCTTCGTCGGCCCTCTCGGCCTTTCTTGGATTCGACCCATCGCCCCAGGGCTGGACGAATCCTTAGCGCTCCCGCAAAATAGAAAGTTCGCCTTTACATTACCGCTAGCACGAGGAGAGATATGGTCACTTCTGGGGAGCTCATCCGCATGATGAACTATGTTGACGACATTTCTACAACCCTGCGTCGAATTGCCGCCAACATTCCGTTCATGACCGATGACGAGCGCAAGAGGCTGGCGGAATACCTGCGCAAGTCTGAGCCGAGCTGCTCCGGCATTGTGGACAAGCTGGAGAAGGGAAGCTAGGAGTGGCTTCGATCAAGACGGTTGCGGTGATTGGGGCGGGAATCATGGGGCGTGGCATTGCCCATGTTGCCGCTTTGGGCGGCTACCGCACGATCCTTGAGGACATTCTGCCGGCGAGTTTGCGCAAGGCAGAGACGGAGATCCGCGCCAACCTTGATAAGGGCGTGGAGCTGGGCAAGCTCGACCGCTCAGCGGCCCAGGAGGCGCTCTCGCGTATTCAGTTTGCCGGGACGGTCGAAGAGGCAGCTCGTGAGGCCGATCTTGTGATCGAGGCGGTGCCCGAGGAGATGGAATCGAAGATCGAGATATTCACGCTGCTCGATAAGATCTGCCGTCCTGGAACAATTCTGGCCACCAATACTTCCTCACTAAGCGTGACCGAGATTGCATCGGTCACCTACCGTCCGCAGAAATGTGTCGGCATGCACTTCTTTAATCCAGTGCACAAGATGAAGCTGCTGGAGGTGGTGCGCGCCCTCGAGACGGACGACGAGACCATCTCTGCGGCGTTCGAGGTTGGGCAGCGGATGGGCAAGGAAGTCGTCGTAATTCGGGAATCGCCGGGATTCATTACCAGCCGCATCAACGCGATGATTGGCAATGAGGCCTTCTACATGCTGCAGGAGGGAATCGCCTCCGCCGAGGACATCGACAAAGCGTTGAAGCTTGGCCTCAACCATCCTATGGGGCCGTTTGAACTGGTGGATCTGGTGGGCTTGGACACGCGGCTTCATATTCTCGAGTACCTGCACAAATCACTGGGCGAGAAGTTTCGACCTGCGCCGCTGCTGGTACAGCACGTAAAGGCGGGCCGGTTGGGACGCAAGGCCGGTCGTGGCGTCTTCGATTACCTGGATGTGCAAAAAGGTAAAGAAGCCAAGACCAGCCACTAACAATGTTTCGTCTGCTTCGTCTCTTATTAATAAGGGGACTGGTGTGCGCACACGGCTGAAGCCGCCGCCGTGTGCGCGTTGACTGAACACATCTGGAACCGGCGCGGTACCGGCGTCGTAGAGATAAACACATGCTGTTCCTGTGGGACACATTCAAGCAGACATTAACCACATTGTGGGCGCACAAGCTGCGCTCGTTTCTCACCATGTTCGGCATCGCTTGGGGCGTGGGATCGCTGCTGCTGTTGGTGGGACTCGGCGAGGGCTTCCGCACCGGACAACGCAAGCAACTGGCTACGCTCGGCCAGGACATCATCATGATCTGGTCTGGCCATGTGCCTGCGGCGCCCGGCAGCGGCACCGGCATGCGCCAGTACTACCTCACTTTCCGCGACTATCAGGACATTGCGCGCGAGGCAACACACGTTCGCGCGGCGGCGCCCATTATCAATCGCGGCGACATCCATGCCGTGAGCGATTTCACGAATGCGAATGGCCAGGTCTTCGGCACCACTCCGAACCTGAATGAGATTCGCTACATTCCAATCGGGGAGGGACGTTGGCTCAACGATGCTGATGAAGCTGAGAAGCGAAACGTCGCAGTGATTGGTGACGAGATGTCGCGCAATCTGTATCCGGGCACCAATGCGCTGGGCGCAACTCTGCTGATGAATGGTGTGCGATTTCAGATTATCGGCATCGTGAGTTCGGTCGGCGTTCACGAAAATAACTCGACGAACAATCGCGTTTACATCCCGTATACGACGATGCACGAATACTTTCCACTGAAGGATGTGGGCGAGACTCCCGACGCGCTGTCCACGATCAATTACCAGCCGATTACTCGTGACAACAATGCCGAGGCGAAGCAGGATGTCCATCGCATCATCGCGCGCAATCATCAGTTCGATTCCAAGGACGAGCAGGCCTTCGAAGAGTGGGACACCATCAAGAGCGAACAAACGGTCGGCAAGATATTCGACGCGATGAATGGATTCCTCGGCAGCGTGGGCGTAGTCACCCTTGCGCTGGGAGCAATTGGGATCATCAACATCATGCTGGTGTCGGTGAGCGAACGCACGCGGGAGATCGGTCTGCGCAAGGCTCTGGGCGCGACGAATCGCAGCATCCTTATGCAGTTCTTCCTTGAGGGAATCCTGCTCACTCTGCTCAGTGGAGGCATTGGGATGGCTGCGGCCGCCGGTTTGATGGCTGCATTGGGGACACTGCCTTCGCCTCCGGGATTCGATACTCCCAAGTTGGTTCCGACATCGGCGGCATTAGCCATCGGATGTCTCGGACTCGCGGGGCTCGTCGCAGGACTTTATCCCGCGCGCAAGGCAGCAATGTTGCAGCCGGTGGAAGCGCTGCGAAAGGAATAGTTCATGGTTCGCGATCTGCTGGATCAGGCTTACGGCGCGATGCGGCACGACCGCCGTCGAACCGCGCTGACCATGCTCGGGATGGCGTGGGGAATCGCCACGGTAGTGCTGCTGTTGGCGTACGGCGCGGGGTTTGGCCGGGCAATCGACGCCATCTTTGCCAACTGGGGAGCGAAGGTTATCGGTGTCTTCCCCAACCGCACGTCGATGCAGGCGGGCGGCACCAAGGCAGGATCCAAAATCCGCTTTCAGCTGGAGGATGTTGAATACATCGCGAGCACCGTTCCGTTGGTGAAGCACATCACTCCAATGATGAGCAAGGACTCGACGAAGGTCCAGTATGACAATCGCACGTTTACTTTTCCTCTGAATGCGTATTACCCATCGGTGCAGAAGATCCAAAACTATCCTGTAGATATCGGGCGCTTTTACGACGATCACGATAATGAGTCGCGAGCGCGCGTGGTAGTGATTGGGTCGGAGGCGAAGCAGAAGCTATTTTCCGGTCAGTATCCGCTGGGCGAGAAGATTCGAATCGACGGCATCAGTTTTGAAGTGATCGGCGTGCTCTCTCCCAAGATGCAGGAAGGCGGCCAGGATGACACGAATCGCCAAATGCTGATTCCGTTCAACACCATGTCCGACTTCAAGGACATTCGATACGTCGACGGCATCTGGCTTGATTACGAGACGTTCAATTATGGCGGAGTCGAGGAGTCGGTGCGCGCCGCGCTGGCGCATCTCCACAACTACGACGTGAAGGACCGCAGGGCCGTGTTCCTGTTTAATTCGATGAAGCAGGTCACGCAGTTTGAGATCATCACGCTCGGCTTGAAGATACTGCTTGCGTTCATCGGCGCGCTCACGCTGGGCATCGGCGGCATTGGGTTGATGAACATCATGCTGGTCTCGGTGACGCAACGCACGCGTGAGATCGGCGTCGAGAAGGCGCTGGGAGCACGCAGGAAAGACATACTTTTCCAGTTTCTGGCAGAGGCGCTCACCATTACTTTCGCCGGCGGCGTGTTCGGGATCGTCTTGGCCTACCTCGTCGCCTGGGGCGTAGGCCGCATCCCGTTCTATAGCGCGATTGCGCAGAACGCCGAAGCGGCTGATATCCGTCTAATCATCGATCCGACGACTCTTGTCGTCGCAACCGTGATCCTGTCTATCGTTGGGGTTGTCAGCGGAATGCTACCAGCGATGAAGGCAGCGAACCTGGATCCAATTGAGGCGTTGAGGTACGAGTAGGAACGGCTATCGGCGCTCGGCTGTCGGCGTTCGGTCAGCGAAATTAATCGAGCCGAATGCGGGACGATCAGAACCACCTGCGATAGCGGGTCGAGCAGGCCGCCAGCAGCATCCTGATCCTCAATTCCCGACTGTCTCCTGCCGCTTGTACGCCTGATTCAGATAGCGTCGGGCTTCGTCCAAAGCGCCTTGCGTGTTGTCGTTTGTCTGCAGCGCTTGCCGATATTCGTTGGTGGCGCGTTCGCGTTGCTCGGTGATGTCGAAGATCTTTCCTAACTGGATGTGGCTCCAGACTTCTGTCCACTTTGGCTCGCCATCGCCTGCCAGCGATTCGCGATAGCTGTTTGCGGCTGACTGATAGTTCTTCTGTAAGAAGAAAACTTCAGCGATACGATAGTGCGCGAGCGAGCTGTTGTGATTCGCGTCGAGGGCCTTCTGATATTCTTTCAGTGCCTCGGAAAGATCGCCCTGCGCGACCAACTGTTGTCCCCGGAGAATCGCGACACGCACTCGGAGCTCCGGTGAGTTCTTCAGCACCCAGTTGTTGGGATCGATGGTGATCCGTCGCGGCTTGCCGAATGTTTCTACCGAGTAAGTGGACTGCGTTCCGACCACGTCGATGCGCTTTGTCTCGCTCTTGCCATCGGTATCCACCCGAAGTTCAAGCGGCATGCGAAACAGATCGAGGTCCTGATTGATCTGTCCAACGATTCGAAAGCCCTTATTGTTTCCGAGCCGATAAACCGTGTACTTGTTCTTGAACTCCGGGGCGCCGGTGCCATCGAGCCATTGCGTGAAGAAGGCGCCAAGTTTCTCTTGCGAGTTTTGCTCTGCGACCACTTTCAGTTGTTCGCCGCTGATCGATTTGCCGGCATACTGCTGAGTGATAGTGCGCATCAATTTGTCGAAATTTGCCTCACCGATTTCCCAGCGCAGCATGTGATAGATCATGCCGCCCTTGTCGGTCACCAACGACTGGAACTCCGGAGAGAACGGATCCAACTTGCCCACACCGGAAAGCGGAATGTTGTCATACGCAAGGGCACCAACAGCCATGTCCTTCGTCGCTTCTTCGAAGCCGGCTTGTCCTGCGGCATCCTGTACGTACCGCACCTCGCTGTCGCGGGCAGCGCCTTCGGTGATCCAGAAATCGTCCTTCGACGCCGGGCTTACTGACGCTCCCCACCACTGATGAGCCAGCGTGTTCGCCAGCAGCCGATAGTTAACCTTCTGCGTCACCGCTCGCGAGGCAATCGCCGCGACCTGCGGGGCCCATGCTGACGGTACGGTATCGTCGGGCAATTCCACCAGACTGATATTCGACGATGGTAGCGGCCCGTAAATATTGGTGAAGAAAGCGAGTTCTTTGCCGGCGGTCTCGGCGTACGTCTCGGCCTGGGCCTTATGGTTCGGCTTAAAGTAAACCTTCAAGTTGTTGGAACCTGGAAATGGGCCGGCTTGGATAAAGGTTCCGGCAATGATGGTTCCTGGAAAACTTGGAGTGTCCCAGACAAAGCTGTAAGTCTTGTTGCCTGCTGACGCGGGGTGAGCCGGAGCGTTCGGCTTGGCTCCGCTGCCGATTACCTCGAAGAAGGCGGGTACGGTGATATTGATCGTCGCGATAAACCGGTTGGTGTTGTAGCCGACCATGGGAAACCATCGGCTGGCATAGAGAAGATACGATGTATCGCTGCCGATGTAAGCCAGCTTGAGTCCCTCTACCGGACTGTCGTCGGCATTGGCGAGCACGCCTTCATACTCGAAAGTGAGAATCTGTTCCTGTCCCTTCGACAGACCTTCCGGCATGGTTACGCGGATGGTGTAGTCCTGTGTGACGCGCTCGGTCGGCAGCACCTTGCCTGATTCGGTGGTCACGCGTGTGACTCGAAGCGCATTATTCAACTCGAAAACTGCGGTACTGATGTCGTCCAATGCTGTGAATTTGACGTGGGCTTTGGCGGTGATGTGGTGGGTCTTGGGGGCGAGGTCCGCATCGATTGCGTAGCTCTCAACCTGAATTCGTGGTCGTTCGGCGGCGAATGCGGCTGTCGCCAGTCCCAGTACACAGACTGCGGAGAACAGCAATCGGCACGAAACAGCTTTAAGGACGCGCCTTATGGGCGCTCCGGAAATCAAACTCATCAATGCTCCACAAGGTCGCTTCTATACGATGCCGGGGAAAATCTGAAAAGGTGCTGAAACTTTCATCTGCTGCAAGGCAGACGGATAGCGGGATCGCCACAGAAGGACCCCTTATTCTATAAACGATTGAGGCATAGAAATAGTTTACCTGTTCAGCAATTCTGCTGTCGCTCGTGCCGCCCGCTCAATCGCCGTCTGGTCTCCGCCAAGGGCGGCCGGTCTGAGTTGCTGGCCTACGAAGGCCAAATTGCTGATCATCTCTTCGCGAGGGGCACCGTCTGCCAGAAGTGGACGCAAGTGAGCCGTGACGCTCTCTGGCGTGAACTCTGACTGGATCAATTCCGGGACAATCTCCCGGCCGGCGATCAGGTTGACCATGCCGTAGTTCTTTACCTTCACCAGCCGACGGCCTATCTCGTATGTTAACCGGCTTACGCGATACACCACGATGAACGGATTGCCAATCAGGGCGGCCTCAACCGTGGCCGTGCCGCTGGCGACCACCGCTGCCCGCCCATGAAGCAGAGCAGATCGGGCATCGTCCACCAGACGCACCCGGTTGCTGCCTACTTGCTCTGCTACCCAAGGGCGCGACAGGGTTGAAGCGACTGGCAGAACGTAGTCGTAATCCCGGCCGAGGCGCTCGGCAGCTTGCAGCATGACGGGCAGGTTCAATAGCACCTCCTTGCGGCGGCTGCCGGGGAGGAGCGCAATCCACTGCTTCGCCGGATCAAGTCCATAGTTCGCGGCGAAGGCGCTCCGGGAGATCTGCGGCAGCGGCATGTCCGCCAAAGGATGGCCGACATATTCAGCCATCACTTCACGCTGGCGGTAGTAGTCCTGCTCGAAAGGGAAAATCACCAGCATCCGGTCCACAAATCTCTTGACCCGCCAAATGCGACTCTGCTTCCACGCCCAGAGCTGGGGAGACACGAAATAGACCACTGGCATGCCGAGACCATGCAGTTTTTCCGCCAGGCGGAGGTTGAAATCGGGGAAGTCGATCAGGATTGCGAGATCCGGCCTTCGGGCTCTGGCTATTGCAACCATGCGGAAGAACTCGCGGTAGATGGTCGCAACGTGTTTGATGACCTCGGTAATTCCCACCGCCGCTATTTTGGCCGAATCCACCATGATTTCGGCGCCAGCTGCACGCATGCGCTCTCCGCCGACGCCAAAAAACTGGGTTTGATCCCCTAGCAATCTGCGCAGCTCGGGAATCAGCATAGCGCCATAGGTTTCGCCGGAAGCCTCACCTGCCGAGATCAACACCTGCACGGGACTTTGACCGGTTGCAGTGTTGCTGACGGTTGGCGCAGTCTCGCCTGAAGAAATGATGAGGAACTCCTTTCCCAGAGATTGTAATTGCGCACTCAGCAGGGAACGGGAGTCTTCATTCTGTGCAAGACTTTGCGCTAGTTTAAAAAATTTCCGGTGCGGCTAGGGCACCAGTCCAACGATTTCAGCTTCTTAGCTTTATTGCTGTGGCCAGTCGGTTGCAGGAACTCGGAACGAGTAACCGCTCACAGCTGCCCATAGGACAGCTGCCCATAGGACTGTTTCATGCAGAGCTTCGATTTTGGATCGATGGTTCGAATCACAATATGGAGCGTGTTTCTGCTGGTTGCCTTCCTAACCGGCTGCCACTAGCCGGCCTCCTTCGCACGTCTGAATTCCCCTTTCCGCCTGCCTGTTTATCAGTAGAATAGATACCCTCTGATTCGCGGAGCCCAGACTGTGGCCACCAAGAAAATCGGCATCATCTTCGGGATGGAGAACACCTTCCCCGGGGCGTTCGTCGAGAAGGTCAACTCCATGGGCGTAGGCCAGGTTCGCGCGGAGTTCGTCAAAATTGGCGGTATCAAGATGGCCGATCCCAGCGGCTATTGCGTGATCGTGGACCGAATCTCGCACGACATTCCTTTTTACCGGGCATACCTGAAGAACGCCGCCCTGAGCGGAACCATCGTAATCAACAATCCCTTCTGGTGGAGCGCCGACGATAAATTCTTTAACTACGCGCTGGCGGAGAGACTGGGTGTTGCCGTACCTGCGACCGTCATCCTGCCGCACAAGCACCACCCGCCCGGCACGACCGACCAGTCGATGCGCAACCTGGTCTATCCGATGAACTGGGATGAGGTCTTCCAGTACGTCGGCTTTCCGGCATTTCTCAAGCCGTTCGACGGTGGAGGCTGGCGCGACGTTTATCACGTGCACACGCCCGAAGATTTCTTCCACGCCTACGACGAGACTCGCGATCTCTGCATGACCCTGCAGCGCGCGGTCAAGTTCCAGGAATACTTCCGCTGTTATGTGGTTGGGCAGGAGAAGGTCCACATCATGCAGTACGACCCACGCCGTCCACATCACGAACGCTACGTCAAAGACGGTCCCGCGCTTGATCCCGGTTTATTGGCGCGAGTGGAGCGCGACGCACTCACACTTTGTCGCGCGCTGGGCTATGACCTAAACACCGTTGAGTT
The DNA here is from genome assembly GCA_964559345.1 of uncultured Terriglobales bacterium. GTDB lineage: Bacteria > Acidobacteriota > Terriglobia > Terriglobales > Acidobacteriaceae > Gp1-AA112. The sequence goes on from CAZLIE010000009.1 coordinate 50,992, forward strand.
TGCCTGCGAAGACGGCATTCCCTATGCGATCGACTTCATGAATCCGGCCCGACGCCGACGTGAACTCGGTGGGCCGCGAGAATTTTGATTGGATCGTCAATGAAGTTGCCGAACTCGCAGTGCGCAAAGCATTGAGCAATGAAGATCCTGCAAAAGACTATCGTTGGTCCTCGTTTCTGAACGGGCCGCAGCCGGCGAAGAGGACCAGAGCAAGATCGTCGGGCAAATCCAAGTCAGAGCCCAAGGCGAAAGCCTTCGCGAAGTAGTAGTCAATCATGTCCAGGAAGCCGTCCTTCACGCTCGGGATCGAAGAGGAGTATCAGACGATCGATCCCACTACGCGCGACCTGCGCTCTCACATCCACACGGAAATTATCGCGAAAGGGCAGCGATTGATGGAGGAGCGCGTCAAGGCCGAGATGCACCAGTCTGTCGTTGAAGTCGGTACCGGCGTCTGCAAGAACATTAAAGACGCAAAGACAGACATCCGCAAGTTGCGCCGCGACATGATCAATTTGGCCAAGGAGAATGGACTGCTTTTGGCCGCGGGCGCAACCCACCCGTTCGCTGATTGGCGGTCACAGGAGATCTATCCCGACGAGCGTTACCTCAAAGTTGTCGAGGACCTTCAACTCGTCGCCCGTGCGAACCTTATCTTCGGACTGCATGTGCACGTTGGAATCGAAGACCGCGAGACCACGATCCACCTGATGAATCAGGCTCGCTACTTTCTCCCGCACCTGCTCGCCCTGTCGGCGAATTCTCCCTTCTGGCAGGGCATGAAGACGGGATTGAAATCGTATCGCTGCAAAGTCTTCGACAAGTTCCCCCGCACCAACATCCCTGACACATATTCGAGTTGGTCGGAGTTCGAAAACTTCGTCAATCTGCTGATCAAGACGAACTGCATCGACAACGCGAAGAAGATCTGGTGGGACATTCGTCCACATCCATTCTTCAGCACACTTGAATTCCGCGTCTGCGATATTCCGATGCGTCTCGACGAGACCATCGCGTTGGCGGCACTGATTCAGGCGACAATCGCGAAGCTCTA
>CAZLIE010000010.1:0-30547 GCA_964559345.1 uncultured Terriglobales bacterium
TGCCGATTCTCGAATATTTATCGAGAAACACGGTCAGCTTTTGCCCGTTCCCGGCGTCACCATCTCCGAACAAGCCCTATGCGCGGCAGTCAAAAACATTGCTCGCCGCCTGGGAGACGATATCTCTGAGGCAAAGCCCATTTTGGACTCCCGCCTACCGGATGGGAGCCGAGTGGCAGCGGTCCTTCCTCCGTGCAGCATTGATGGCATTACGCTCACAATCCGCAAGTTCAACACGAGGCACTTCACAATTGCTGATCTGATCGAAAATGGCACTCTGACCGCCAAGACCGCCGAGGTCCTCCGCGAAAGAGTATCCAGTCGCCAGAACATCCTGATCAGCGGCGGAACGGGCACGGGCAAAACGACGTTGCTCAACATCCTTGCTGATTTCATCCCGGATGAGGAACGAATTCTTCTCATCGAAGACACGGCTGAATTAAATATCCGCAAGAGTAATCTAGTTCGCTTTGAAACAAGGCGCGAGCAAACCGGGATACCCGCGGTTACCGTCCGCGATCTGCTGAAAGCTGCCCTGCGTCACAGACCGGACCGAATCATTGTGGGCGAGGTGCGTGGCGGTGAAGCTTTCGATTTGCTGCAGGCCCTCAACACCGGGCATTCCGGAAGTCTCTGCACTCTTCACGCCAATTCCGCGCGTCAAGCAATCGCCCGTTTTTCAGATTGTGTTCTGCAGAGCGGAATAGAACTGCCGCATCGGGCGATCATGGCCAATATTGGGAATTCAGTAGACCTTCTTGTCCATATCGCCAGAATAAGAGGGCGCCGCTCCATCTTGGAAGTGGTTGCGGTACAGGGTTTTGATAGTGCGAGTGAGGAATGTCGTCTTTGCCCTATCGGCTTGTGATCGACACAGTGTGTCAAGTTTTGCTCCAAGAAAACTAGAGATTCTGGTCAGCTTCGGAGCCGACTGTTTGTCCAGCACAAGCCTCTGGCTTGCAGAGGATGGTGGTTCTCAAGAAGTCCTTGGTACCAGCAGGGCCAGTCAAGCGGACAATCAGTGGCCCCATATTCGGCTGGGCAACCAACTCGAACGTCAAAAAGGGACAACACTCACGCTCCGCCACCATCAATTCCGCCACAAGCGCAACCCACTTTCCATCCCCAGGGAGGCGGAAAGCGTACCCGTCAGAAAGTTCCTCAGTTCCGATCGCTGTGGACCTAAACTGGGCAAGGAGCGTTGCCTCACGCTCCCGTAATTCTGCCGACGATAAACAGCAAGCTACCGGAATGGCATCCGAGTCCTGTCTCATGGACGGCTCGCTGGCGGGACGACGCCGTTCATCCGCAAGTACTCAACCATTTGCCCGTAATGGTCAAAGGCATGGATCATAGCCTCGACCGTTAGTGCCAATCGCGTCGTCTTACTGGCCGGTAAAGGCGAAATCGGCGTAGCTTTCACCATCGCATTCGGTTCACCGATGGCGTCGATTGCCTTGCCTAGATGGGCGAACGACGATTGCAGATAGTCGAGAATCTCCGCCTTGGTGCGCACCGTTTCAGGACCGTTTTCATCTCCTGCATCAACAGGCGGCTCCTCGCCCAAAGCGGCGGCGGCCAAAATATGGTTGGTTGCTGAAAGGTGCCTTACTTGACGAGCGAAAGTGCGGACGCCCTTGAATTCGCCCTCCGTCGGACTAAATTCATACTTTGTCGCTGGCATGGCCTCAGCGGCAGAGACGATTTGGTCTTGTACGCTCTTTAAGAATATCCGCAGCGCCTGCTTCTCCCGCTGCGCATCGAGCGGGATCGAGAGCCTCTGGCCCTCAGATTGCGTTGCATCGTTTTCAGCTAATAGCGCCACTTTGCCTGCGGGTTCACTGCTTTGCGCACTCGCAGCTGTATTGCAAACTGCCAAAAGTGCTAATGCAAAAAGCAGTTTTGTTATTTTCACCGTGTTCTCCTCCAAGGCTGCAATAATTGGTTTCTGAAGTTCAGCCTTGAGATAAACCGTACAACTTAAAGTCCACTTTAAGGCAAGAGGTATTTTTGCAAATTATTTGTCATTTGAGGAAGGCGACCAGAATGACCTGCACTAGAATGTAGCCTTGCCTCAATTGACGATTTCCGATGTCGCGCGGCAGATTGGACTTAAGCCCTCCGCGATTCGCTATTATGAGCGGATTGGACTGCTTCCTGCCGCGCAAAGAATGAGTGGGCAGAGACGTTACGACTCCACGGTGCTTTATCGGCTCGCAATCGTTCAACGGGCGCGACAACTCGATTTTACGTTAGAGGAAATCCGCCAATTATTCTTCGGTTTCCGCAATGTCACTCGGGCTTCTGACCGCTGGCAAAAGCTGTCTCGCCGAAAACTCGCAGAACTAGACGTTTTGATGGATGCGATAAGGAAAGTGCGGCGCTTGCTCAAGAAAATGATGCAAGACTGCCGCTGCGACACCTTGGATCAATGTGGCAGGGGGATATTTCGGAGCACGTGTGGGGACGTTACGACGAAGGGTCTCCCCCCGAATCATCGATAAGCTGCTTACTCCCCCGTGCCATGCATAATCGGCGCAGAAGTCGGCAGCGATGATCCGGTTTCCGGTTCCACCGTAATCGCGAACGCCTTGGTCTCGATTCGTTCAGGCAATCGCAGATTAACTACCGTGACGTTTCCATGTGCATCTGGCTTGAAGACTCCAGCCGGGATAGGAGAACCACTTCTCGGAATCAGCCAAAGCTCATAAGCCCGCCGCGCTGGAAGCGCAGGCATATTGTTGGCGAGGAAAATCAAACTAGATCGGCTGGGAAGATAGATAGCCCGACCTTGGGGCTGAGGTGCTGCCCTTGGCGATACGATCGTAACCCGCAGCGCATCAGTAGCAGTCAACGTTGCCGTTATTTCTTGCGCCCGCTGCAACTCAGTTTGCTGCTCGTTGAATTCCTTCTGCAAGTTCGCCATCCGCCTGCTCAGGCTGGCATCTGTTCTCCACAGAACAGCAGCGATCACAATCGCAGCGGCAGCAGCCACCCATCCCATCTGAGAGCACCAAGAAATGCGCCGCATGCTCGGCTGTTCAAGCGAGATTCGAGGTTCATGAGTCAGAGCATTCATCAGCCGTCCGCGTGCTCGCTGCGGAGGTACTGGACCTGAAGCCGCGAGCGCCAGCAACGCCGCATCACCACGCAACTGCTCCAGTTCGTGCCGGCAGTCAGCACACTCCTTTAAGTGCTTTTCGAGTTCAACCTGCTCATCGCCTTCGATCGTTCCCAAGGCATAGAGTGCTAGGCCTTCAGCGAATCTGCTGTGAACGTTCATGGCTTCAAAGCCTTTCGCAAAGCTAGCAGGCCAGCACGAATGCGTGTCTTGATCGTTCCGAGTGGCTCTCCTACTTTGGCCGCAATCTCCCTATGCGTCAGCCCTTCATAGAAGGCCATCTCAAGAGCCTGCCGTTGTGCCGGGTGCATTCCGTTGAGAACATCACGAACATTCTTCGCCGCTCGTGACCTATCGGCCTCCGAAGCGAGATCCGGCTCCACCGAAACCACTATGTCTTCAATATCCGATTCGTAACGACGCTTGCGCAGTGCATCAATCGCACGATTTCGTGCGATTACCGCCAGCCACGCTCCCAGACTCCCGCGACTCGCATCAAATCTTGCCGGATTGCGCCACAGTTGCATGAATACTTCCTGCAGAACGTCCTCCGCTGCCGCCGTATCGGCTAAGACCCTCAGTCCCACGGCATACACAAGCGGGGAATAACGGTCGTAAAGCGTTCCCATTGCATTCTGATCGCCCGCACGGACCCGTGAGACCAGCTCCTTGTCGGAGATTCTCTTTTCGGCACTGTCCAAGGAGGGTCCTTCTCTCAATACGGATTAGTGTGCTTTCCCAGATTGGTACTATAAATCGGTGTGCACTGAACCACCATGACGACCGCGCGCACCAGAGTAACTAACATTGAACCTTACATTTGGAGAGGGAATTGTGAGACCTTGATGTCTAGTTTTATTGCTATAAAACTTGACATAAATCACTCAAAAAGCCCATTATTTCAGTATGCCGACTGCTGCCAAATCTGCCGTTGGTTCCCGCCACGTCACGAGGTTGGTCCGCCAGCGTGTCGAACGGGGCGGCGAGCGCCTGTGGCGACTGGAGGACTTCCGCGACCTTCCTTTCTCGGCGGTCGCTCAGGCCCTCTCTCGCTTGAAGCGAAACGGAACACTCGACCGGCTCAGCAAAGGCGTTTATTACCGCAATCGCCAGACGGCCTTTGGCAAAAGCCGACCCAACCCGACTGCAATTCGGAATTTGGCATCCCGGCACAAGACTGTTTTCCCGTCTGGCATGGCCGCGGCGCATCTCCTGGGATTCACAACTCAGATGGCGAAACAAGGTGAGATCGCTACCAGCGCTCTCAGCCTCCCCCGAAAACTAGTCGGAAACGACACCGTCATCCATACGCGACGACCGCAGGCATGGGCCAACCTCTCCGAAACCGACGCCGCGCTGCTGGACTTTCTAAGGCACGGAGCCAAGTTCAGCGAGTTGAACCAGCAAGACACGATCCGAAAACTACTGGCCCTGCTGTCCGAGAAAGGGCGCCTTGGCCGTCTGCTGAAAATCGCAGATTCTGAGCCTCCAAGAGTTCGAGCAATGCTTGGGGCACTTGCTGAACGGCTTCATGCGAGTCCGAAGGCATTGCGGCAATTGCGGGCTTCCCTGAACCCGTTCTCTCGATTCGATTTCGAATCGCTGGCCTCGCTGCCGACCGCGCGTTCTTGGCAAGCAAAGGAGTCTCGTTAAATTGAGGTTATTCGAGCATGCTGATTTCGAGCAGGCAGTCCTGCAGGCAACGGAACACTTTCGCGAGCAGAACCTCCGTCCAGCGATCATCGAGAAGGACTACTACGTTACCGAGGCACTGCGCGTCATCGCGACCACGAGTGGCGACAAGGTCATCTTCAAAGGCGGGACGAGCCTAGTCAAAGGATGGAACCTCATTCAGAGGTTTTCGGAGGACATCGACATCTTCCTCGATCCCACCGCCTACGAACCGCCTTTGGGGAAGAGGGGAATCGATAGAGAGTTGAAGAAAGTGTCCGAAGCCATCGGAAGGCATCCGGCCCTGTCCTTTGAAAAGAACGAGAGCAAAACCATCGGAGGTTTCGGTCGAAACGACCGTTTTTCCTACACTCAACGCTTCGGAGGTCCCGGCGAAGTCGCAAACCGGGTACTGGTCGAAGCTGGCGCTGCAAGTGGACGCGAACCTTCCGAGATGCTCGAATTGCGTTCTTATCTCAGCCAGTTTCTGAAACAGACGGGGCGATCACTTGGCGCAGAAGACGAGGGACCCTTCCCATTTCGGCTTCTGCATTTCCGGAGGACATTTGTCGAAAAGATGTTCGCCATTCACAGCAAGGTTGAATTGCTAAAGCGAACCAAGCAGCCTCTTGGCAGCTACGCACGGCATTATTATGACCTCTTCCAACTCTCGACTCACGCTGAAATCGCCGCCATGCTGCGATCAGAGGAATATGCCATCATCAAAGCCGATTACGATCAGATCAGCCGACAGCACTTTCCCAAAAGTTACATCTTCCCAGAAAATATGAGTTTCGCCAGGAGCGATGCGCTTTTCCCTCCTGCAGAACTCGCAGTCATCATCGGTGCGGAGTACGAAAACCAATGCCAGATGCTTTGTTACGGGCCTTATCCTTCGTGGAAAGAAGTGAAGACACGATTCTTGGAATTTCGGGACCTGCTCTAAGCCTGCCTTGTCGTGAGCTTAAAATGCAGGGCCAAAGCGAAATTTGAACGACGTAAAGGAGTGAACCATGAATCGTCTTCTCAATCTCCTATCGAAGATTGGCATTCTCAGAAATGACCTTGATTACCATATGATGCGCGCATCGATGGTGATCCTCTACTTGTTCTTTGGTTACCAGAAGTGGTTTCAGTACGAAGCCGACGCGCTGGTTCCCTACATCAGCCACGGCCCTCTGATTTTCTGGATGTATTCGGTTTTCGGCGTTCGGGGCTCCACCTACTTCTTAGGCGTATCCGAATGGCTGTTTGGTGCGCTAATATTCCTGGGCTTCTGGAATAAGAAATTGGGAGTTCTCGGAGCTCTCGGTTCATGCGGCACCTTTATCGCGACTGCCACGATTATCCCATTCATACCTGACGGCTGGGCTGCGTCTGCCGGCGGGTTTCCTGCGATGACGGAGAGAGTCGCATTTTTGATGAAAGATCTCGTGCTGTTCGCAGTTTCGTTCTATCTGCTGAAGCAAGACATAGTCAGAGGCTCGCTTGAAAAAGATTCACCGGGAACTTTGTTTGTCGAAGAGACTCCCGCTGGCTATCGAGAGAGCAAAGTGCCCGAGCGGGCCTGATCGGTTCGAAGTTCCAGGATCTCTACACCATTTAGTTTGGCCGGGAACGTCACTCAAACGGGCCGTTACCTCGAACCTCGTTCTGACGAGCTACGGACCGAAACTGTTGTCTCCGAAAGGACAAAACAATGAAGGTACTCACAACTGTTCTTTTAACCGTGGCTACCGCCTTCGCCCAGTCGTCAGATCGATTGCCGGTGACTAACGCGGAGAGGATCGCGGACGCATTGCGTGCCGGTCCCACCTTCATCACTAAGGATGCGACCGTGCTCGATTGGCCATCGGCGCCTGGAGGTGAATACCGGCTCGTTCGCAAAGGATCGAACGAATGGACCTGTCTTCCGGCTATTCCTGGGTACCCGCACGATGCGATCGACTCCGCATTCAAGGAAGAGCCAGGATGCTACGACCCGATATTTCTGCGGGCGATGCAGGACAGCATTGCCGGCCGCAGGCCGCAAATTGATCGCATCGGCATCTCGTACATGTATCTCGGCGCCTGGAAATCTGCGAAAGATCGGGGCCATGAGTTCCACGTCGGCCCGCACGTGATGATTCTCGGTCCCCACCAAGACGAATTTCAAGGATTCAATCGTGACGCGACAAACGGAATGCCTTACGTGACGCACTTGCCGAATCGCACGGAGCTATTCCTGGTTATGCCAGTGCGGCAATGGGACGAGCACGACGCCGATTAATGGGCTCGCCGTGACTCTGTCTCGGCGGGCTTTGAAACCCAAATGTCTCAACCTTGGATACGCACAAATGCTGAAGATTTCCCTCATTGAGACCTCAATCCACTGCCGAGTAGTCCTTGAAGGACGAATGGTTGGAACCGGAATAAAGAAACTAGTGACACTGTGCGCGCGTCTGAAATCGCAACTCGAGGAACGTACGTTGATAATTGATATGAAGGACGTAACGCTAATCAGTCAGGAGGGCGAGAATGCTCTCTTGCAACTGATCAGCTACGGGGCGAAGATCCGTGCCGACGGCGTCCTAGTCAAATACATACTGCAACAACTCGCGCATCGCAGTAAGAAGCAAGTCAGTGACCTGGTCGAGGCATCGCTCACAAGCGCGAGACAAAGAAGAAGCGTGGAGACCGGCGGCACCGAAATCTGGCGCGGTTAGGCTCTGCCTTCAACGAAGCAAGGCCTTTGGCCATTTGTAAAGGAACTTCTCATGCAGGAAAAACACGAAGCAAAACCGTTGTTCGAAACCATCACGGACGAACAGACGATGGCGGCAATTCGTTACCTCGACCCGGATTCAATTCGACAGAGCAGTATCGATAAGAGCAGCACATCTCTCATTATCTGCTTGAGCTTAATAATTATGTTAGCAGGCGCGCTAGCATACATCTGGCTTTACTTGCAGACGTCCTGAGAACACAGTTCTTTGTAGAAACTGCGGGCCTGACCCCAATTGCCGGTCGCTCTTCAGCAGCAGCTCTCCCCAAATGACCGGCGGTTGAATTGGAAAGTCTCAACGTATGCCTACCGCTGGAGAAATCAGCGCAGCCTTCGAAGATTTCGTAATACTCTACGTCGGCATGAATTTCTAAGGCTCGGGCGTACAAACTCTCACCGTATTGTAAAAACCTGGAGACAATCGGCAATCGCTTGGATGGGAAGCCTACAATGTATGAACAGGGTGCGAGTGTCATGTGGTTAGGCCGTAAAGCACTGCTCATCGAAGCTGCCGCCTCTCTGCTTCTTCTGCTTGGATTCAGTAACCCTGCAGCCGCAATGAATGGGGTGGAAGCTGATCCGGGCTCAATCGATCTCTCGTCCATTCCTGGACGCAATCCGCTTCAGCCAAGCCCGTTGCGCACCATTCCTTTTTTGAGACCGTGGTTGCTCGCGGACATAGATCTTCTCGCTACCGCTCGAGCCAATCGCGCCAAACCACACACAGTTGCGACAGCACAAAGCTACGCGCTCACCCCGGACCCGGTGAACTCGACAGTTCCAGGCGATTCTCCGGATAGCGACGATTGGGCTTACCTCCCTGAGCTTCCGACCTCGCGACACTTGACCACCGCGCAAAAGCTGGCAAGTCAGCCGTCGCCGGTCAGCCCTGGGCACAGCCATTCCCTTCCGGCAAAGTATGACGTCACACGCATCGGCACGCGAGAAGTTGGCGGTGGCGTGAATTTCTATTCCCTCGAAAAGGAACAGGCGCTCGGCAAGCAGCTCTCGCTTGATATAGAACAGGGCGCGCGCATCCTCACCGATCCGGTGATCACCGAATACGTGAATCGCACGGGACAGACGCTGGTGCGTCACTCCGATTGTCAGGTTGCGTTCGAAATCAAAGTCATCGATGACGATGAGGTAAATGCCTTCGCCCTGCCCGGAGGTTTTTTCTACGTGAACACTGGCCTCATCCTCGCTGCCGACGATGAAGCCGAGCTCGCGGGAGTGATGGCGCACGAGATCGCGCACGTGTGCGCCCGGCACGCAACGCGTAACGCAACCCGAAGTCAGATCTCGCAGATTGCTTCCATTCCTCTCATCTTTCTGGGAGGCCCCGTCGGATTTGCAGTACGCGAGCTGTCGAGCGTCGCGATGCCGCTTTCGTTCCTCAAGTTCAGCCGCGATGCCGAGCGCGAGGCCGACCTGCTCGGAATGGAGTACCAATATTCAGCCGGCTATGATCCAACTGCGTTCGTCGACTTCTTTGAGAGATTGGAGGCTGAGGAGGAAGGCAAGCAGAACATCGTGTCGCGCGCTTTCTCTACGCACCCCATGAACTCGGACCGCGTCCACCGCGCGGAGCAGATGTTGGAGCTGTTGCCGGCGCGCGATTCCTATATCACCAACACCAGCGAATTCGACCAGGTGCGCGGGCGCCTGGCCAACATTACTCATGGGCGCGTGCTTAACGGAGGGCACAAACCACATCCCACGCTGCGCACGAGACGTCCTCAATAGCAGCCCCTCAGATGGTTAGACGATTTGCGCAACTATTGCCGTTGTGCGGGTTCCTATCAGTAAGCCCGCCGGCGGGCCCAGGACACTGGAGGAAATCACAATGAAACGGGCCGTACTGGGCATTCTTCTCATGGGAGTTATGGGCGCTGGAAGTCTGATGTCAGAAGATCACGACTGGAATCGCGATCGAGACTGGCGGCGTGACAATCAGGAACGGCGAGATGTACGCCGCGACTACAACGACCGTCGAGCCGACTATCGCGACATTCGACACGATCAACAGGAAATCGCACGCGATCGCCAGGAGCTGTGGCGCGCAGAACGCAACGGCAACTACCGGCAGGCTCAAGAGGAGCGCTCTGAGCTGCGCAACGAATATCGCGACCTCAACCGCGACCGGCAAGATGTGCACCACGACAACCGCGACATCCGCAATGACCGTTTCAACGGCTGGCGATAAGGTAAGCTGATTGCAGTACCAGAAGGGCAGCCAATGAGGGCTGCCCTTTTGCATCTTTTAAACCCCTAAATGAGTTCGCCTCCCCCGATATGATGGCCCGCAAAACACTGTATCTGAGCGGGTTTATCCGGTACATGTCCTTCTGTACACCACACTCCCGGCATCTCGAAACAGTGGGCGCGAGCCATCATCATGTACTCAACGCATGGCCTCTCCCCCAATCACCGTCCTCTGCATCGACGACACACCTTACGTTCTCCGGATGCTGGAAATGTTTCTGAATGCCAGCGGCTATCGAACTCTCACGGCGACCAGTGGCCGTGTAGGCATTGCGATAGCGATGGCAGAGACCCTGAACGCAGTTGTGGTGGACTATCAGATGCCGGACCTCAACGGCGTCGAAGTCGCGCACATACTCAAGCGACATAACGCGAAACTGCCGATCGTGATGTATTCGGCGCATCCCGCGCAGGAGGCGCCCGGCGCGCTCGCCGTGGTTGACGCATACGTGCTGAAGGAGCATCCGCGGGCGCTGGTGAAGGAACTGGCGCGCGTGCTGGGGCTGCCGACGCCTCCACTGGTGAAGCGCCGCTTCCAACGTTATCCGATTCGCGTCCCATTATCTTTGCGGCGCGAAGGCGACAACAGCATTCACGGAATCGCGGTGGATATTGCCGAAGGTGGATTGGGCGGGACCCTCGAACAGGCAATCTCGCCCGGCGAAGTAGTTTCAGTGAACATCGGAGTACCGGAGTGCGATCTCACTCTCGAGTTGCGGGCGCGAGTCCGATACCGCAATGCCACCTCACACGGTCTCGAGTTCGTCGAAGTCACCGAGCCGCAACAGGCCGATCTGCGGCGATGTCTGCAGTTACTGACAGCGGCGTAGAAGTGGGCGCTCTTCGGCTGTCGGCGTTCGGCCAGCATAAAGTTTTCAGACTCACGAGACTCGCCGGCTGCTAGCATCTCTCGTCATGGGCGCCGTTCCTGCAGGCACTTATCTGGCCGAACCCTGAGCGCCGAACGTCGATAGCCGCCTCCAATACACTCTGGACTACTCTCCTCATCTCTGCTAAGTTCACGCCACTTACATGCCTCTCCAACTTGAACCTGACCTCCAGCGTTGGGTGCGTGCGCGCGTAATCGATGCCGCAACTGCTCAGCAGATCCGCAACTTTGAAGAGACGCACGCTAGTCCGCCTCGGCGCAACTGGCCGATCGTGATCGCGATAGCGTTTGGCGCCTTGATGCTCGGCGCCGGGGTTCTGCTCTTCGTCGCCTCGCACTGGGAAAATTTGACGACGATCGGGCGCTTTTCGCTGGTGCTGCTGATGGTCATCGTGCTCCACGGCGTCGGCATCGCTACGGCGCGTTCCTCGCCGCAATTGTCGGCTTCGATGCACGCGATCGGCACAATCTCGTGTGGAGCTGGGATCTACCTGACCGGTCAGATTTTCAATCTTCAAGAGCATTGGCCAAATGGGATTTTGTTGTGGGCGGTTGCAGCAGCGCTCGGCTGGGCATTGCTTCGTGACTGGACGCAAGCCGCGCTCGCCGCGATATTGGTTCCCGCGTGGTTGGTGAGCGAGTGGACAGAGGCAGCGCGGCGCTACCAGGATGGGGAACGGATTGCGATACAAGGTATCTTGCTCTTGGCTCTGGCTTATTTGAGCTCCCGTACCTCGGAGATCGACAGCCCAGCGCGCAAGGCGCTCAATTGGATTGGAGCCATCGCTCTGCTACCAGCGTTTCTCCTCCTGGCATTCGATTCTTCGTCAACATGGAACCACAATCATGGAATTCCACTTGGGCTCGCCGTGACAGGGTGGACTTTCTCCCTATTAGGCCCGATCGCGGTGGCTGCTGTTTTGCGTCAGCGAGGCGCGGGGCCGATGATTCCAGCAACTTTGTGGGTTGTGATCTTCAGATATGCTCCGTTTGGATACCACGACACCGGCGATTCTCTCTGGGTATATGCATGGCATTCCCTTGGACCGTACATTTGGGGTGCATTAGGGGCAGTAGGACTCATCGCCTGGGGAGTAAGTGACCGCAAAAAGAATCGAATCAATCTCGGCATGATCGTCTTCGTTGTCACTCTCGGCGCGTTCTATTTCTCCGACCTTATAGATAAGATTGGGCGCTCGATCAGCCTCATCAGTTTCGGGATTCTCTTCCTCATAGTGGGGTACTTTCTCGAGAAGACGCGAAAACGGCTGGTGGCCCAAATTGGAGAGGCGGCAAACGCATGAAGTCCGCAGTTGGAAGAGGCCTGTTGCTGCTGGCGCTCCAATGCGTCATCGTGAGTAGCCTGGCGGCCAAGTACGCGCACGATCGAGCTACATGTCCAAGGGTTTGGGTAAAGACTGGCTACTATGATCCGGAACTCCCGATTCGAGGCCGCTACGCGGGACTACAGCTGGAAATAGACGCTCCGGGAGTATTTGAAGACAAGGCCTTGGTTGAAAACAAGCAGCCTTTGATCGCCGGCAAGCTGCAGAAAACTCCCTGTGAACAGAATGTTCCTCCCACTGAAAGAAAGACACAATACCTTCCAGTATGGCAGACGAAGCCTGTGAGACTCGAAGTACACGACGGGAAGCTAGTCGCAGTCTCAGATCCCTTGAGCAACCTGGATGCAATTTACGCTCGGGATTCCGACGGCAGAGTGCACGTAAACCTCGAGCAGCCGATTTACTTCTTCGTGCCGGAGCATCCAGGCAATATTCCGCAGTGGCGATCCCCGCGCGGCAAGCAAATTGACTGGTGGGCCGAAGTGACCCTGCCTAAAAAGGGACCACCTCGACCTATACGATTGGGAATCAAGCAGGCAGATGGCAACATCATGCCGCTGCCGGCCGCTTAAGCGTTGAGCTCCAACAGATGATCTACCTCGCGCTGCTTCGCGGTATCAACGTCGGTGGACACCATAAGGTCGAGATGGCACGTTTGCGCCGGGCCTTCGAGGCACTTGGATTCGAGAAGGTGAGAACGTTTATTCAGAGTGGGAACGTAGTCTTCAACGCAGCAAAGAGTTCTCATGCAGCTCTGTGCCGCCGGATCGAGGATAAGCTTACAGAGGAGTTCGGCTTCCCGATCCCGATCATTGTCAGGACTGGTGATGAGATTGCCAATATCCTCAAGTCCAATCCGTTTCTGAATCAGAAAGGGATTGACGTATCGAAAGTTCATGTCACTTTTCTACTAGACGCGCCTACCGCAGATGATCTCAAGAAAGTAGGGTCGCTGGCTGGGCCTTTAGAAGAGTTCCGCTGTGTGGGCAAAGATCTCTATTTGTACCTGCCGAATGGAATGGGCCATACAAGGCTGGGTCCGAATGCATTCAACAAATCTCTATCTATATCAGCCACCACGCGCAATTGGAATACAGTAACCAAACTATGCGCGCTAGTAAAGCAATAGACCTATCTATTCATTCCCAAAAAGGCACCACCTGACAATAAAAAGGGTGTTCTTGCCTATTAAAAGCGCGTGAAGTAGTTTACATTTCGGTTTTGGCCGAGTCTCTTATATGGCGTAGAAGGGCCCGTGTGCTCCAGAACCTGAAGTTCGCTGTTCGTCTTCTGCGGAAGAACCTCAGCTTCACCATTATCGCGGCCGCCACCCTGGCGCTGGGCATCGGCGCTACCACCGCGGTATTCACGCTCGTCGATGCGGTGCTGTTGCGTCCGCTAGCCTATGAAAATCCTACGCAGCTTGTATCGATAGCCGCGGATGAGCCTGGAGCGGGGGGCGCCGATATCGGCTTCAATCCTCTCGAACTCGACGATCTGCGGAATCGTGCGGACGTCTTCGATCAAGTCTCTGCCGTCTGGCCGGTAAGCGCGAATGTTACCGGCGGCAATCATCCCGAGCGCATCGAGTTGCTGGCGACGAGTCCAACCTACTTTTCGATTCTTGGCGTCGCGCCTCAACTGGGTCGCACATTCGGGCCGGAAGATGAGGCCCAAGGCTTTGCCGAGGCAGTCGTGATCAGCGACGCGGCATGGCACAGGCTATTCGGCGGCAAACGCGACGTAATTGGCCACCGCGTGTACCTCGACAGCGATGCCTACACTATTGTTGGTGTGATGCCGCTAGGATTCCGCCATCCTGGAAAAACGGTCGCAGCCGACGTGGATTTCTGGTGCACGGCTGGATTCGTCGCGGACCCGTTCCCACATCCGCCGCGGCGCGATCAGCGATTCATTCCCGGAGCCATCGCCCGACTTAAACACGGCGTGAGTGTCTCCACTGCGCAGGCAAAGCTCAACAATTTGTCCGCTCAACTTCGCCAGGAATATCCAAGGATTTATCCCTCAGCTTCGGGATGGACTGTAAGGCTCACTTCGCTCGACGAAACCGTCGTCGGGAAGACCCGTTCTCTGCTCTGGATTCTGCTTGCCGCAGTCGCAGCCATTCTGCTGATCGGGTGCATCAACGTCGCCAACCTGCTGCTCTCGCGGGCCTCATCGCGCGAACGCGAGATAGCTGTTCGGCTCGCGCTCGGCGCGCGGCGCCGCGATCTGATCGTGCAGTTACTCACGGAATCGTTTGTCCTGTCGCTGATCGCCACTGTCGCCGGTGTGTTGATCGGCTGGGTCATGTTTCGCGGAATGATTGCGATTGCCGGGTCGAAGCTGCCGCGCATCCATGAAGTCGGACTGAATCTTGACGTCCTGCTCTTCGTCGTGGCGCTGGCTATCGTGACGGCGGTGTTGTTCGGACTAGTGCCGGCATGGCAAAGCTCATCGCCGAATCTGGCGGGGAGCTTGGCCGGCGGGACGCGCGGCGGAAGCTCGAGCATGAGGCAGAATCGCATGCGCGAGGGACTGGTGATCGCGGAAGTCGGAATGTCGCTCGTGTTGCTTGCGGGCGCTGGGCTGCTGATTCGCACGCTGTGGCGGCTGATCAATGTCGATGCCGGATTCAATCCGGCGCACGTCGAGGTTGCGCGCATCTGGCTGCCGGCGCCCAATCATCCTGAACTCGATCCTTATCGCACACAGGAGCAGCGCCTGGCGTTCGATCGCGAAGTGCTGCGTCGAGTCAACGCGATTCCCTCGGTGCAGGAAGCCGCCCTAACAGGATCGCTGCCGCTTACCGGTGATCCATTCATTGGCAGAATCGCGATTGAGGGAAGGAATACTGACACCAGCGACGCGCCAAATTTAGCGGCCATTGTTGTCAGTCCGCGATATTTCCATGTTCTGCAAACTCCCCTGGTTAGCGGTCGCAGGCTCGCCGACAGCGATGATGTTGCCGGCCAGAGCGTCGCTCTCGTGGATCAGGCGGCGGCGAGCCGCTTTTGGCCCGGAGAAAATGCCATCGGTCATCGGATAGGCACCGCCTTCGCCATCGCCAACACCAGGTGGTTCACAATAGTTGGCGTAGTCGCTGACATCAAGCAGGCCGGACTCGACGCTGCTCCCACTCCACACATTTACTTTTCACTCTTCCAGTTAGGACCTCGCGCGTTGAGCGTAGTAGCGCGGGTTAACCCTGCAATTGATGCCGGAGAAGAAGCTCTGCTGGCAAGAGTGGGAGAACGAATAAAACGAGAAGTCCAAGCCGTAAATCCCGATCTTCCCGTTTTTGGAATTCAGCCGATGACCGATCTGGTGACGGCTTCATTGGCGGCGCGCAGATTTTCCGCCGAGCTGATCGGAGCATTTTCTCTTCTTGCGCTGGTCCTCGCGGCGATCGGAGTGTATGGCGTAATTGCCTATTGGGTAGCACAGCGCACCCGGGAGCTTGGCATCCGTATGGCACTCGGCGCTCAACCTTCAGACTTAGTGAAGCTGGTGCTCGGACGCGGAATGCGCCTGGCCGCATTCGGAGTCATTGCAGGACTCGCAGCGGCCCTGGCGATTGGCCCATTTTTGCGATCGCAAGTGTATGGGATTTCTGTCTTTGATCCGCTGGTCTTCGCCAGCGTACCCGCGTTGCTGCTCGGAGTCGCTCTTGCGGCAGGTTATGTGCCAGCGTTGCGCGCGATGCAGGTGGATCCAGTAGAAGCGCTGCGATATGACTGAAATGCGTACACGATCAGCCGAATAGCCGCATGAAACCTTGCGCCGGTAGATCGGGCATTAGGAATTCCTGCGGCGAGCCCGCATCTTGCGCGATGAGTTCCGCCGCTTTGTAGCCGCTGCGAACCGCGCTTTCCATGGTTGCAGGCCAGCCGGTGGCGATCCAATCCCCTGCTAGATAGATGTGCGGCCAGGGCGAGCGAGCTTCAGGCCGGTAAGAATCCGAGCCCGGCAGTGCCGAATATCCGGCATTCATTTCCTTGATTACCGTTGCTTTCACCAACTGCGCGTCGCGAACAGCTGGAAAGAATTCCTGCAATTCTCGCAGCGCAAGGTCGATGATCTCTTGTCGCGGCATCTCCAGCAGCGATTTCGACGAGCTGACGACCAATTCAACGTAGCTACCCGACTGTTGACCCTCTAGTCTTTGCGGCTGCAGCTTCGACTTCTGGAACATCCATTGAATCGTGCGGTCGAGCAGCGCCGCATGAGGAAGTTCACTGATCTCGCGATCAAACCAGAGATGGATGCCTGTGATTGGGGAGCTCTCGAAGCGCGCAAGTTGCGAACGAAGTTTGAGGCCGAGATCGGCCGATCCATTCTGATTCGGCAGCAGCTTGCCGAGTGCCTGATATGGAACTGCAAGCACCACGCTATCGAAACGCTCGTTGCCGCCGCCGCTCTGGACGACGATTCCCTGTCCATCCGGCACTATTTCTTCCACACCGCAGCGCAGCAACACTCGGCCGCCTGCTCGTGAGATGTAAGCGATTGCGGCGCTGTAAAGATCGGACAGAGGAACAGTTGGAACGCCCATGCGTCCTGCATCGCGAGACTTTAAGAAAAGATCCTGGATGACCTTCGCGCCGTAATGCAGCGAGATGCGATCGAGATCTTCGTTAAGAGCGCTTACGAGGACAGGTTTCCAGAATCGATCGATTGCGGTCGGGGTTTGACGGTTTTCTGTCAACCATTGCGCAAAGCTGATTGAGCCGTCTGGCGGCAGTTTGCCCAGGAACGATGTCATGCCGCGCGCGATCGCCAGCTTGTCGCGCACCGAGAGAGCCGCTGCTTTCAGGAACGAAGCCGCAGCATGTAGCGGCGCGGGCAATGCTGACGATCCAATCTCGGAACGTCGTCCACCGGCCTCGATGAGGGTGAGTCGATCGAACCAGCGAATGTTCTCCTCCGCTCCGATTCGCTCGTAGAAGTTGATCAGATTTGTGCAATTTCCAAACAGCACGTGCTGGCAGTTATCGACGACTTCGCCGGTTGCGGGATGCTCGTAGGAGGAAGCTCGCCCGCCAACGAATGGGCGCCGCTCGAAAACCGTAACTGGAAAGCCTGCGTGGGAGAGAGCGCATGCTGCGGCCAGGCCAGCTATGCCTGCGCCCACAATACCTACGCTCGACTTGTTTGAATTTGTGGCCACGTTGATGTTAGCTCTAGAAGGCGTGGACCACTGATTTGATTAATCCGCGTCCTAGAATGCCCATCTTTTCCGTCGCGCTCAGGCGAATCCGGCCGTGCAGGACGTCATACTGCTTTTCTGCGATCTTTTCCAACAGACGGCGATAGATTGTAACCATCACCCAAAGCGCGGCACGGCTGTCTTCGTGGATCAGCGAGAGTAGTTCATCTGCTGATCGATAGTAATGGCGAGCGCGATCAGCTTCGAATTGAAGAAGCTGGCGCAAGCGCGTCTCGTCAAGCGACGACCCGCCACGATCAAGCAAGTCGTTGACGCTTAACCCGAATTGCGCAAGATCCTCTTGCGGCAAATAGACGCGGCCCATTTCCGCGTCCTCTTTCACATCACGAATAATGTTGGTGAGCTGAAAGGCGACGCCACAGCGTTCGGCTAGTTCCTCGGAACGCGGATCCTCGTAGCCGTAAACGCGAATGCAAACCATGCCGACGACGGACGCGACGAGATAGCAGTAGCGGTACAAATCCGCAAAGGTCTGATGCACGCGTACATCGGTGAGCGTTGCGGTTCCGCCGGAGCTCTGGACACGCTGATCTGCGTTATGTTGTGGCTGAAGATCCATGCTGGTTCCCTGCACGAGTTGGTCGAGCAAACCAGAAGGAATCGAGAATCGCTGCTGTGTATCGGCAAGCGCGGTGAAAACCGGATCGTCAGATGGCGTTCCGGCAAGCACGGCATGCCATCGTTCCCCCCATTCGTTCAAGCGCACCCGGCGGTCGCCCAAAGGAATAGTCTCGTCGTCGCTGATGTCGTCGGCGTGACGCATGAACGCATACACCGCGGACAACGCATTGCGCTTCTCACTCGGCAAGGCAACAAATGAGTAATAAAAATTCTTGGCTTCGCGGCGTGCGATGCCGCGGCAGACCGAATAAGCGGTCGCAAGGCGCGTGTTCATCGCAGCCTGCTCCATAGCGCACCAGCGGCAGCGACCGCCAGCAATCTAAATTTGCGGGGTTTCGAAATCACAGGGCGGGAAACGAGAACGTCGAAGCTCTGCGCTTCGATTGCATTGAGAATTTCTTCGCCACCGCGACTGAATAACTCGAGATCGACGGCCAGTTCGCGATCGACCATGTCGATTAAAGGACGGCCGTTGCGAAACCACTCTCTCGCTCGTACAACCTCAAAGCGCATCATCTCGCGAAACTGCGGTGTCGCTGCTCGCTGCGCGATGTCACTCTCATTCACATCGAATCGCTTGAGGTCTTCGAGCGGAAGATAAATTCTTCCCTTTCTGTAATCCACGGAAACATCCTGGCAAAAGTTTGCGAGCTGCAAAGCTGTGCAGGTGAAATCGGACAGATGCTGGCACTGTTCATCGCGGTAACCGCACGCGTACAGCACCAACCGTCCTACGGGATTCGCTGAATTCAGGCAGTAGCCGAGTAAATCATCGAAGGTGTCGTAACGCGAAATTTTCTGATCTTGACGAAACGCGGTGAGGAGACTTGCAAAAGGATCGCGCGGAATGTTGCACGCGAGAATCGTCTCGCGTAAGGCGACAAAAACGGGATGTCGCGGCGCGCCGGCATAACAGGCGTCGAGCTCAGATTCCCATTGATCGAGCAAAGCGAGCGATTGTTGCGGATCGCCAACTTCGTCGCCTAAATCGTCTGAAATTCGGCAGTACGCGTAAATACTGCAGAAATGCGGCCTGAGTTTCTGCGGCAAAAACCAAGTCGCAACGCTGAAATTTTCGTAGTGGCTTTTGGCAAGACGCGCGCAATAAGCTTTGGCCTCAGCGAGCGTCGGCGGAGAATCTGGAATTGCGTATTCGCGAGGCAGCGCTGCCCAACCTTGCGCGACACTCGTCTCTAAACGTGATGGACTCTGGGTCTGCGACGACATCACCGGCCTACTGCGGCCCCGGGATGATCGCAGTCTTGATCTCGCCTGAGCGGTCGAGCATCTTGCGCAACACTTCCTGCAGTCGCGATAGAGGAGCCTCGCCGGTTACATAGTCGGCGCTTTGAATCTTGTTCTCGGTGATCAATGCGAAGGCCCTGCGCACGATGTCGGGGGTGTGATGGAAGGTCGCCTTCAGGGTGATCTGTGAGTAGTGGAGTCGTTGCGTATCGAGCTCTACCTTGGTGCCGCTTGCGCACCCTCCGAAGAAGTTGACGGTGCCACCCTTGCGCACCATGTCCACTGCCCATTGCCACGCCTGTGGGCGTCCCACGGCCTCTATGACGACATCCGCGCCGCGCTTCTTGGGGGTGAGCGCCCGGACTGCCGCGATGGGATCGTCCACCGCAGTGATCTGCACGGTCTCATCGGCGCCGAAGCGACGTGCATCCTTCACCTGCTCATCCCGCTTGACCACCGCGATGACTCTTAGCCCTGAGAGCTTTGCGACCTGCATGAACATCAGTCCGATGGGACCAGCGCCGATAACGACGACACTGTCACCCGGATCAGGATGCGTCTCATTCAGTCCATGGAGTACGCAAGCCAGGGGCTCACACATGGCAGCAGCCTCGAAGCTGACCTGCTCAGGTATGCGCAGCATGTTCACTTCGACAATCCTGCGCGGCACCTTGATGTACTCCGCGTACGCCCCATTGTTGAAGAGCAGATCCTCGCAGAGGTTCGGTTGTTTCTTAATGCAGAAGTAGCAGACGCCGCACGGAGCCGAGTTCAACGCAACCACCCGCATTCCGCGCCTGAAGCGTGTGACCCCAGTCCCGACCTCCTCGATAGTCCCGGCGAGTTCGTGCCCAAACAATGCGGGCGGCTGAATCATGCGCGCGTGGTATCCACGCTGAAAGACCTTGAGATCGGTGCCACAGGTGAGCGCCACCTGCACCTTGATCAGGACCTCACCCTCGTCCAGATGAGGGATTGGCACCTTCTCGATCTTCACGTCCTCTTTGCCATAGAGGACGGCGGCTTTCATGGTTCCATTCAAATTCGTTCCTTGCGTGCGACTACTAGCGCGTTGGCTGGATAACGATCTTCATCGAGTCCGGCTGCGGATTTGCCGCCAGATGCAATGCCTCGACAGCCTGGTCGAGGGAGAACCGGTGCGAGATCAGGCCGGCCAAGTCAATCTCGCCGTCAAAAACCAGTCGAGCGCTCTCGTCCTGCAGTTCAACCGAGGCGCTATACGACCCCATCAGCGTCTTCTCGTCGACGCACACAGCGGCAGGATCGATCGTTGCCTCTCCGTGGGACGTCTGGGCAAACAGCATTACGCGGCCGCCGTATCGCACCGCGTCCATTGCCGAACGAATCAGACCATTGCCACCGACTGCGAGCATCACAGCATCGGCCCCACGGCCTTCCGTCCGAGCACGGACCTCTTTGACCACGTCGAGCCTGGAGGCGTCAATGGTCTCGCTGATCTGGTACGCCTCAGACATTGTAAGCCGCTGCTGGTACAAATCGGAAGCAATCACTTGGGCGCCTTCACGCTTCGCCAACATCGCCAGAATGATGCCGATCGGTCCCTGTCCGATGATGAGAGCCGTTTCTCCAGGTTCGAGCCGCAGAGCCTTTACACCCTTCAGGCAGGTATTGACCGGCTCCACGAATGCCGCCTGTTCAAAGGAAACTCCGTCGGGGATCTTCACCAGTCCACGCCGGACGATCCAGTGCATCACCCGCACATACTCAGCAAAGCCCCCGCCTGAAGGCTCAAATCCAGCCGTACAGCCTACCTTCTTGTACACCGGACACTGCGCAAAGACCTTGCGCTCGCAGTAATAGCACTCCCCACAGGGGATGTGATGGAAGACGATCACCCGATCGCCCGCGGCAAATCCTTCAACTTTATCTCCGACCGCAGCGATGGTTCCGGAAGTCTCGTGGCCGAAGACGCGTGGGGCGGCATGAGAGCCAGTATGAATCTTCTTCAGGTCAGTGCCGCAGATGCCGCAGGTATGGACCCGAATCAGTACTTCGCCCGGTCCAATCTCAGGTACAGCAATGGTTTCCACTCGGACATCGTTGATGCCGCGGTAAACCGCCGCCCGCATTTCGCTCGGTATTCCCGCCTGCTTTGTTCGCGGAGCTGCTTGGGTAACTGTGGACATGAGTAGCTATGTACATTGTAAATGTCGCCGGAAGCGATGCAGACAGTGTGGATGCTGGCTAGAAAACTCTAGGCACTGCGCGCGAACGGCCCACGACCCATACCCGGAAGCTTGCACCGATGCGCCATTTCTGCGATTCGCAAGCGCGCCGGCGAGGGCGAGGCGGCGATGAAGGCCCCGCACGTTGAGCAAACCGATACTAGGAGCCTGGGTTCTGACTCATCGATCTTGCGAATGAAGCGCGGCTGGGATGCCATGTGGATCCGGAAAAACTTAAAGGATTAGGTGAACTTGAGAATCCCACCGCGAACCAGCAATGACAATCAGTGAAAACACTATTGTCGGATTAAGGCGCACAATGACTCTTGTCGTCAGCCACACGACAGGAGCTCGGTATCGGTCAGAGCAACACCGTGAGAGAGGCAGCCATCGCAACGCCATGAACATATTCGACCGGCGCACGGCGTCGGTTCTCAGCACGATCATCATCTTCCTGATCGTAGGCGCGTTCCTCTATGGCGCCCGAAAGATCCTGATCGTGTTTTTGTTCGCGATCTTCTTCGCCTACCTGCTCCATCCGCTGGTCTCGCTGGTGCAGGAACGGTCGAAGCTGTCGCGCGGCTCACGGGATCGCGCCATCCTCCAGGTTTACTTGGTTCTTTTGATCGCCTTTGCCGCGCTGGTCTTTGGACTTGGCCCGCTGCTCACCTCCGAAGCCCGCAAACTGGCGGCGGAATTGCCGAGTCTGGTGGACAAATTTACGTCCGGACAGATCGCCTGGAGCATTGGCACCCGCCGGGGCTGGAGCCAGGAGACACAAGTTCGCATTCAGCAATTCCTGGCCACTCACCGCGACGCAATCGCAGTCTGGGCCAGGGACTTCGCAGGCCGGGCTACGGTCTTACTCAGCAACATCATCTGGATCCTTCTGATTCCGATCCTGGCGATCTTCTTCCTCCGCGACGGAGAAAAGATGGCAGAGGAGCTGATCGAAATGGCCGAACGACGGCGGCAGCGTGCATTTGTGCGCGGAACTGTGAATGATCTGAACGAGATGCTGGCCGGATACATCCGCGCACAGCTCACGTTGGCGGCACTATCACTGGTCGTTTATACGGCTGGGCTGCTCATCCTGCGCGTCCCATTTGCGGTGATTCTTGGGGTTTTTGGCGGAGTCGCCGAGTTCGTCCCGGTCGTTGGTCCGCTAGCCGCTGCATTCTCGATCTTTAGCGTGGCCTTTCTGAACAACTATTCGCATCTGGTTCTGCTCCTCGCCTTCCTTGGCATTTGGAGACTGGTTCAGGATTACTTCAACGCGCCACGGATCATGGGCGGAAGGCTCGAATTGCATCCGCTAGCAGCGTTGTTTGCGATCTTGGCGGGTGGAGAATTGGCCGGAGTTCTGGGAGTCTTCTTATCCATTCCGATTATGGCGACCCTGCGCATCGTCTGGCGTCGCTGGCATGCCTACTCGAAAACGCAGGCAATTGCATCCCAGATTCCTGCTGAAGATGTCCAAACCGCGAAGCTGCTTCGTTAGCAGTTTGGATACGGCAGTCTTAAAGTTTGGTTAGGGCAGTCTTGAACTCAAACGAACTGTCATCTTGAGCGCCTTTATGGCGCGAAAGACCTTGCGGTAGCCTTGGTCTCGCGCGCTAATCAGCCCGGCGCACGCTCGCAGTGGTCGCGTTTTTGCTTCCCGAGTAGAGCAGACGGTACAAGGTCGCGTTGCGCATGATCGCCTGCACGTATTCACGCGTCTCTGTAAACGGAATTGACTCGACGAATTCGTGCACATCGCGGTAGGGACCCTGTTCCTGCCAGCTCTTCACGCGGTTCGAACCGGCGTTGTACGCGGCCAGAGCATATTCCACCTGTCCGCCAAAGCTGTCCACCATGTGCTTGAAGTAGCGTGTCCCAAGCTGCAGATTCGTAGTCGGATTGACCAGTTGGTCCTGATTGAAGTGGCGAATCTTGACCTCTTTGGCCAGCTTCTTGCCGACGGGTGGTAGCAACTGCATCAGTCCCCAAGCATTCGCGCGCGACACTGCCTGAGGATTGAACTCGCTTTCCTGCCGGATCAGGCTGGCAACGAGGTACGGATCGAGTCCATTCGCGGTCGCGTATCGCGATAAATCGCTCCAATAAGACTTCGGAAAGAGGATTTCCCATGCCCATTGCGGCATTCCACTGACGTCTTCGGAGAAATATCCTGGCACTGCGTGCTTCAAAGTCTGCAACGCGCGGTCGGGGCGGTCCTGATCCAAATACAGTCTCGCGATCTCCGCCTTGGCATAAACCTTGTCCGGTTCGGACTGTAACTCGCGGGTTGCGTAGTCGTACATCGCGGCATTCGCCAGCAAATGCGCTCGGGCAACGCGCAAATCGTCTGCGGGGGCCTCGAAATCCGCCTTATCGACGTCGGTATCGGCAGGGATCTTGTCCAGCAGCGGATCGTGTTTGGACGTATCGAACTTGAAGCGCAGCCGTTCTCTCGCCAATCCGGCGTAATAGTAGTGATCGAAGCGCTGCAGAATAAACGCGTAGTACTCACCCGCCCGGTCCAGATCGTGATCTTCTTCAGCCAAACGCGCGCGCCAGTACAGCGCCGGAGGCACTTCCTGGCCCGCCGGATACAGAGCAATCTGCTCCTCCATCAGCCGTTTGGCCTCATCACGATTTCCTAAGCGCAAGTTCAGCCATGCCGCTTTCCAGTGCGAATAGGGCGAATACTTCCCTTCTGGAAACAGTTTGTATTGCGCAACGTAGTTTTCAATGGCGGTCTTGTAGTCGGGACGCAACAAATACATGTTGCTGGCAGACAGCAATGCCTCCGAAAGCCACGGACTCGCGGGAAATTCCTGCATCAATTTGGTCAGGATCTCGCGTTCCTTGTCACCCTCTTCGCGGCTGCGGGCGATCTCATGGAGGTAATACAGGCGCTGCGCCTCGACTTCATTGTGGCCTTCCGGCAGCGAATCGAGCAACGACTTCGCCTGATCGAGCTGTTTCGTGTGATACAGACTGCCTGCCAGTTTCACCTGCAGCTCGCGTTGCTGCGGTTGCTGGCTCATATCTGAGCGGATACTGTCCAGAATGGCGCGATATTCGGTCGCTGCCTGATCGTAACGACGCCCCTTCATCAGCAAATCGGCTCGCAATTTGCGCTGTTCGAGCGTGGGCGACACCACAATTCCGGTCGCGCCAATCTTCACCAGCTCAAGTTGGGCGGCCGCGGCTTCGTTGCTGAGCGGCATTTCGACGTACAAGTGATTCCAAACCGAGATCGCTTTCTCCTGCTGACCGGCCGCGAGGTAGGCTTTTCCCAGCGCAAACTCGACGTCAGAGTGTGCGTCGCGCATCGATTCGAGCAGATGCACGGCCTCCTCCGGCTTCGAAAGACTGATTAAAGCGGACGCGCGCATCAGTCCTGCGTCCCGAATGAAGAGCGAATCGGGATGTTTCTCGGGAAACCGCTGCAGATCGTCTGCGATTTCCTGCTGGTTTGCGGTCGCCGTAGCCGCCTGAGCGAGAAAAAAATCGGCGTAATCGGAGAGTTCCCAGTCCTTTGCCGCGGCGAGTTTCAGCTCTTTTGTGGCCTTGTCGTAGTCCTTGTCCTGCAGGTGCGCGTAGCCAAGCAGCAGATGAGCGAGCTGTCCGCCGTCATCGGCGCGATGGCGGGCCGCGTATCGCTCCACGCCGGCGTACGCCTGCGGCGTTCTGTCGGCCAAAAGCTGCTTCGCCATCAGCTTTAACTGCGCCGAAGCGACGAATGCGCGGTGGATTTTCACCTTGCGCACGGGCGACATTGCGACGTGCCGCGACCTTGAGCGCGCCTTTTTGCGCGATTTTGAACGCGAAGAGGCGGTGGTTTTCGCGCGCTTGGCGGCAGGTTTCTTGGCGGTTGTAGCCCCAAACATGGCGCCCGGGGCCGAGAACATGAAAAAGATGAGGGCTAGAACACCGATACTCGAAGCGCGAAAACTACGAAACACGAGAATAATGACGTCCTGTTCAGTTGCTTTATCTAACATTAACCCGGAAACTCTGCCCCAAGTAGCGCTCGATCATTGTCGGCAAGGATGCGTATGACCTCGTCGCTGAAATAATTTGCGGATGCAACCGGCGTATTTCCATACCTTTTGTTGTATGTAGCCCGGCTTTTCTCGATGTCCTCGCGCAGAACCTTGTAAATTTCGCGGTTCTGGCGTCCTTCCGCGACCTTGGACTGGTTGTAAAGCTTGATTTCATCCACCAACAGCTTGGCGAATCGCTTGGCTTTCCGATGCAAATCTTGCTCTTCCGCAGGCAATTGCTCGATCAATACCCCACCCGGAGCGGCCTTTGGAGGCGCAGAGGCGACGGCTGGCGCGGCGACTGGCGCTGGCGGCGCGGCCTCCTGGGGCTCTGCAACGGCCGTGGCGTCGGTCGCGGGCTGAGATTTCTTGCCCGAAGTCTGTTCCAACCACAGGCAGGTATAGCGGGTAAGCACCTCGACGGCGGCCAAATCCGGCTTCGAATTGGAGTTTTTTCCCGCGTCGCAATAGAGCAAAGCGGCTGCTTTGTCCCTCACCACTAGGGGAAAAACGGTCGCATTGCCATCCCAAGGCGCTCTGTGATGCTGGATAAACGCCGAATCGAAGTCCGCAGCGGCGGCCGCAGCCCGCGATTTGGCCTCAATGGCACGGGCCGCAAGCCCCTGTGAGGCGTCCAAATTCAGCCCGCGAACGTCGTCGTCAGTGAATCCACGCGACTGCCATCCGGCTAAGTTGTTGCCACGAATGACGAAAAGAGCGGTCCGGGAGACGAATTGTGCGGCCCCATCCAACAGGGACTTGAGGATTTCGGCCTGTGTAAACGACTCCCGGATGGCAGAAATCGAGGCATTTAACGTCTCAGAAGCGGCCGAATTCGGGCAGGAAGCGGCCAATATTGGTTCGATTTGACGAAGAATCTGGTTCGCAAGCTCCTGCCGGAAGTGCGGAACATGGTCCTTGAGCCGGTCAGAGACGACCGTTTCAACCGCAGTTCGGATTGGCTCAAGGTCCGCCATAGGCCAGAGACGCTCTTCTGCCGGGATTATAACGGCCATTCTGATGCGTTGTAATCGGGGAAACCACGGCGGTTAAGACATTTGGTAATGCGGTAATTTCGAAATTTGGTAATTCAAAATTTCCCAATTTCAATTCGGAGCGAATCGGCGGTCGGTTTACAGATTACCCAATTTCGAAATAAGAGCGATTCCGGAGCCGGTGCTTTCGTTGCTGAAGGACCGTGGCGAATGAAGCGCTGGGTTACCTGTTCGCTACGTCGAACATGGCTATCCCAATTGCGGCAGAGATCGTGAACGCATCACGGCTATACATTCGGTCATTCCCTCCCGAGAAAGAAGTTGCAGCGCTCCGTCTGCTCTCGATGCACAGTTTTGTTCAGGAACTCTGAGCACTCTGCACGTGAAGAAAGCCATAGAATCCAACAAGTCTGCCTCTTTAACCCAAGGCGTTCAATTGCCACTTTCGAAATTAGCAAATTACAAAATCAACCCGGCTGCCCAGAACTTGGCATCCTCCTGCCTCTCAATTACCCGATTATGAAATTACGAAATTTTGCTGGCTCGCGGAATCAACGCTCCGGTCGATTGGATGTACTGTTCGTACTCTGTCCCGAAGGTTCTCAACATCAGCTGTTCCTCCAACCTGCTTTTTGTCCGAAGGGCCGACCACAGAACAATGAACGCGAGCAGGCAGCGAACTTCACCGATCGCAATAGCCGTCCCCAGGGTTGCCCCTAAAATTCCGGAGTAAATGGGATGGCGGACCCAGGCGTATGGTCCCTTGCGAATAAACTGATGTGCAATCTTGACGGAGACGGCACCGCTCCAGTTCCCAGCTATAGAAAACCTCGCCCACACCGCCAGTGCTAGCCCGATAGCTGTGATGGCGACTCCTAATTCACCGAGGAAGCGGTTGCGCGCGATGATTTCCACGTTCATCCAGTGAAGGGGAACGTGCTCATTGAATAGCAGATAGAAAGCTATTAAAACGGGAACGCCATAGGCCAAGCGAGAATTAATAGCTGCTCGCTCCTGAGTCTGTTTCGACCAGAACGAGCTCACCAACCAGATCGCCGCAAGGACAACCCATAGGTCGGAGCAGATGCGCGCTGCTGCCATTCCAGTTCCCTCCTTGATAAATGTACGCAGAGGGAAGGCGAAAGTTCCGCCCCAACAGCCTCAAGGATTTCGCAATTGGATAATTTCGAAAGTTCCTAATTTTGACTACGCAATCCTCCGTCGGGGCTACAATTACCGACTCTCGAAATGACAAAATTACAAAATCGCTCGCGTTAGGCGCTTTCCTTGCGATAGCGAAGACTGCGCGGGGTCACGTTCAGCACGCGGCGCATGTGGCGGGCCATGTGACTCTGGTCGGAGAATCCGACCGCTTGCGCGACATCGGACAGAGATAGCTGATCGCGCAGAGCCAGGGCTTTCGCGCGTTCAACCCGTCGTTGGATGACATATCGGTGCACCGAGACACCCATTGCATTGCGGAAGAGAGTTTGGAGGTGTGACGGTCCAACCCCCGCTACGCGTGCGATCTGATCGAGCGAGAGATCCGTCCCAATTTCTTCCTCGATCAGCGACAACACACGTTTGAGCCGATTGCCGTTCAGCTGTGCTGTGGTGGCTTCGGAATTTGGTCGAATGGAACTGTGTTGTGTAACCAGGCGCGAGGCAAACGCGAGTGCCAGTCCCTCGAGATATAGCCGTCCCGACGGACATCCCACCTCTACTTCCGTCTTGATAGCCCAACTCAAAGTTTCCAGCGTGCTGTCGCGAACCTGGAAGCGGTTCAGGATGTCGAATTTGTTGGCGGCAATTCCGGAGTCGTTTGCAACCGTCTCCAAGAATGAAGTTGGGAGACTCAGCAGCAAAGCGGTGTCATTGTTATCGTGCATCTCCCAGCGGCTCGCGGTCTGAGCGGGAATGATGTCGATGTCGCCGTGCACGGCCTTTCCGCGATATTGTTGTCCGCCGCGGCGGCACGATATCTGCGCCGGAGCGCCGAGGTGAATGCTTACCAGGACGTTGTCGAATCCCGGTACATCCAGCAGACCTCGCGCATCTCTGCGCACCTGAAACGCGATTCCGGAACTGGTTCGCGCATGCGCCAATATTTCTGGTTCCAAAGCTCTGTTCGGCATCTGTTTCTTTCGAGAATCGTGTAGCGGCAAAATTGCACTGTTTTGGATGTGTGCGAGGAGAGAATCGACGACGATTATTTTGTCAACGCACGCCCCAGAGCGATTTCGCCTCTTCGGCGATGATGTCCGGCATCTCCTCGGGAAAAAACAAATTTGCAGACTCGATCCGCCGAACTCCCTTAGAGTTCGCCAGATTCGTGTCGAGCCAATCAGCCCATTGCACCGGAAAGAACCGATCGTTCACGCCCCACACCATCCGCGCCGGCCCCTTCCACTTTCGAAGGTTCTCGCGCAATGCAACCAGTTCGTTCTTGCCCAAAGACACAGTGTATTGATCCACCTGCGACATCCGCAGCTTCGATTCAACCAGCGGGTCGAAATAGATCGCAATCGTCTCATCCGACAAGCGGTCAGGATAAGTGTATGCCGATCCGATCGTCGCCTTACCTGAACGGGCCAACTGCTTGTCTTTCACCTGAGGCAGCAAAAACTTTTCGGCGAAGAGCCCTTTCCTGCCCAATTCAACGGCGGGAAGAAAGTTTTCAGGAGGATTGTTCGCGTCCACGTCGCAGTTGGTAAGCAGCAGTGTGCGAACGCGGTGCGGAAAGCGCGCCACAAACACCTGCGCGACCATCCCTCCGCTGTCATTGGCAACGAGGTCCACGCTCTTAATGCGCACAGCATCAAGAAATGAGGCGAGCATCAACACCTGAGTGTCAGGAGTAATTTCTTGTCCGGCCGGCGTCTCGGTGTTCCCCAGACTCATGAAATCCGGAGCGATACACCTGCGATAGCCATGCAATCGCTCCAGCGCTCCGCGCCATTGATAGCCGTTCAGGGGAAAGCCGTGCAGAAAGAGCGCAACCGGTCCGCGGCCGTGCTCAACGTACGCCACCTTGCACATGGGAAGAGACTTGTATTGTCGAGACCTGCGGTACCAATCCGCGTCGATAGGAACGTCCGGCCGGGGACCTGAAGCGTTGGCCAAGGCGATAGTAGGAAGACTGAGCGAAGCGACGGTCGCGCCACTCGCTGCGAGAAATTCTCTTCGTGTCATTCAAGGGATTATGAGCAGAACCTTAAATCCGGTCGCGGACATTCGAACACTTTCAGCAGAATCCTCCAGTAATTAGGGATTTTGTAATTGGGTAATTTCGAAATTGCATAATTTTCAATTCGCAGCGAATCGGGGTTGGCTTACAAATTACCCCATCTCGAAATTACGAAATTACAAAATTGAGAAAAGAGGGGAAAAGTGGGACGGTCTGAACGCTGTCCCCATTTTCCCATGTGCCCATGTCCCATTTGCGTTTTTCTATAAAATCGCAACATTTCCGGTTCCGGGAGCAGGATTCGCCGTGTTCAAGGGCGTCAACCCTCCGGTATTGCTGTTGAAGGAGAAGACGAACGTCCCTTCATTGGCCGTCACAAATAGGTGATCGCCGTTTCGGGAAAAAGCGACTTCGAGGGTGCCGGTGCCGGCGGGCATCACCACTCCAGTAGGCGCAAACGAACCGTTGGTTCCTACTTCGATGATGACCACATTTCCCGAACTCTTATTCGTCACGGCGAGCCAGTGCCCGGTCGGGTGTAAGGCGATGCCATTGGGAAATGTTCCTCCGGAAGACGTCTGGTTGCTGACTGTAGAGCCGGGCAGCGGTGACGACTGTACTGTATTCCCATCCGCATTCACGGAGAGTACGTGGGTACCGTCCACCGTAAAGGTGAACTCCTGTGGAAGAGTGCTATGCGCAACAGTGTGAAAACTATTCGAATCGATGCTGCCATCGCTATGCCTTGGATAGCAGTCGATAGCTTCATTACTTCTACTCACCACGATGCCCACGCAAACATTGGACCCATCGGGCGACACGCCAACTGTGTTCATCTCTCCAATGTTGCCCGATTAGCCATAGTTGATGCTCCAGGGTGATCCACTTACCGGAGCAAGTGCACCAGAGCTTTGGTCAATGATGAAGCCATAGATGGTTGGCGACGCGAATCCCTGATGCGTGGGATCG
>CAZLIE010000010.1:30557-50576 GCA_964559345.1 uncultured Terriglobales bacterium
TTGCCGAAGCGTAGAGGTTCTTACCGGATGTGTCGAGCGCCAACCAGACGGTTCCGTTCGCGACCGTGCTTGTGAGCCGCGTTAAATTTCCGCTCGCGTCGGAGCGGAAGGTGGTGATGTGGATCGCAGCGGTATCCGATGAGTCATGCCCAGTTACGAACAGCAGGTTATTACGTCCGGCTAAGGCAGTCATTGGTCCACCTGAACTCATACCTGCAGTGTGAGGTGATCCCGGCGTGGTGCTAACTTTTCCGGAGCTATCGACTGAAACGCCAGAGAACTGGTTTGTTCCAGAAAGTTGGTTCGGGCCAGCGCCTACGAAAGCCAGCGCAACGGTGGATGACGCGCTGCCAGACCCGCCGGTTCCCCCGCTACCGCTCCCTGATCCTGAGACCGATCCTCCTGAGCCGGAGCCGGCAGAAGATCCGCCGCCGCTACCCGAGCCAGTGGCGCCCGGCTGTGAACCTCCGCCACTCGCTGCAGGAGGGGTAGAGGGGGTGGGCGTGGATGTTCCTCCGCATCCGGTGAGGGCGATGGTGGCGCATACAAATACGACAGCGACGAGTGGAAGGCGCATGGCAAAATCCTTTTTGATTGAAAAGCTGGTGCTTGGGAATAGGAATGTAGATCACCAGCAAAGGTGGCCAGCTAAATTGTCAAAAGAATGCTGAGAAGAATTTGCACTGCAGTGGCGCATGCAACCCAGCGCTGACTGGCTTTTCTCAAGTCGCGCCTCCGGGGGCCCTGGTGTCGGTCTGATTGATCGATGAGGGTATTGTTCACAACCTCGGTAGGCAAACCAGAAGGGGTCTGAACGGATTTCGTAATTTGTAATTTCGAAATCGGATAACTGAAGGCCTGGAGTGACCAATGGCCACGCAGAAATCTCATAAATTTCAGTACGCGACGCATCGGGGGTCGGCTTACAAATTACCCGATTTCGAAGTTACACAACCACGAAATCAGTCGGCTGCCTGAAGCTGGAATTGCTCTGCCCGTCAATTCGGCAATTTCGAGGAGATGTAGTCGCCCAGTCGTACACCGACCATTAGCTGCGTGAACCAATACAATCCATTGCGGCTGTGCCCGCTTTCGGTTCAAATGTGGGCATGAATGCATTCAGGCCATGGTTGATTGCAGCAGCATTGACGATGTTTGCAGGTCTCTCGACAAGCGCGGTCGCACAGGCAAAAGAGCAGGACCGAATGAAGAGCGCTGGCGAGGTTCTCCAGGAAATATTGGACATCCCCGACAACATACCCAGCCCCCTGCTCGACAAAGCCGAATGCGTGGTGGTGGTTCCTTCGGTGAAGAAGTTCGCTATCGGAATCGGGGGCAGCTATGGACGCGGAGCCATGACATGCCGCTCCGGCCAGAACTTCACCGGCGCATGGGGACCTCCGGCGATGTATGCGCTCGAAGGTGGCAACATCGGCTTCCAACTGGGCGGACAAGAGACGGATTTCGTCCTGCTCGTAATCAATCCCAAAGGCGTTGAGTCGTTGCTTAAGAGCAAAGTAAAGCTGGGCGGTGATGCATCGGCCGCAGTCGGACCAAAGGGACGGGATGCTGAGGCCGCGACCGACATCGCCATGCGAGCCGAGATTCTCACGTATTCGCGTGCACGCGGACTATTTGCCGGTGTCTCATTGGAGGGTTCGACACTGCGGCAGGACAATGGAGCGAACGAGAAAATCTATCATCGCAAAATCACAGCGCGCGAAATTGTGCGCGAGCATCGCGTCGGCGTGCCGGCATCGGGACAGCTCATGGTGTCGATCCTGAACAAGAAGTCACCACGAAACAAATCCGAACCCAAGTCGCTGCGCGAGGGTTCGTCGGGTGGGAGCAAGCGCAAATAAAGAGGCAGTCGGCGCTCGGCCAGATAACTGTTTGAAGCGGATGCGGTGTGAGTTGAAGTTGTGCGTGTATCGATCAATCTTCGATTGTAGCCATCCCTACTGCTTCGAAGGCCGAACGCTGACAGCCGAATGCCGACGGCCCGTTTTTCACTGCCGAGTGCTGACAGCCTCTTCACCTCATGCCAACCCCAGCCCGCCATCTACCGCAAGAATCTGGCCGGTGATGAAGCGATCGGATGTGGCGAAGAACAGCACCGCTTCAGCCACCTGCTTCGGGGTGCCGTTCTCATGCATTGGAGTTTTCTCGGCTAATCTTTTGAGCACTGCCTTACTGTCACTTTCGCTCTGAATCATTCCGGGGGCAACGCAGTTTACGCTGATCTCCGGCGCAAGCGCCTTGGCTGAGGCCTGGGTCAGCATGTGCAACGCGGCCTTCGACGCACAGTAATGGACATGAGTGGCCCACGGCCGGATGCCCCCGAGCGAGCCGATGTTGATCACTCTTCCGTGCCGGCGCTTGAGTTCGGCTGCGCACGCCTGCGTCATGAAGAACGCGCCGCGAACATTCACCGCGAACATTTCGTCCCAGTCTTCGATGGTGATTTCGTCAAAGTTTCGGGTTTGATAGGCGCCGGAGTTGTTGACCAGGATGTCCAGCGACCCGAAGTCGCCGATCATCGCTTTTACAGCGGAATGGATTGATGGAAGTTTGCGCAGATCACACGCGACTGCTAGGCTGCGGACGCCCATATCCGAAATTCGCTTCGCGGTTCCTGGCGCTTGCGTCCCTGAGTTCAGATAGGTGATCGCAACGTTCGCCCCAGCGCGGGCGAGTGTGAGGGCGATCTCGCGGCCGATGCGTCCGGCGCCGCCGGTCACCAACGCGGACTTCCCTGCTAGCGGCTGGACGCCGGCGTTTCTCGATGCGTCTTTCGACTCGACCAGTTATGCCACCTGCGAGTGCCGCAAGAGTTTTTCCTTCAACGCATTGTTGTTCGGCAGCTTGTGATCGACGCGTTGGCGTGCCGCGACGATTGCCTTTTTTACCTGCGCAGGCTCGACCTTCTCCACCTCGGCAATCTCATCGACCGTGAATCCTTCAATCGTAAACAGCGTGAACGCCTCGCGCTCCATAGGCGAGGCTCCGGCAAGCGCCTCTTCCAATTGGTCGATAAACTCGTCCGACAGGGCTACGGCCTCGGGGGTACTGATCCCAGGATCGGCCACCACATCTTCCGCCTTAAGCTTGTCGTCGGGCTGGTGAAACTGAAGATAGGCATCGTCGCTGCCGGTAACGTTTGGCTGACCGGTCGGCGTTTCCAGGTGAATGCTGCCGCCTTCTTCGCCATTGCGTTGCGCCACGGCGGGAATTGCACGCAGCGCCAATCCGTACAGCCAGCGCTCGACCGAAATGTTGGAAGGGCGGTGTTCCTCGCCGGAAAGCGCCATAGCGATTGCTTCGTCAAGGACCTCTTCCCGCGAGACGACATTCGCGTCCAATGCTCCCGTCGAGACCCGATACCGGACCTCGCGGTCGATGAAGCCAATCAGGCGTGGCAATTCTCTGGAAACGTATTCGTCGATATCCCGGCTTTGCAGCGTAGTTGCGCTCGCCTGTCCTCCGTTGGGGGGAACCGCTGCGACTGTGTCCTCGAATGGCACGCTGCGGTGCTCCTTCGATCTCCGGCGCCACTGGTGACGGTTTCTCAAAAGATCCTTGTGGGCGTTGAGCTGATGGATCAGATCATGAAAGCAGGCCTTGACAGCGCCCACCGCGGTAGGCGCCGTGTTCTGCGACGCCATCTGCCCTGATGGCAAGCGCAGATTCAATGAAACAGTGATTCCGCCGCCCTTCTGGGAGCTCTCAGCAACAATGCCGTGGAGATGAACGAGATCGGGGCGAAAGACCTGCAAGCGACGAGCCAGCTTGTCGGTTTGTTGTTGGATTTCCCGCTCAGTCTCTTGGTTCTTGGAGGCCTTGTAACTGAAATCGATGTTCATGCGCGCCTCGATGGCCGACAGAGCTCTCCTGCTTGGCTCCGCTACGGCCGAATCACTTTCAACTGGCAGATTTTACACCTGTAGGATGAGACCCAGCGTAAATAGCAGCGTTGTCTTTAAGGGCAGACGCTCAGCGGAAGCGGAGCCGCAGAACCTAAACAGCGACCGTAAACGAATCTTCAGTTCGCATTACTGGACGATACAGAGTGTCTCGTTCGA
Source organism: uncultured Terriglobales bacterium (assembly GCA_964559345.1). Taxonomy (GTDB): domain Bacteria; phylum Acidobacteriota; class Terriglobia; order Terriglobales; family Acidobacteriaceae; genus Gp1-AA112. The sequence goes on from CAZLIE010000010.1 coordinate 34,640, forward strand.
CCGGCTCCCGTCCAGCTTCGCGGATCAGCCGCACCAACTCTTCTCTTCGCATTCCCTGCGGTGTAGTGGCGCCCGCGTCGTGGTAAATCTTCTCCTCAATGACAGTTCCGTCGATATCGTCCGCGCCGAATCGCAGTGCGATCTGCGCAATCTTGGGCGTGAGCATCTGCCAGTAGCCCTTGATATGCGGAATATTGTCGAGCATCAGACGTCCAATCGCGATCTGCTTGATATCGGAGAGGCCGGTCGTCTTCGGCAGGTGCTGCAGCGCAGTGTTCTCGGGATGGAACGCTAGCGGGATGAAAGTCTGGAATCCGCCAGTGTCGTCCTGCACCTCTCGCAGACGGACGAGATGATCGACACGGTCTTCTTCGTTCTCGACGTGTCCGTAGAGCATCGTGCAGTTGGATTTCAGTCCCATTTTGTGGGCCTGCCGCGCAGTTTCGAGCCACTGTGAACCATCAATTTTGTGGTCGCAGATCACGCGTCTCACGCGGTCGCTGAAGATTTCCGCGCCTCCGCCAGGGAGCGAATCCACGCCGGCGGCTTTCAGTTTTGCCAGCGTCTCCGGAATCGTGAGCTTGGCGCGCTTGGCAAAGAATGCCACTTCGACCATCGTGAATGCCTTCAGGTGGACTTGTGGAAAGCGCTGCTTCAGCCCGGCGATCAGATCGAGAAAGTATTGCAGCGGGAGATCAGGATGGAGTCCGCCAACGAGGTGAAACTCCGTAACCGCCTCTGAGTATCCGGATGCTGCGGTTTGAAACGCTTCTTCGAGTGCCATGGTGTACGCGCCCTCGCTGTCCTTCTTTCTTCCAAAGGCGCATAGCCGGCAGGCGGCGACGCAGACATTTGTCGGATTGATGTGCCGGTTGACATTGAAGAATGTCGTGTTGCCCCACATACGCTCGCGCACATGGTTTGCGAGCCAACCGATGGCCAGAATGTCCGGAGAACGGTAGAGCGCCACACCGTCTTCAAAGTTGAGTCGTTGCTGCGTCAGTACCTTGTTGGCGATGGGTCGGAGGCGCGCGTCGTCAGTTTGGAAGTCATGCCGAACAGAGCTCGGAAAAGCAGTAGGTGAAAGGGCGGCGCACATTCAAGTCTATGATAACTGAGTGGCGTGGCGAACCTGCAGAATCGTTATAGAAGAACGTTGACTCCCAGCGGCTCTCGATCAGATTTAGGTTGATGACAGTGAACATCGAGAACGCCGAGTTGGCGAAGCTGGTGGATCAACTGGCTCCGGGCGAGGAAGTTACGCTCGAAAGAGCCGGCAAGCCCGTGGGCCAAGCTAGTCGGCTTGCAGCAGGCTCGTGACCACCGCGCCCTCGGCTCAACTAAGGGCGATTTCGTAGTGCCAGACGATTTTAACGATCCGCTTCCGAAAGAAATAGAAAACAGCTTTTACGAATAATGAGAGATCCTCCTGGATACTGATGCTTTTCTGTGGGCCATCACCGCAGACAACGGGCTAAGCCGTCGCGCTCGGGAGCTGTACCTGGATGAGGGGAAACGACCTTCAGGTAGGCGTCGCCAGCCTGTGGGAGATTGTTACAAAAGTGCTTGTTGGGAAGCTGAATCTACCAGCTCCGATTGAGAGCTACTTGAGCAAGCACTTGTATGAGAACCGAATCGAGGTGCTGCCGATTCGCTCCGAACACGTTTTCCGACTGAGCATCCTTCCATTAATTCATCGCGATCCTTTCGATCGTGGCTCAAAGCTTGTACGAAAACCTACCCATCCTCAGCAATGATGAGCTTCTAAGGAAGTATTCTGCCGAAGTGATCTGGTAATTTTTACGCTCGTCCTCGCACTTTCGCCAGCCACTATCTGGCGCCCACGAAGAGAAATCGCCAGTCGTGAAAAAACTCCGAGCGTTTGCCTTCGAACGCGTGGCCAACGAATTGGAAGATCCAGCCGACCACGAACAACGCAGCCGCGAGCATCCACAATCGAGGCACGAAGATTGCGCCAACGAAGATCAGCAGCGACACGAGAATCATCGGAATCCCAATCGTGTGGCACAACTGATTCACCCGATTTTGGTGACTGCTCGAATACTGCGAGATCCACTCGTTCCACGATTTCCCAAAAAACATTTACGCCTCTTTCGTTCTACTGTCCGGCAGGGGCCGTGGTTGCGGCGGGAAGATACTTGGCGAACCAATCCAGCGTGCGGTTAATGGCGTCGATCTGGTTCTCGCGCTTGGCGAACCCGTGGCCTTCCGCGGGGTAGTAGTGCACATCGACGATGTTGCCGCGCTTCTTCAACATGTCCACAACCTGATCGGTCTCTTCCTTCGGAACGCGCGGATCATTCTCACCCTGCAGCACCAGCAGTGGCGCTTTGATGTTCGGGACATATTTGATCGGCGAAGTGTCCTGATAAATCTGCCGATTCTTTATGGGATCGCCTAGCAGCACGACGATGTACTGCTGCAGCAAGGGATCGGAATTCTTCATCATGGAAAACCAGTCGAGCGGGCCAAACAGGTCCACCGCGGCGGAAAACGTCTGCGGATATTTGCCAGCGGCCATCAGCGTCGTGTACCCGCCGTAGGAGCCGCCAGTCACGCCGACTTTCTTCGGATCCCCATACCCGCTGTCGAGGACAAACTGGATTCCCGCCATATCGTCCTTGAGGTCGCCATTCCCGAGGTCCTGGTAATTGGCATTTTGGAAATCGATGCCGTACCCGGACGATCCTCGCGGATTCGGCGCAATCACGATGTATCCGCGCGAGACGAGCGCATTGACGGTGCGATTGAAGTTGTCGGCGGTCTGTCCCGTGGGACCGCCATGCGGGTACAGGATTACGGGGTTTAAAGCATCGCGCCTGGCATTGAAAGGCATGTAGAGGAAGGCGCTGATGATCTTTCCATCGAAGCTTTTGTAATGGACGATCTGCGATTCCGGCAGGTTCTGCGGGCCTACGCTGGCCAAAGCGCTATGCGTGAGTTGGTGTGCTTGGTCCGTGGCAGTGTCGTATATCCAGAGATCGTTCGGTGTGTTAGCGCCAGCGTGCGTAACGAGCATCTGCTTGCCGTCCGGCGAAAAGTGCTGTTCACCCGAGAGCCCATTTACGCCTGTCGGGAGATTCAGACGGCGTGATTGCAGAGAATTCCGGTCGCCCAGGTACACATTCTGTCGGCCATCCTCGTTGATTGCATAGCTGAAATGCGTTCCGTCCGGGGAAAAGACGCCGGGAGAGGATTCCCACTGCGTGTCTGTGACCCACGATATTTTCTTGCTGTTCACATCGAGCAAAGCAATATTTTCGAATCCACCCTTTTGATTCGACGCCATTAGAATCTGGCTCCCATCACGGGAAACCGCGCTCCCGTTGTGAGACACCTTGCCTTGGTGCGGCGTGAGGTTGGCAGCACTCGCGCTCGCGACATCGATGGCATAGATATCGGAATTCGTCCCGACGAGATCACCACGGGTTGCATAGACAGTCTTGCCGTCCGGACTCCAATCCACCACGGACCAAGTGAATTGCGGGTCCTTCTCATTCGTGAGCTTCCGTATCTGGTGAGTGGCGACGTCGATTACGCCGATGTCGTAAGAGGGCGCCTCCTTTGCTTTCACAACGTATGCGATCCACTTACCATCGTGCGACCAGTGTGGAGATTGCTCACGAACATTGGGAGTGTTAGTAAGGTTGGTAAGCCGTGAGCCATCGCGCGAGATGGTGTAGATGTCGTACAGCTCATTACCGCCAGTGTCTTTCGTGAAGGCGATCCAGCGGCCGTCGGGCGACCAGTGATCATCCGATTGCACATCGTCAGATTGCGTAAGCTGGACTGGCCAGCTTCCATCGGCGGCAACCCTCCAAAGATTCACTCGACCAGTAAACGTCGTGCTGACGACGATGTCTTTTCCGTCGGGTGACCATGCGGCGTCGTAGATGAGCCGAGTGAGGAAAAGATCTTGAACGCCAATCGGCTTGGCATTGGGATTCGTCTGAGCGATGATGGATTTCGGATCTGTCACCTGACGTTCGCTTGGACCGGATGCCGCGAACGCAGGAGCTATCAGCAGCAGAACGCACGCCAGTTTCGTCTTCATTGTTCTCCTTCCGCAAAACGTGCAGAGAAGAGTGTATGAACTTGCTCACCCTGTCAAGAATGTGTGACCCCTGCACAGGACAAGGCAACTGACCTTAAATCCGGGCCCAGTCGCCTTGGTTATAATCGAGGGTTGCTTAGCGCCTGCTGCGCTGTTCTGTACGCCCCATCAAAGGAGTTTTCATGGCCTCGCTATCGAGCACGGCTACTCGCACTGAAAAAGATTCCATCGGTCTGAAAGAGATTCCCGCAGACGTTTACTACGGCGTACAGACGGCTCGCGCAGTCGAGAACTTCCCGATCTCCGGCATGCGAGCCCGCCCTGCGCTGATCCGCGCGATTGCCATGACCAAGCGTGCCGCCGCCGAAGCGAACAAGGAACTCGGACTCGTGGAGCCGCGCGTTGCAGATGCGATCATCGCAGCCGCGCAGGAAGTGATCGACGGCAAATGGGATGACGAGTTCGTGGTCGATGTCTTCCAGGCGGGAGCTGGCGTCAGCTTCCACATGAATTCCAATGAGGTGATCGCCAATCGCGCCGAACAGATCCTGGGCGGTAAGCTCGGCGAATACAAGCAGGTCCATCCGAATGACCATGTCAACTACGGACAGTCCACCAACGACGTGTTCCCTACTGCGATGCGTCTGGCGACGCTACTTGAGCTCGAGGAACTCTATCCTGTGCTCGATTCACTGGCATCCAGCTTCGAGAAAAAGAGCAAAGAATTCCACGAAGTAATGAAGTCGGGCCGCACGCACATGCAGGACGCCGTTCCCATTCGACTTGGGCAGGAGTTTGCCGCGTACGCCGTTGCGATGCGCAAGGCGTCAGAGAACATCCGCCGCAATTCCGACGACCTACGCGAACTCGGCCTCGGTGGATCGGCGGTCGGGACAGGTATCAACACGCATCCGGACTATCGCGGGTTGGCAATCGGCAATCTGTCGCGCATCTCTCGTCAAAAGCTGATGCCTGCGATCGACATGCGCTGGGCGATGCAGTCAAATGCGCCGATGGCTGAGGTGTCCTCTGCCATCCGCAACTTGGCACTTGAGGTTATTCGTATCTCGAACGACATTCGCCTGCTCAGCTCGGGACCGAACACCGGCTTTGCCGAGATTTATCTCCCGGCGCTTCAGCCGGGTTCGTCGATCATGCCGGGGAAAATTAATCCTGTGATGCCGGAGCTGGCGGCGATCGTATCGTTCCAGGTGGTTGGCAATGACACGGCCGTGGCGCTCGCGGTCCAGGCCGGTCAGTTGGAATTGAATGTGATGATGCCCACCATGACATACAGCGTGCTGCGGTCTCTGCAGATCCTGACCAATGCATTGCGGCAGTTCGACAAGTTTTGCGTCAGCGGCATCACCGTGAATAAAGACCGTTGCCAGTTCTATGCCGAGAGCACGGTTTCGCTAGCAACCGCGCTGAATCCCTACATTGGATACCAGAAGGCGGCGGAGATCGTGAAGGAATCGATTGCCACCGGGCGTTCGATCATCGACATCGCCCGCTCCAAGGGGCTGCTGAAGGAAAGCGAAATCGCCGAGATACTCGACCCGGTGAACATGACCGAGCCTCAACGCCCGCTGGAAGCAGCCAAGCAGCGCGAAAGCGTGAAGGCGCGATAGCGATTCAGGTCTGCGGCACGCGCCGGCTGCGAAAGAAGTCGCGCAAAATGGCGGAGCAGCGATCCTCGAGGACGCCGCTTGTCACCTCAATGCGGTGATTTAATCGAGGATGATTCATCACCTGCATCACTGAATGCACTGCTCCGGCCTTCGGATCTTTTGCTCCGTACACCAGACGCTTCACCCGAGCGTGCACCAAGGCCCCGGCGCACATCGCGCACGGCTCGATCACCACGAACATTTCGCAGTCTGAGAGCCGATGATTGCCGAGCGCAGCTCCCGCAGCGCGCAAGGCGACTATCTCCGCGTGCGCGGACGGATCGTGATCGCGCAGGTTCCGGTTCTGGCCGGACGCGATCAGCTCGCCGTCTTTCACGATCACTGCGCCGATCGGAACCTCGCCGGCGACTTGCGCCGCCGCAGCTTCGTCGAGCGCCCGCTGCATCCGTATCTCGTCGGTGCTTGGCATCACCAGAGATTCTATCGTCTGGCGCGCGAGCGGCGATCTCGTGCGCAGCGCTGCTTCGATATAATTTCCAGTTCCTCCCACATAGGTGATCCCGCAGAGTGTCCTTCGAAGAGAGTACATATCAACTGCGCCGCGAGAAGCTGAAGCAGATCGAAGCTCTCGGCCAGGAGAGCTATCCGCACCAATTCGCATTCACGCACACCATTCCCGAAATCCTCGCGAAGTACTCTGAGCTTCCCGGCGAACAGCTTGAGCGCGAGCGGGTAAACGTCAAGGTCGCCGGCCGATTGATGTCAATCCGCGGCCAAGGCAAGGCCGGATTCGCGCATCTGCAGCAATCCGGACAGCGTCTGCAGGTTTACGTGAAGCTCGATGCCGTTGGCGAGACCGGATTTCAACTTTACAAACTGCTTGATCTCGGCGATTTTATCGGGGTGACCGGGTATCTGTTCCGCACCCGCACCAATGAACTCTCGATTCACGTGGACCGCATTACTTTCCTCGCCAAGGACCTGCTGCCACTGCCGGAGAAGTATCACGGGCTTTCTGATGTCGAGCTGCGCTATCGCCAGCGCTATGTCGATCTGACGATGAGTCCGGAAGTCCGCGAAGTGTTCGTGACGCGCAGCAAGATCGTAAAGGCGATCCGCTCATTTCTCGATGCGCGGGGTTACATCGAAGTGGAAACACCGATGATGCAACCAATTGCGGGGGGAGCGGCGGCGCGTCCTTTTACCACCCACCACAACACGCTGGATATCGATCTTTATCTGCGCATCGCGCCGGAGCTTTACCTCAAGCGGCTGGTGGTCGGCGGACTCGATCGGGTGTACGAGATCAATCGCAACTTCCGCAATGAAGGCATCTCGACGCAGCATAATCCCGAATTCACGATGCTCGAGTTCTATCAGGCCTATGCCAATTATCACGACATGATGGCATTATCCGAACAGATGCTCGCTCATGTTGCGCGCGAGGTGAACGGCAGTACACTGGTCTCGTACAACGGACGCGAAGTCGATTTCGGGGATTGGCAGCGCCTCTCGATGCGAGAGGCCATCATCAAGTACTGGCCCGAGAATAGCGGCCCTCCTCCGCAAATGTCCGAGTTCGGCAGCGCTGCATCCGTCCGCAACCTTGTCGAGCGGTTCAATAGCGCGAATACGCACATGCCGTACGATCCAGCGGAGCCTACCGGCAAAACCATTGCCGGACTCTTTGAAGCGGTTGCGGAAGAGCATCTGTGGCAGCCGACTATTCTGTACGACTTCCCGGTTGCCATCTCGCCTCTTTCCAAAAATAAGAAAGATGAACCCGACTGGGTTGAGCGCTTCGAGGTTTTTGCCGGCGGCATGGAGATTGGGAACGCGTTCAGCGAATTGAATGATCCGGAAGAGCAGCGGAGAAGATTCGAGCAGCAATTGGCTGAGCAGAAGCGTGGCGATGAAGAGGCCCATCCCATGGACGAGGACTACATCCGCGCGCTCTCTTTCGGAATGCCACCCGCTGGTGGCGAAGGCATCGGCATTGATCGGCTAACCATGTTGCTGACGGATTCAAAATCCATACGGGATGTCATTCTCTTCCCTCTACTGCGCCCTGTGAAACCGCAGGACGAAGCCGAAGAAGCAGGCAGCGCCGGTGCAGTTTAGATTCGACTCGCAAACACGCCGCGAACTTGGCTACAAGCTGATCGACCGCATCGACAGCTATTTCGAGTCGCTCGACGGCCGCGCTGTGCAGCTCCTTGAATCGCAGCGCAGTTTCGCTGAACTCAATCACGCGCTTCCCGAGGTTGCGGGCGACGCGGCTCAGGTGCTGGACGATCTCTGCCGCGAGATGATCGACAAGGGCTTCCACGTCCCGGCGGCCAACTACTTCGGCCTCATGAATCCGACGCCGACGTACATGGCAGTGCTGGCCGAGGCCCTGGTCGCCGCGCTCAATCCACAACTCGCCACGATGGCGCGGTCGCAGCTCGCCTCGAAGATCGAGCAAGAAACACTGCGCTGGATCGGCGAGCGCGTCCGATGGGACACACCTTTCGGCGGCACATTCACCAGCGGCGGAAATGAAGCCAACTTCTCTGCGCTTGCGCTGGCGCTCGCGGCCAAGTTTCCCAGCCTCATGGATGAAGGTGTGCAGTCCGTCGGCGGGAGTCCAGTCCTCTATGCATCGAGCGAGGCCCATCACTCTCTGGACAAGTCTGCCGGCCTGTTAGGAATCGGACGCAACGCGGCCCGCCGCCTCCCTGTAAATGGCCGCGTGCAGATCGACGTGAACCAACTCGAGCGCGCGATCCGCGAGGACGTCTCTGCGGGAAAACTTCCGTTCTGCGTTGTCGCGACCGCAGGCACGACGAACTCAGGCGCTGTCGATGATTTGCCCGCAATTGCGAAGATCTGCCGGGCTCACAGCTTGTGGATGCACGTGGACGGCGCGTACGGCGCGGCTGCAGTGTTCAGTGACAAGCATCGCGACCTCGTACGCGGCATCGAACTCGCAGACTCGATCACCATGGATCCGCATAAATGGCTAGCAATGCCATTCGCTGCAGGCGTGGTGCTCACCTGCCATCCTGATCTCCTGAAGCCGACCTTCGGCGTGACCACTCCTTACATGCCGAAGATCAAGACCCCGATCGCCTCCGACAATTTCGCGATCAGCACGCAATGGTCGCGCCGCATGAACTCCTTGAAGCTTTGGCTCACATTGCAAGTGCACGGACGGCAAGCATACGAGCAGCACATCGATCGTCAGGTGCAACTTGCGAAGTGGTTTGCCGAACGGGTTAGTGACTCCGAATACTTTGAGCTGGCATTTCCACCGATGCTGCCGATTTTGAATTTGCGTTTGAAGAATCAGGACGGCTCCGAAGAGCGTTCCGCGACCGCGCTCGATGCGATCGTGGAAGCGGTGACGCGTGATGGAAAGCAATGGATTTCAACCACTCGCGTAGCGGGCAAGGCTGTCATTCGCGTGATGATAATCAGCTACCTTACCGAGCAGCGTCATCTGGAAGAGCTGTTAACGCGATTACACCGTGCGGCGGAGAGCGTAGTTTCATCGTCGGTTGCGACTAGAGATGCCTCCGGGCTCATTTGAATCGTCTGGAGTTTAGGCAAGCAGGCTGAGGTCAAACGCGGAGGCGGTTACTGCAGACGGATGGGTTCCGTCATAAGCCGTTCAACTTCCGCACGCTGTTCGCCTGTGAGGGGCAGCAGCGGCAGGCGCGGAGGACCACCGTAATATCCGTTTAGATCGAGAGCGTATTTGAGCGCTGGGATTCCCATCTGGCCCGCGATCCGAGTTGCCGGCTCTAAAAGACGTTGTTGCTTGAGTTCAGCCAACTCCATGTCGCCATCTTTCCACGCCGCATAAACCTCGAAGCAGGCGGTAGGAGCCGCCGACGCAAAGGCCAGCACTGCTCCGGGCGCTCCAGCCTGCAAGGATGGCAACAGCTTCTGCGCGGAGCCGGCAACCAACTGGAATCCGACTTCCTTCTTGCGCATGGGCTTGATTGCTGGCTTGGATGGAGCCACAGAGCTCGTCGAAGTCTGCTCGCTTCCGGAACCCGCCAGAGCCGCGACGCTCACCAGCTCTTTCGAGGGCTGCTGATCGCGGACCAGCATGCGCCCGTTGAATGCATTGAAGATCTCGGTGGCATTTGCCGTCCGGCGTATGTGCCGGGTGCAGGCTACGACATCCGCAATTTTTTCAATGCTACCGCTCGATTCCTTGATGCCAATGATGTTGGGATGGTCGGCGAGTTCAGCTACAACTTCGGCGGGAAGATCGTAGGCGGTGAATGGAGGCACGCTGTAAAGCAGCACAGGGATTGGCGAACGGTCGGCCACGAATCGATAGAAGGCCAGCAGGTTCTCCGGCTTCATTTGCGGACGATAGAAGTGGGGCGTCCGCACCAGCGCCACGTCGTAATTCAGCTTGGCGGCATGCTCAGCCCATTGCAGGGTATCAATGGCCGACTCGTGTCCCACGCCAGCCAGCAGCACCTTCTCCGGCGCCGCAACCTCCACAGCCACCCGCAACACGTCACGTTGCTCCGCTTCGGTGAGCATGACGGTCTCACCGGTCGATCCGAGGACCGCCATTCCCGCGATAGGCGTGCGCGAATAGCGGTCGACGTTATGCTCAAGTTTTTTGAGATAGAGCCGACCGTCAGGATAGAACGGAGTGGTGATGGCAGGAAATATGCCGGATAAAAGCATAGTGAGCCAGTTACGTCATTTGCCGACGAGATCCGCGTGGATTTCGTCTGGCTACTCGGAGGCGCCTTGGCCGCCTTCTCCCGCAGCGGGGCCGCCGCTCGCTTCGATATTGGCCTGCTGCTCCTGCATCGCCTTTTCCATCTCTTCGCGACGCTTGGCACGTACTTCGGCACGCTTTTCGCGGCGTTCGTCCAGGATCTTCTCCGAACCGATCAACTCGATGAAAGCCTTCTCGCCGCCGTCGCCCTTGCGGAACCCGGTGCGAACGATTCGCAAGTAGCCGCCATTGCGATCGCCATAGCGAGGCGCAACATCGGCGAACAGACGATCCACGGCTTCGCGGGACGTCAGATAGGCGGCTGCCTGACGGCGCGCGTGCAGGTCGCCACGCTTGCCGAAAGTGATCATCTTCTCGACGTGAGGACGCATGGCCTTCGCTTTCGAGACGGTGGTCTCGATACGCTCTTCGAGAATCAGAGAGCTCACCAGGTTGCGCAGCAGCGCCCGGCGGTGGCTCGTATTACGTCCTAGTTTCCACGTTGCTTTCAGGTGACGCATAGTCTCTTCCTAATTTCCAAAATAATCGCCGATTGTGGCCAGGAACGAAGCTATCCATCGGCACCCAGCCTTTGCCGAATGCCGATGGATGCATTGCGCTTAGAAGTTGCCTGCTGGCTCTTCGTTCAGGTCTTCGTCGTCTTCTTCTTCCTCGTCCATGTCGTAACCGCCGATCGGAATGCTGACCGGCAGATGACTGGTGGGTCCGGGAATGGCGTTGCCATGCTCGTCGATCTTCATGCCCAAGCTCAATCCCATCTGCGCGAGAATCTCTTTGATCTCGTTCAATGACTTGCGCCCGAAGTTCTTCGTCTTCAACATTTCAGCTTCGGACTTTTGAACGAGTTCTCCGATGGTCTGGATATTCGCGTTCTTCAGACAGTTGTAGCTACGGACCGAAAGCTCGAGCTCTTCGACAGAGCGGTTCAAGTTCTCGTTGCGAATCTCGGGTTTGCGATCGTCCGCGCCTTCGCTCTCGAGCTCTTCCTCAAAGTTGATGAAGATGTTCATGTGGTCCTTCACCAGCTTCGCAGCAAGGCCAATCGAGTCGGCCGGAGCCACTGCGCCGTTCGTCCACACTTCCAAAGTCAGCTTGTCGTAGTCCGTGATCTGACCGAGTCGAGCAGCTTCCACCGTGTAATTGCACTTGCGCACAGGCGAGTGGACCGAATCGATGGGAATGAAACCCAGGCCAAGATCCTCGTCAAAATTCTTGTCGGCTGAGACATATCCGCGTCCACGCTTCAGACGCATTTCCATGTCGAGCTTGCCGCCTTCGCTGACTGTCGCGATGTAGATGTCCTTGTCGAGGATCTCCACGTCTCCGTCAGCTTCGATCATGCCGGAGGTGATTACGCCGGGCTGGTCGGCCTTCAGGAAAATCGCCTTAGGATTTTCGCTATTTAACTTGAAGGGAATCTGCTTGACGTTGAGGATGATGTCGGTCGCGTCCTCGACCACACCGGGAATCGATTGAAACTCGTGCAGAACGCCTTCGATGCGGACTGCGGTGATGGCCGCGCCTTCAATCGAGGAGAGCAATACGCGACGGAGCGCATTTCCAATGGTGGTGCCGAAACCGCGCTCAAACGGCTGGGCATAAAACTTACCGTACTTGTCGGTAAGTGTATCGGTGTCGGCTGCGAGCCGCTTCGGTTTTTGAAATCCCTTCCAGAGCATGTTCTAGTGTCCTTTCGAAATTCAGTGACTGAATTTTTCCTGCGCGGCTAGCGTCGCGAAGCATTTTGCGGCGGCCACGCCGATTTTCCTTTCGGAGTTTTAGAGTTACTTACAAACCGGAGTTAACACGAAAGGCCGCGAAGACGATCGTGTTTACCCCCGGGCTTATTTCGAGTACAACTCGACGATCAACTGCTCGTTGACCGGTAAATTGATGTCAGCGCGCGTCGGGAGTGCCGTTACGGTGCCCTTGTACTGGTCGCGATCGACGTTCAGCCAACTTACCGCGGGTTGATGGCTGGTAAAGTCCTTGGCCACCTCGAGCACAGTCATCTTGCGGCTGTTGTCGCGAACAGCGATTTCTTCGCCAACGCTGACCTGATAAGAAGGAATGTTCACCTTGCGGCCGTTGACGGAAACGTGTCCGTGACGGACGAGTTGGCGCGACTGGCGCCGCGAGATTGCAAAACCGAGACGGTAAACCACATTGTCCAAACGAGTCTCGAGCTGCTGCAGCAATCTTTCGCCGGTCACGCCCTTGGCGCGTGAAGCCTTCTCAAAGTAATTACGAAACTGCTTTTCAAGAGTGAAGTAGATGCGCTTCGCCTTCTGCTTCTCGCGGAGTTGCAGACCGTAGCCGACGATCTTGGCCTTGCGGTCTTTTCCATGCTGTCCGGGAGCGAAGTTGCGCTTCTCGACCGGGCACTTGTCGGTGAAGCACTTCGTGCCCTTCAGAAATAATTTCATGCCTTCGCGTCGGCAAAGGCGGCAAACTGGTCCTTTATAACGTGCCATTTCTTCTCCAAAATTCGGGTGTCAATTGTGGAGCGGTTTACGCGTGGCAACGCTTCTTCCCGCTCCGAAAACTTATGTTGCTATCGAGCACAGTTCATTTCCGAGTGCCTATTGTTACTAGACTCGACGCCGCTTCGGCGGACGACATCCGTTGTGCGGAATCGGCGTGACGTCGCGAATATTGCGCACCTCAAGACCCGCGGCTGCAAGCGCGCGGATCGCCGACTCACGACCCGATCCAGGTCCACTCACGCGGACGTCGATTGCGCGCATTCCGTGATCGCGAGCCAGGTTGGCGGCGTTCATGGCCGCCTGCTGCGCGGCGAAAGGAGTTCCCTTTCGTGAGCCACGGAACCCAAGCGAGCCAGAGCTCTTCCACGACACGACCTTGCCTTCGTTGTCGGAAATAGTCACGATCGTGTTGTTGAAGGAAGCCTGAATGTGCGCCAACCCGAACGGGACATTCTTGCGCTCTTTGCGCTTGAACTGCTTCTTCTTGCCCTTCTTCTCGGGCGTGGAACCGCTGCCTGCTGCTGGTTTCGCCATATTATGTCTTCGCCGCCGTTTTCTTCTTGTTGGCTACCGTGCCCTTGCGTGGACCCTTACGAGTACGAGCGTTGGTGTGAGTACGTTGCCCGCGAACCGGAAGGTTGCGGCGATGGCGGTACCCGCGGTAGGAGCCGATTTCGATGAGCCGCTTGATATGCATCGAAATGTCCTTGCGCAGATCGCCTTCTACGTTGCCCTCGTTTTCGATGACCTGGCGAATGCGGTTGACCTCTTCTTCGCTGAGGTCCTGTACCTTCTTGTGCGTGTCCACATTGGCCGCGGCCAGAATACGTGCCGAGCGCGGATTACCAATGCCGTAAATGTATGTGAGCGCGATGTTCACGTGCTTGTTGCGCGGAAGATCGACGCCTGCAATGCGTGCCATATTGGTTCCTTATCCCTGACGCTGCTTGTGCTTTGAAATCTCGCAAATCACGCGCACCACCCCGCGGCGATGGATGACCTTGCACTTGTCGCAAATCTTCTTAACTGAGGCTCGTACCTTCATAATCCTTCGCTGGCCACCTGTTTAGTTGGCCAAAACTCCCATTTCGAAATTCAAATCGATGCCAGTGGCACCGGCTATTTGTAGCGGTACACGATCCGCCCACGATTCAGGTCGTAAGGGGAAAGCTCCACCGCTACGCGATCTCCAGGCAGGATCTTGATGAAATTCTTTCTCATGCGTCCGGAAACATGTGCGAGAACCTGGTGCTTGTTCTCTAACTCGACCCGGAACATCGCATTGGGTAGTGGCTCCACCACCACCGCCATAACTTCAATTGCGTCTTCTTTACTCAATCAGATCCTTAAACTTTTTCTTTAACAGGCCGAACCGCTATGCGGTCAAAACCACCGGGCCGCTCTTGGTTACAGCCACGGAATGCTCAAAGTGCGCGCTGTAGCTGCCATCGACCGTGACTGCCGTCCAGCGATTGTCCAGGAGTCGCGTCTCGGGCTTGCCGATGTTCACCATTGGCTCGATCGCAAGTACCATGCCTTCGCGCAGACGCGGACCGTGCCCTCGTGTGCCGTAATTTGGAACCTGCGGCTCCTCATGCAGCCGCGTTCCAATGCCGTGGCCCACGAACTCGCGGACAACACTGAAGCCGTTGGCCTCGACCATCTCCTGCACTGTAGCCCCGACATCTCCGACCGTGCTGCCGATGCGTGCCGCCTGGATTGCCCGGTCCAATGATGCCTTGGTGACATCGAGAAGCTTCTTGATTTCAGGATTCACGTGATTGCCGACCGGAACCGTCACAGCCGAATCAGAGTAATACCCGTCAAGCACGACCCCACAGTCAATCGAGACGATGTCTCCCTCTTTGAGCGTCCGCTTCTCGGAAGGAATGCCATGCACGATCTCCTGATTAACTGACGTGCACAGCACGCACGGATAATCGTAGTAGCCCTTAAAAGCCGGCTTGGCTCCGAGTTCCTCAATCTTTGCCGCCGCGACGTTCTCGAGGTCCATCGTGGTGACCCCGGGCTTTACTGCGGCTACTGCAGCATCAAGAACTTGACGCACAATACGGCCGCTGTTCCGCATCTTGTCAATCTCAGTGGCCGACTTGCACATGATTGCCATCAGTCCAAACTCTCGCAACCGACAGAATTCCCCAGAAGCTCGTTTCTGGTGCGCCTTGCGCCCCGGAGAACGGCATCGGAACCATCAGGCATGGGATGAACGTTGCAGCCGCGGGTGGGACAAGAACAGCGTCCGATGAGCTGTCGCAATCTCTGATTATAGCCTACAAACGCGGTACTCTCAACCGACACAGCCCCTGAATGCGGGCAGTTAAGCCATCTTCCCTCCCAGGCTGCTGACACGCTACCAGCGCCGTCCGCGGATGCGTCCGCTGCGCGGAGTGAAGCCCTCGTAATGGCGCATGACAAGCTGGGCCTCGATCTGGTTTACGGTATCCATAGCGACACCGACGACGATCAGCAGCGAGGTCCCGCCGAAATAGAAGTTCACGCCGAGGCCGTTGGTGAACCATGCCGGGAAGCGCTCGAAGAAGCTGCCGAACACCCAGGGCAGGTGGTTCAGGTGAATGCCGCCAATCATCCACTGCGGGATGATGGAGACGATCACCAGGTAAATGCCTCCGACCAGCGTCAGCCTGGTGAGGACGGCATTCACGTATTCACGTGTGCGGATGCCAGGCCGGATACCGGGGATGAACCCACCGTATCGGCGCATATCGTCCGCCACACGCGCCGGATCGAAAATAATCGATACGTAAAAGTAGGCGAAGAAGATGATGCCGATCATGTAGAGAAGCTCGTACAGGGGCTCGCCGCCCCGGAGAGCGTCAAACAGAGATCCGAAGTACCGTGAATTCTTGAAATAACCACTCAAGAACAAGGGCGCACTCAGGATCGATGACGCAAAGATCACCGGCATCACGCCTCCGGCATTGACCCGGAAAGGCATGTAGGTGCTCTG